>URKE01000010.1 GCA_900548285.1 uncultured Eubacteriales bacterium | reverse complement strand
CGCGGCTTATACGTCAAGTATTAACCCGTTCGCGTGCCTCGTCTTAGCCTAAAAATTCGCCGTCAGACTCGCAAACGACCAAAACGCCGATATTTTTGATGATTTTTGACAAAGGCGAACGCAGACGTACTATATGTACTTCAAGTGAGAATTTGACAAAAAACGCGGAAATTGCGGCGTTTTGGCAAGGTTTGTTTTATTCTTGGCTGGCATTGGTGGGGACTTTGACGCGAGTACGCGGCTCAACCGAAACCTGATTTCTATCGCTAAACTAAATGCGCCGTCGAGCGTCAATTTGCAAAGCAAATTCTTGCCGCCCCACCACATCATACCTAAAACAAACCTCTTCCCGGAAGTGAGTTTTAGTTTTTTTATTTTTTTTAAAGATTACGCTCCGTATTTTGCCGCCGCGTGAAAAATTCAAATAAGACTTATGAAAGAAATAAACTCGCCGTTTGTCGGCTTTTCGTATTTTCCGAAATTTCCTCCGTAAAGAGAGTTTGCGTCCTCGCAGAATTTTCCTTTGCTCACCGTTGAATCAACGGCGTTTCTTATACATCTTTCGACAACGCTCCCGCTTACTCCGAATTTGTTGCCGATAAGCGGGTAAAGCCCTTTCGTGAGATTACCGAGAAGTTCCGGCGCGACAGCAACAAGCCTCGATGCTTCGATCAGGTATTCGTAACCCTTCAAAGTCCTCGATAAGCCTATCTTGGTGAAAAATCTGCTCAATTTTGCAGGCAAACCGTTGTCGTTTGCGGCGAGAGTACGCCTGAAAAAATCGACGATCGCGTTTTCGTTAAGTTCGCGGGTGTAAAGCCCTATGGGAAACATACTTTCCGAATCTCCTTTGCAGATATGATACAATCTGTAAACGGAAAAGCCTTTGACGTATTTTATCGTTCCCGTTCTCATATGAAACCATGAAAGCTTTGTGGATAATTCAAAAAATATCGATTTGTACGTTTCCTCGCCGACCAGAATAAATTCGTAATCGGCGTTGACTATCGAACAAATACCGGAATCGTCGGGCGCGACCGCCTTGTAAATATCGATACCGCAACAAAACTTCAACTTTTCCGCGAGTTTGTCCGTGGAATCATCGCTTTCAATAAAAACACCCTTCATTATTTTCCCCCTTTATGCCGAAAAACGCTTGAAAAAAAGAAATAAAATCCGATGCCGCTCAAAAAACATAATCCGTAACACTTTTTACCGGCGCATTTCACGACTTTTTAAAACATTTATCGTAATTATATTCTTACTTCCAAAATCTGTCAAGTATTTTTTACTAAATTTTCAAATTGATTTTGATTTTTTTACAAATTGTTTAAAATGCCGCTGGCAGTCCGGCGGCAGGGAATAAACCCGATAAACAAATCGGTTGCGCGCGTTATGAAAAGTTATTAATTATGCACGTATAATTCCTTATACGGGTTTTTGGAATCGGGCGTGAGAACGTAAAAACGCGATTTCATATACTCTTTTTTGTTTCTTGAAAAATATTTACAAAATTCGCTCACGTATTTTTCTATCTCGGCGAGATCTTCTTTTCCCGCAATTTTCACGTTTATTTTCGGCGAAACGTTCTGCGGCTCCGTTTCCGTTCTTATGACGATTTTTCCGCCGTGCATACCCGTTCCGCAAAAGAAGCCGACCGGCTTGGAACTGTTTTCGGAATTGAGAACCACGATAAGTCCGCCCGCCTGATATTCGCCGAGAAAACTTCCCGACGTTTCGCCTATGACTATCACGGGCTTTTTATCTCCGTATTCCTTCATATGAATACCCGTTCTGTAACCCGCTTTTCCTTCTATATATATCTCGCCGCCGCGCATGGCGTAACCCGACGCGTCGCCCGCCAAACCGTGAACGATGACTTTTCCGTCGTTCATAGTGTCGCAAACCTGATCCTGCACGTTGCCGAAAACGGTTATCTCGCCGCCGCTCATAAACGAGGCGAGTCCGTTACCCGGAACGCCTTTTATCACAATGCGTTTGTTTTCCGTTCCCGCGCCGATAAATCTCTGCCCCGCGCAGTTGACGAGTTCAACTTCGTTCTCTTCGCGAATAAGCGAATTAAGTTCGGCAAAGCCGAGGTTTTTACAATCTATTGTTTTCATTATTTTCTCCGATAATTCGCCCTGTATTAACTTGCTCTCCGCAAATTATTCACCGGCGTGTTTTATGCCTAAAATCGCGAGTTCTCTTTCGTTTAAGCCAACGCCGCGAAGCATAAGTCTGTTGCCTTTGAGAGCCTCGATGGAATTGATGCCCATTCCGCCCATAAATTCCTTGATTTCGTGATCCCACGCGGTCAGAAGATTGACGAGCCTTTCGCTTCCCTTTTCAGGGTCGAGCCTTTCGACAAGTTCGGGAATCTGCGTGGCGATACCCCAGTTGCACTTGCCGGACTGGCAATTTCTGCAAAGGTGACAACCGAGCGCGATCAACGCGGAAGTTGCGATATACACCGCGTCCGCGCCGAGAGCGATCGCCTTAACAACGTCCGCGCTGCTTCTTATCGAGCCGCCTGCGACGAGCGAAACGTTTTCTCTTATTCCCTCTTCTCTCAACCTCGAATCGACCGCAGCGAGAGCGAGTTCGACGGGTATGCCGACGTTATCTCTTATTCTCGTAGGCGCGGCGCCCGTTCCGCCGCGGAAACCGTCTATAGCGATTATGTCCGCGCCGCTCCGCGCGATTCCGCTCGCTATGGCGGCGATGTTGTGGACGGCGGCAACCTTAACGATTATCGGTTTTTTATATTCCGTAGCCTCTTTGAGGGCGTAAACGAGTTGCTTGAGATCCTCTATCGAATAAATATCGTGATGAGGAGCGGGAGAAATCGCGTCCGTTCCGACGGGAATCATACGCGTCATCGATACGTCCTCGGTTATCTTCGCGCCGGGGAGATGTCCGCCGATGCCGGGCTTTGCGCCCTGCCCCATTTTTATTTCTATTGCCGCGCCTGCTTCGAGATATTCTTTATAAACACCGAATCTGCCCGACGCAACCTGCACTATCGTATTTTTTCCGTATTCAAAAAAGTCCTTGTTAAGTCCGCCCTCTCCCGTATTGTAACAAGTCCCGAGTTTCGTCGCCGCCAAAGCAAGGCTTTTATGCGCGTTGTAACTTATCGAACCGTAACTCATTGCCGAGAACATAATCGGCAATTCGAGATCGAGCCGCGGCGAGGAATCGCAGATTATGTGGCCGTTTTTATCGCGTTTAATATCGCGGTTACGCTTGCCGAGCGTAACTTTGGTTTCCATAGGCTCTCTGAGCGGATCAATGGACGGATTGGTTACCTGCGAAGCGTTGATGAGTATTTTATCGAAATACACGGGGTATTTCTCGGGGCAGCCCATAGACGAAAGAAGCACGCCGCCGCTTTCCGCCTGCTTATATATCTCCTTGATAACCGCATCGCTCCAGTTATCGTTCCTTTTGAAACATAAATCGCTTTTAACGATTTTTATCGCCCGCGAGGGACATAAACTCACGCATCTGTGGCAATTGACGCATTTTGACTCGTCGGAAACAAGTTTTTTCCCGTTTCCCGTGTCAACAAGCGTATGAACGCCGTTGAAACACTGCTTTACGCACGCTCCGCAAAGCGTACATCTCGACAAATCCCTTTTCACTTCGTAATCGGCGTAAACGTAACTCATATATCTATATTACCCTCCGCAAAACAATTAAGATTGGTTATCGGCGGATCGGACTTTTCGCCTTTGAGCGTAACGATCACCGGTTCGCCGCCGCGCGGAGCAAACAAACCGCCCGCATTTTCGTCCATTCTTCTTATGGCGCACTCCTCGCTCGCGAAATACGTTCTGCTTCCGTTTTTTGCGGTGACCATGGAACGAAGTTTCAGCCTGTCGTTCAAAGCCATCATTCCGCCGTTCCATCCGACGAGAATCGAAAACGGTCCCGTCATGAGCAGCCCCGGGAACTCCTTTCGGAGATATTCGCACACGACGCGTCTTTCTTCGGGCATATGCTCGATGGTCGTCCAGAACGGCGCGGCAATGACAGCCGCCGCTTCGGACATGGTAAGCCCCTTTTTGCGGACGAGAAAATCAAGCGCGTACGTTATGACTTCGGTATCCGTCAGAAGCGTGCATTTATAACCGAACATCTCGATAAATCGCCTGTTCGCGTCGTAAGAGGAAATTTCGCCGTTGTGAACAACCGTAAGATCGAGCAAAGAAAACGGATGCGCGCCGCCCCACCAGCCGGGCGTGTTCGTAGGATATCTTCCGTGAGCCGTCCAGCCGTAACCGGCATATTCCTCGAGTTTGTAATAATCGCCTATATCTTCGGGATAACCTACGCCTTTGAAACAGCCCATGTTTTTTCCGCTCGAAAAGACGTAAGCGCCCTTTATTTCGTTATTGATTTTTATCACGCGGCGGGCGACGTATTCGCGTTCGTCGAGTTGACTGTCGCGAAGAAGGTTATGGTCGGGCATGACGAAATAACGCCAGATAAGAGGTTCGTCGGTTATGCGCGGATTCTTTCTGACCGGGATTTTTGAAAGGTTGATTATTTCAAATTTTTCGTCAAGATAATCCTCGCACGCCTTTTTCGCTTCCTTATCCGCATAAAAAACGTGAAAAGCATAATAATCTTTATACTGAGGATAAATTCCGTAACCGGCAAAACCTCCGCCGAGTCCGTTGGAACGCTCGCGCATGGTGCGCATTGCGTCTGTTATAATCGAACCCGAAACGTTTTCTCCCGTTTCGGAAAACACACCGGCTATCGCGCAACCGGACGGTATTCTGTTTCCTTTTTCGCCTTCTGTGTTCATTTGCTCCTCCGTGACGTCAAAAATAAGGCATTTTATAACTATAATATTATAACCCGTCCGACCGCCGACTGTCAAACGATTACCGGAAAAATTGTTTTTCGATTAATTTATATATAATATAAATTCAAACTTTATATAATTTCGGACCTTAAAACGCTCGCGGCTTATCGATGAATATGAAAAAAATTCTCGTTATTTTATTGATTTTAATATCAGTCGTTTTCGCCGCCTGCGCTTGCATAAAATTGCGGTTTCCTTTGAAATACGCGGAAAACGTTAAGAACAACGCCGCGCGATACAATCTCGACGAATCGCTCGTTTTTGCCGTGATAAAAGCCGAGAGCGGCTTCGACAAGGAAAAAGTTTCCTCTAAAGGCGCGGTCGGGCTTATGCAGATTATGCCAAAAACAGCGGAATACGTGAGTAAAGAGTTCTTTTCGGGAAGAAAATTCGACCTGACAAATCCCGGGGACAATATAGAACTCGGTTGTTTTTATCTTGCCTACCTTGCCGAAAAATTCGATAACCGCGAGGAAATTCTCGCCGCATACAACGCGGGCGAAGGAAACGTGAAACTGTGGAAAAAAGAAAAAGGCTCGCCGCTTACAGAAAAAGACATACCATTCCCCGAAACACGACGATATATAAACAAAGTGACCTGTTACTTTAATATTTACAAAATTATATCCCGTTAATCGGTTTACTTTTTTGCAAAACAATCGTATACTTGCAATATGAAAAAAAATACGTCCGATAAAAAAATTATCGTCCTGGCAAGTATCTCCGCCTTACTTTTTATTATGATAGGCGCATTTCTGCTTGTAAGAAATATCGACTATAAATCGAACGGCATAAAAACTTACGCCGTGATTACAAGGATAGAAACAGACTATTCGCCGACGGACGAATCGACTAATCATTACGTTTACGTAAGATTCGAAGCAGAAGGAAAAATCGTCGAGGGAGAACTCGGCGCTTACACGTCGTCCATGCGCGAAGGGCAAACCGTTCCCATACGATACATGCCGGGCAACCCCGAAAATTTCGTGTACGGAAAAGCAATGTTTCTTCCGTGCGTTTTATGCTTTATCGCGGGCGGCGTTCTGATCGCTTTCTTAATCATTCCGATAAAAACCGCAATTAAAAAATCGAAACTTGAAAAACTGAAAGCAAGCGGACAAAAAATGGAAACGACTATCGACGAATCGACCGTGAAATCAAACACGAGAATTCTCGGCAAAACGCCGGTTACGATCGTTTGCTCGGATGAAAACGGAGAAACGTTCACAGCGAAGTTTTATACAGGCTCGCCCGAAAACTTCCGCCCGGGAGTTAAGGTGAATTTTTATCGCGACGGCAATAAATACATTGCCGACACCGACGACGTTTCCCCTGCCGAAAATAGCGGCAATTTCTTTGTAAACGAAGAATAAACCCGTCTATAAGCCGATTAATCGCATAAAATCACAATCAACAACAAACGCAACGCATAAAAAAGACGAGCCGAAGCCCGTCTTTTGTTTTACCTTTTACAGATATTTTTTGACGTCGTTTATTATGCTTTCGTTCGTAATGCCGAGTTCTTTTAAAAGTTCGGCAGGCTTATATCTGTCGTAAAAAACCTTATTCAAGCCGTAGTTTTTAACTTTCAGATCGCTGTCGCCGAGATACGCGGCGATTTTTTCGCCGAACCCACCGCTTAAAACTCCGTCCTCGAGAGTTACGACTACCTTGTGATTTTTCTTTAAGTCATCGAGCGTTTGCTTGTCGACAAGCGTTGCGACGCGCGGATTGATAAGCGTAGGCTTAAACCCGAGTTCCGCCTCGACGGCCTCGGCAAGGCTTTCGCCTTTTTGATAAAAATCGCCGAGCGCGATTATCGCGACTTTTTCGCCGCTCTGCTCGATTTCGTATTTCATCGCTCCGTCGAAGCCGTCCGCGCGCGGTCTGTTAAGAATCTTCCCGCCGGGGATGAGAATAACCGACGCGCCGGTGTGGACGTCCAGAGCCCAGTCGAGCATGCCCGTAAATTCCTTTTCGGTTGTCGGCGAAAGCACCGTTAAATCGGGAATGTTGGTAAAAATTGGCAAAGCGAATATTCCGAGGTGGGTTACGTCCGTAAGCCCGTCGAACGCGGAATTGTTGAGAAGAATCGTGACGTGATTGCCGTTTATGCAAACGTCGTGAGAAATCTGGTCGTAGGCTCTCTGCATAAACGTGGCGTTGGTTATTACAAGCGGTTTAACTCCGCCCTTTGCCATTCCCGACGCCATGGCGACCGCCTGCTCTTCGGCAATACCTACGTCGACAAACCGCTCGCCGAGTTTCGCTCTGTCCGCCGGAGAAAGCCCCATACACATGGGCATATTAGGCGTGACGACAACGAATTTATCGTCCTTTTCCGCTTTGTTTAAGATATACTCGCGTGTGACCGAAACGTAATTTCTGCCGCCGGCAACGAGTTTTTCGCCCGTTTCTCTGTTGAACGGCACAGTCCAGTGCCACGTCTCTTTATCCGCGACCGCGCGTTCGTAGCCTTTACCTTTAAGCGTGTTGATATGCACGACCGTGGGACGATCGATATCCTTGACCTTTTTGAAAACTTCGATAAGCGAGCCGATATCGTTGCCGTTCTTTTCGTAAATATAGTCAAGCCCGAAATCCTTGAAAATATTATGCTCCGATTTTCCGTCGCTGTTTCTGAGTTCTTCGAGGTTTTTATAAAGTCCGCCGTGCGTTTCGGAAATAGACTGCTGATTGTCGTTGACGATTATTATCAGATTTGACTTTATCTCCGATCCCGCAACGTTAAGCCCCTCGAGAGCCTCGCCGCCCGAGAGCGATCCGTCGCCGATAAGCGCGATGACGTTCCACTTTCCGTTCTGAAGTTCGCGAGCCTTGCAAAGCCCCGTGGCAAGGGAAATCGAGGTGGAAGTATGTCCCACGTTAAACAAATCATGTTCGCTTTCGGCGGGATTAGTATAACCCGAATCTTCAGAAAATCTCGCGTCGTCGATATAACCTGCTTTTCTCCCCGTGAGAATTTTATGAGTGTAACTCTGGTGCGAAACGTCGAAAACGAATTTATCCTTCGGAGAAGAGAAAACGTAGTGCATCGCGATTTCCGCCTCGACAATGCCGAAGTTCGGTCCGAAATGCCCGCCGATCTTTGTAAGGCGATTGAAAAGCGCTTCTCTGATTTCCGCGGAGAGAGTTTCGAGTTCGCCGAGCGAAAGTTTCTTCACGTCCTCCGGTCCGTTTATTCCGTTTAAAATTTCATACATAAGATTATTACCTCTTCTGTTATTCCTGTATAATCGTAATTATATATTTACACCTATATATTTACAATTATATATTTACACCCGCACGGCTTACCGGTCAAGAATTTTACGTTTATTACGCGATTTTTCTTTAAATTTTCAAATTTCGCGCAAGTCCCGCAAAAAGGGTGTTAAAACAACTTGTTTAAGTCAAAACATATCGTTTTATCGACTTATAGGCCAACTAACACATCTTATCGTATCAAAAAAAGCGAGCCTTTCCGGCTCGCCTCTAAATTACTTTTTTACAATTTTAAGCATCTCGTCAATTCTCTTTTCCATATCGGAAACGAGTTTGAATTGAGTCCTCGTTCTGTCGATATTCTGTTTTTCTCTCGTGTGGCGGAAATAAACGTCGCCGTCGAGATAATCCGTCAGAAATCTTATTCCACATTCATACGTCATCATAATCGCGCCGAGCGGCAGGTTTTCGCGTTCGACGTCCGTTATCGTATCGCCGAACACGCTGAGATACCCCTTTGAATACGTTTCGAAAAGCGACATGTTAAAAATAACCTTTTCGGTTTCGGGCGTATCTTCGAGGCAGGGATTGCAACCGAATCTTATGGAATCGCCGAAGTCGTAACAAATACTGCCCGGCATCATCGTGTCGAGATCGATAACGCAAACGGCTTTGTCGGTCGTCGTATCGATAAGGACGTTATTGAGTTTCGTGTCGTTATGAGTTACTCTCGTAGGCATATCGCCGCTATCCAGAAGGTCAACGATTTTGTTCGTTATCCCCTCGTGAGCAAGAGCGAAATCTATTTCGGGACGAACGTCCTTTGCTCTGTCGAACGCGTCCTTTTCAAGAGATTTTTTAAAATTTTCAAATCTCTTCACGGTGTTATGGAAGTTCGGAAGAACCTCGAAAAGTTGCGTACTGTCGAATCTGTCGAGAAGCATGGCGAACTTGCCGAACGCAACCGCGCTTTCGTAAAAATGTTCGGGCTTTTCGACCACGTCGTAACCCTTCGCACCTTCGATGAAAATATAAACCCTGTAATATTCGTTTTCCGCCGCTTTAAAATAAGGCTTGCCTTCCGTCGTATAAACGAGAGTTAAACTCTCTCTGTCGGGATTTCCGCCGCGTTTGATAATCTCCGCTCTGTTGAATTCCGTCACGAGTTTAATGTTGTTCATAAGTCCGTCCACGTTGGTGAACAGATTGGAATTTATTCTCTGAACGATATATCTCATTCTTTTACCGTTTTCGTCGAACACGGCAACGTAAGTTCTGTTGATAAGCCCGCTTCCGTAAGGTTCGCAGGAAATAAATTTACCTTCTATTTTAAAATGCGACAATATTTCGTTGAATTCCATTTTTCCGCCTCCGTTGAATCAACATATTTATATCACTTCGCCGCAACAAAGTCAATGGTAAAAACGTTCGCAAAAAATAAAGCGAACGTTTTTACAAGTTTTACATAATAACCGCAGAAAAAGAAATACTTGAATTATGAATATAAAAAGCGATATCGATTACAACAGAAAAGCCGTGAAAGCCATTCTCGGCAGCGACGACGTGATATTTTTCGACTTTGAAATCAGTGGCGCGGCGGCATTTTGCGCGTATGTCGATTCTATAACGGACAAAGAACTTTTAGGGTTGGAAGTGATTGCTCCGCTCTCCGCAAGCAATCCGAAAAAGAGTGCGACGAGCCTTTCTAAAACGATTACGCTCGCAAACGTTAAAACGATTGACAAAATTACGGACGCAACCGACGAAATCCTCAACGGAAACGCCGCGATTTTTATCGACGGAAAAAAGAAGTGCATAACCGTTGATCTTAAAAAATTTGAAGTGAGAGCGATTTCCGAGCCGCCGACGGGACTTGCCGTGAGAGGGCCGCGAAACGGCTTTACGGAAAGTATAAAATCAAATCTCAGCCTTGTGAGAAGGTATCTCAAATCGCCCGACGTGAAAATAGAAACTTACGAAAAGGGCAAATACACGAAAACGTCCGTCGCGCTCATATTTATCGACGGCATCGCGCGACCCGATATCGTGAAAAAAATAAGAGAGAAAATCGACGCGATAAATATCGACGGAATCCCCGACAGTTCTTACGTGGCGAAACTTTTGAGCGAAAGAAAGACCTCTCTTTTCAAACAGGTCGGTTCGACGGAACGCCCCGACGTTTTAATCGAAAGGATGCTCGAAGGTCGGATAGGCATAATCGTGGACGGCTCGCCGTTCGCTCTCACGCTCCCCTATCTTCTCATCGAAGATTTCCAAGCCGCCGAAGATTATTACATTTCGCAGTACCGCGCCAATCTCGTAAGAGCGTTACGCGTGATCGCGATTCTTTTTTCCATTCTTCTGCCTGCCGTGTTCGTTTCGTCACAACTTTTTCATCTGCAGATTATTCCGCTGAATTTTCTGTTGACGATAGTCAACGGAATAAAGGAAATACCCTTTTCGCCAAGTCTTGAAATGTTCTTCGTTCTGCTGATTTTCGAACTGTTGAACGAAACGAGCGTGAGAATGCCGAAATACGTCGGTATGGCGCTCGCGGTCGTAGGCGCGCTGGTTCTCGGCGAAACAGCCGTTAACGCCGGCATCGTTTCAACGCCCGCCATACTTATAATGGCGCTTTCCGGCATAAGCATTTACGCCATACCCGAAATCGTGGAAACGACGTCCGTTTTGCGGTTCGTTTATCTGCTGATTGCCGGTTCGCTCGGCGGCTACGGACTTATCTCGCTTACGGCTTTCATCGTGTTATATCTCTCTTCGGCCGATAATTACGGCGTGCCCTATCTCGCGCCTTATTCTCCCGTTCTGTTGAACGATTTTCAGGACGGTCTTTATATGAATAACGTAATCGGAATGACAAATCGCCCCGTAGCGCTCGGCTCGAAGAACAAAATACGGCAAAAACTGAAATAAACGGAGAAATATTATGAGTAACGACAAACTTTACGCGCGGCAAATCTGCTTTTTATTTTTAGCGTTCGCATTGCCGGTTAAACTTATCACTATGCCCGCCTTAGCGGCAAAATACGCCGCGGAGGACTTGTGGATTTCGGCGGCGATAAACTTCGCGCCCGACCTTGCAATGATTTTCGCAATATGTATGCTCGCGAGAAAGTTCGAGGGACAGACTGTTTTTGAAATAGTAGAAAACAAATTCGGAATAGCCGGAAAAACGATATTTTCGGCAACATTCGGACTTTTCTTTCTTTTTAAAGCCTATCTGCCGCTTATCGAACATCGCAATTTTATCGAAATAGCCCTCTATGAAACAACGCCCGCTCTGTGGATTTTTCTGCCCGTGTTCATTTTTTCTGCTTTTATGTCTTATAAGGGCTTACGGGGCGCGGGACGGACGGCGGACATCGCCATATGGTTCACCGTTTCGGGAATAATCGTCATAGCCGCCCTTTCGATAACCGCGGCGGACGTGACGAATCTGTTGCCGATAATCGACGTACCGCTCGGAAAAATCGCGGAAGGCAGCCTGAACACGTCGATATGGTTTTTCGACAGCCCATATCTGCTTTTGTGCCTCGGGCATTTCAAACCCGAAAAAAAACAGACGAAAAAAATAGTTTTATCCTATCTCGGAATGGCTTTGATTACGCTTGTTTATATGGCCATACTTCAAAGCGAGTTCGGCGCGCTCACCGAAAGACAGTTCTTTTCGCCGATAAAAATGGGCAAATACAGCGTTTCGGTTTCAAATATCGGCAGAATCGATTATATCGCCGTTTGCGCGATAATTTTTTCCTGCCTGTTCGGTTGCTGCCTGCCGCTTATGTTTTCGACGGTCTGCCTTGAAAACACGTTCCGATTTAAACACAGGATAATTCCCTGCCTTATCGTCAACGGGTTTATGGCGGCGATTATCGTCCTCACCGAGGATTACTACTTTCTGATAAGGCCTTTTTTTCAGAATTATCTCATTCCCGTTTTCGCGGTTTTCACGCTTGTTCCGCTTGTCGGTTTCTTTTTTAAAAACAATAAAAACGACAAAAACGGATTTGACGACGGATTAAAAAAAAGCGGCAAGCCGTTCAGAAACGACAATAAGGGACGAAAGGAGAAATCATGCGCTTTTTAAGAACTTATTTTCTGCCGATATTGATAGCGTTTTCGATGCTGCTTTTCTTCACGCACGATTTCGGGCTTATCGACATAAACCACACCGCTATCATCGTCGCGTTCGGAATAGACGTGGACGAGAACGAGAATTTCGAAATTTCAACGCAGATCGCAATTCCTCAGGCCTCGACGAGCAGTTCCTCGAACAGCGAATCGATTATTTCGGCAAAAGGAAGGACCATCGTCGAAGCGTTAGACAAAATCGCCGTAAACACGGGCTGGTATCCGCTCTTCTCGTTCTGCAATCTCATAATTCTCGGCGAAAACGCGCTTTCGGGCAACGTTATGAAAATAATTAATTACTTTATCAGAACGGACAGAATTCCCGACTCCGCCGCGCTTTGCGCCTGTGAAGGTACGGCTAAAAAACTGCTCCTTTCCAACACGCCGCTCGATTCCGTTTCGTCGTTCGCGTTGCAGAAAATTCTCGAACAGGACTACGCGAAACTCAACAGAATAGCGAACATAAACGTTAAAAATTTCGCAAACGGATATTATTCCAAATCGTCGGGCGGATATCTGCCGTTTGTTAAGGCAATCGAATCGGGCGACTCGCAGAACGCGTCGCAGAGCGGCTCGGGTGGATCCGGCGGAGGTTCGGAAGTGAGCGGCGGCTCGGGAGGAAGCGGAGGCTCGGGCAAATCCGGCGGAGAACAAACGGGCGATAAAAGCGACGTTTACGACGCGTCGTCCACGCTGTGTTTTTCCCGCGGGGAAGCGGTTTGCATGCTGACCGCCGAGGAAACGCTTCTCTTTAATTTGCGGAATAAAAACTCTATAGACACATTTATCAAACTCGATGATGCCGAAATCGACGGACAAAAAACGCCCGTCTTGGTTGAGATTGACGAAACGAATAAGAAATATGCGTTTAAATTTGAAAACGGAAAACCGATTTACGAAATCAAACTCGAACTGCAATGCCGCGTTGTGAGCGCGAATGCCGATCTGCCCGTTTCCGAACTCTTCCCTGCGGCGGAAGCGCCCGAGGAGATTCTCAGGGCGACGGAAAAGAAAATTGCCGAAACGCTGGAAAAACTTTACCGCAAACTTCAGATTGCCGACTGCGACCTGTTCGGGATTAAAAACTCGATTTACAAATTTCATTACGGAAAATTCGAGGGACTGAAAGACGACGCGCTTAAGTCGACGGTTCTGAAAACGGAAATCGTTTGCAAGACAAAATCGACCACGAGGGTATAAAAAAAGAGAGGAAACATCCTCTCTTTTTTATTATTTTGTTACAGAAACAATTTAAGATTACTGTTTTGTAAACTTCGTGTTGCTATATTCTTCTCCGCAACCGCAAGAAACTAAAATTGCATCAGCACCGGACAATTTACAAGTAATAACTTCATTTAAACGTGTGTTTTTAAATGTAACGGTATCACCGCTTACGGTATAGGAGAAAGTACCATCATAACTTGATCCGGTAACAACAACCGTTCCCTTTCCATCGAAAGCGAAAACCGTATCGTAAACTTTCCAATTACCGGCAAATGCATCAAGAGTTTCCGCCTCTTCCGCTTGTTTTGTGAAGGATACGCCAGCAAGCCAGTCGCCAAATTGGTCATTTACTGTCATTGTGGTTTCACTCGTCAACGTACAAGTAATCGTTTCGGTGTAAGCGGTATTATAATGAGTTGATTTGTTTCCTTCTACCGTATAAGCATATTTCCCTTCGTTTGCTCCTACAACAGTAACGATTCCTTTACCGTCGAAAACAAACTTTAAACTTGAATTCGTGTTGCAAACCAAAGTGCCGGCAAATGCGTCAAGTTCGACGGGTTCTTCCGCGGCGGTGTAAGTAAGAACCGTATAATCGTTGGCAAATTCAGGCGATTCACCATACTCGTCAAGACCGATACACTTTTTATATTTAACAACTACATTTTTGCCGTCTTTAGTTACGATATAATCCGTCTTCACGCCGGGAATCGGAGAGTCGGGATCGACAGCATAATAAGTTATCTCCGTACCGTTCCAGTTGGCTTTTGCTTTTACGTCAACCTTGTTTACAAGTACGGTCGCCTTGCCGTCCGCAACGACAATTTTAACAACGTTGTCACCGTTTACGTAATATCCGGCAAATTCGTCGATATGATTAACGGGAGTATATCCTTCGGCAATGAAAATCTTATTTCCGTTGATAAGAACTTTTCCGCCTTCGGCTACAGTCCACGTTCCTTTATAAGTAGAAAGTTCGCTTCCGGTAGCCACGATGCTTCCGTCCTCGGCAACAGTATAAGAACCGATGTATTCGGAAGGATAGTACGAATTGTAATAAACGCTAATTCCTCCAAACCCGTCAAGAGTTAAAGAGTATTTATCGTTATCGCTCTTGATAAAATATCCGTATTTGCCGACGACTTCCGCTTTTGCAAACGTGTTTCCCTCAGCGAGTTTTACGCCGTCTACAACCGCGCCTTCGGCATTTTTAAGAACAACTACGCCCGCGCCGTTGATAACGTAAACGTAAGTTTTAACGTCTTCGCCGTTCGTCAGGGTTGCGTTGCCGAACCCGTCGAGTTTCAAAGTTCCGAGAGTTTCGCTCGTATACTCGCCTTTCTCTTCACCCGGAGCAGCAAATTTACCTTTACTGTTGACTATATACTGCTCTTCAAACGATTTTTTATTTGCCACCGCACCATTATAGAAAGTATATTTTAAGGTTACTATATTGCCGACTTTAATTTCACCGGTGACAGTCACTTCGGCATACTGACCCTTTTTATTAATTACATAAATTACAGATTCCTGATCGTTTCCGTCACCGTCTTTATTAACTACAGTATACGCGTAAAGAGTAAAGGCGTAATTAACCTCTGATGTATCCTTAAAGGATTTGGGGTCTTTAACGTATATTTTTGCGTCAGCCGTAAGTTTTCCGCAAATAATCTTTCCGTCTTTTACTCTTACGTTCTTATACTCTGTTAAATTGCCGCCGCCGTCAACAAATTTGATAGTTAAATTAGAAGCCGTTCCGCTGACATAACTATACATTGCCGCATCAAGCGAAGAGCCGCAGTTAGTAACAACGCCGTCTTCGTTTATAATAAAGCCGTCAGAATTCGTGGACTTATATGTGCCGGCAGGTATTACTCCTTTAACGGCTTTTACCGGTTCTAATACATATTTATCGGTTACCAGTTCGTCATACTCATCATAGTACTTTATACTTACAACGACACCGGTCATGGTTTTTTCAACATTGAGCCAAGTGTAACGTATAGTACCTATCCTTGCCGACAACTGACCGTCGGCATAAGTGTATTGTATCCGCTTAAAATCTTCACCGAAAGTCAACTTTCCGTCAACTACAGCAAGCATCGATTCTTTACCGGCTTCATTACAAGTCCAATATCCGGCATAATCTGCCTCAGAGGCAAAATACGAAACAAACTTCGCGCCTTTCTTAACTTCGAGTCCTGCCGTCGCTTTAACGTTGCCGTTATACCAGCCCATGAAAGCCTTGCCTTCTTCGGCTGCTGGCGCGGCGGGAATAAGAACGTCGGTCAGTTTAGCAACGCCGTCGGTAACGGGAACGTAAACCGTGATGTCGTCGAACTTGACGGAGATTTCGGTTTCAGTCCACTTCGCTTCGAAATACGCGCCTTTTTCAAACGTTGCGGAAAAATCGAATGCCGCGCCGCCGACCTGATTGAACCAACCGTCGAAATGATGATGTTCTTTAACGGGATCTTCGAGCGCGAAGTTTTCTTCGTCGATAGTTCCGTCATCCTTTAAATCAGCGACATAATAAATCTGATAATCGTTGACGAACGCAATTCTTATCTTCTTTTCGAGAGCGACGTTGTTGTAGTTAATCGTTCCGTCTGCATTTGCGGTAACTGTGATTTTATTTCCGCCGATATTGAACACAACTCCGCCTTCAACCGCTTCGTAAGAAGCGACGACGTCCGACCATCCGTTTCCGTCAACATATTCAGACGCGCCGTCCGCGGTAATCGTTACAAGATAAAGGATCTTTCCCCACGCGTCTTCAACAACGGCAGACCAATTGCCGATAAGAGCCTCGGGAATTGCAACAGGTTCTTTTACCGGAGTTTTGATTTTGTCGCTTTCGCCGCCGACAGAATAATACCAGGCTTCGGTATTATAGGAAACGCTCGCGTTAACTCCGTCGATATAGAAAGAATAACCGTTAGAAGAGGACGTGAAATCCGTTCCCTGAACGCCGTCGACAAGAACAAACGTGCTGTTAATAACGATTTTAACGCCCGCTTCCGTTTCATACGCGCCGACAAGAGCCTCTTCCCCGAACTCGACGGGTTTATCGTAAACGAGCGAAACATCTACGTTTACGGAATAATCCGCGTTGCAAATATAGTAATTATACCACATACCGAAAGAGTATGCTTCGTCGCCGAGTTTGAACGCAAGTTCACCGTTGTCATTATAAGCCACATCCGTTGCCGCCACGGCTTCTGCCGCGCCGACTTTAAGAGATACGGTTTCGCCGGTTACGGTGAGAACGTAAGCAACGGCGTTTGCGTTGCCGTCCTTGCCCTCGCCTCTCCATTCGCCGATATGCTCGGCTTTTATCGCGCTGAATTTTGCAACGTAAGTTACGTCTGCGGTTACGGCAGCGGCTGCGTCGAATTCAACCTCACCGTTGAACCAGCCGTAAAACACATAATCCGATACGGGAGCGACGGGGATATCCGCCTGAGCAACCGTTTCGCCTTCTTTAACCTCAACGCTCGCGACCTCGGTTTCGCCGTTCATAAACTTAACGGTGTATTTAACCTCGGGTGCAACGGTAGATTCGCTCGTCGTTTCTCCTGTTGTTTCGCTCGTGGTTTCGCCGGTTGTTTCGGTTCCGCTTGTCGTTTCGGTCTGACCGGCGGTTTCGGTTTCTTTCACCGTTTCGCTGTTACTTTCCGAATTGCCCGCGTGAGTTCCGCACGAAGCAAGACCGGCAAAAGCGAAAAACGCAAGCATTACGATCAGAATCAATAAAACCGATTTTTTCTTTGCCATAATGTTTCTCCTATATAAAAATTTTTTAACTCCGCGCCGAAAAGCACGGAGTTTTTATCTTGTCCTTACATATTATACAACTAAAAACGCATAACCGTCAAACAATTCTCACAAAATTGCACTGATTTTCTATCGATTTTTCCTATAAAAGCCATAATTTTGACTTATATCGTCGGTTTTGATTAATAATTATTCATTTATGCTGTATAATATTCATTTCAGAGAAGATTCGCCGACGTAGCGCGACAAATCTTCCCCGTCATACTTATGCCTTTTTAAGATCGGAACAACTGCTGTTATATTCGTCGGAATAATCCTGAACGAAAAGAATGTTTGCGCTCATCACTTCGTTTTTGGCGTCCCACGTTAATGTGATTACGTAGGATTTGTCGGCGGTTTTTCCGACAATCTGCGATTTTGTGATATCGTATTCCGCAACCAGAGTCACTTCGCCGTATTTCATCGTACCGTTCGCTTCGATAATTATCGTGCGCGTGCCGGCATTGAAACCGATGAAGTTGCCGGTCCAGGAACCGACGAACATTGCAGGAATGATTTCCTCAACCTCGCCGCCGCGGGTGAGAACGACCGCTTCCGTTCCGTAAGTCAAAGTTTTTGTGCTTATCGCGAAAACATAATTTACTCCGTTCGCTTTGAACGCGACTTTATCGTTTCCGTCGTAAATCGAAGAGAAAGGAACACCTTTTACGCTTCCTGTAAGGTCCTGCTTAAGGTTGAAAACGATAGCCGTTCCGTCCGATTCCGCGCCGTTATAAGTTCCGGCAACGCCATCGGGAAGCGAGGGGAGGTCGGTCGTACCGGTATAACCGTCCTTGATATGAATCACGATGCCGAACGTTTTGTCGAAGTCCTTGCAATAAGCGAGTTGTCCGTCGTAATAGAAGTTGAACTCGACTTTATAATGCTCGTTGAATTCGCAATAGATTCCTGTTGCCGTTTCGGTGTAAGTAACCCAGCCGCTTTGTTTGCCCCAATTGAAATTATAAGTTCCGTCGTCGGTTCTGTACATATACGCGACATGCCCGTAACCGTCCAGAAGAAGCCTGTTGTACTTCTGAGATGCGCCGTCCTCGTTTTCTTTGTAAGAATACCAGACTCCCTGATGATTGTCGGGAGCGACGAGCGTGACCGCGCCGTTTGCGGCTTTTGCCGCGGCGTAATCGAAACCGATGATGGAATCGTCATCGAAAACGACAACGACGAATTTATCGTAAACGTAATACTTACCCGTTTTGTCGCCTGTTACGTCTTTGATTCCGTCCAGCGAGAAAGACGTTCCGTTATAAGTGTAATCGCCCTCTTCTGCGCCGAGCGGTTCGAGAACGTAGCCTCTGTTATTTTTATCCGTCACGCTCAATTTTACTCTGTAATCGACGCCGTTAATCGTAACTCTTTCGCCGTTCGCGAATCCCCGTTCGGCTATTATGACCGCATCGGTGACAACCGCGCCGTCTTTGACGAGATAATGGTTCTTATCGTTGACGGCAACGAATTCGTTCACGTTGTAATTAACCATATACGCGACGAGTTCGCCGTCCGCACAAGGCGTGAGGATAGTTTTTATTTTGGAGCCGCTTCCTATTCCTCTGTTGATCGCTCCGTAGAAGAAATTACGCGTTTCGTCGTATCTGATCGTCGTATAGTAGCCTTCGAGAGCAATTCTGAACAAATTACCGAAAACGTAATATTCGCCGGGCGTAGTGCTGTATTTGCTCGAATATTCGATTTTACCGTCCGCGAAAAATTCGATGACGTAGTTTGACTGGATCGCGTCGTTGTCGGACGAAATCGTCAGATAGGGGAAATAATATTTGCCGACGTATTTTTCACCCTTATGATCGGTGTTTACGGGCCTTGCGAAATTACTCTTTATCGAATAGCCCTTGCTGCCGACAAAATCTACGTCCAAAGTTCCGTCGTTTTTAATCGTCATTTTCATCGACGAGAAATAGTCGCTCAACTTTCCGTCGATAACAACTTCGTCGCCTTTAATGGTGTAAGAAGCGGAAACACCGTCGTTGTTGCGGACGTTATCGGAATACAAAGTTATCTTATCGTCGCTGAACACGAACGTATCGCCGTCGTTGTTGAAATACTGACCGAATACTTTGATATTATCCTTCTTGGTGAAAGTGTAATTTACGGTTGCGGACATTCCGTGCTCTATGGAGAAACTTATAGTCTTGGAAGTGCTATTGAACGCCCCCGCGATTTCGCCGTAGTTATTGAAGAAATTAAGAAGAAGGTGAGTTCCGTCGTATTTATAAGTTCCGTTGATGATGCCGGTAGAAACCCATTGAAGAGTTCCGTTATCGTAAAGAGCGAGTATGCCCGCGTCCGACTCTCCGTGATATTCCGCTTTGCCTTTGAACGTGCCGGCAACTTCGGCGGAATCGCCGTACTGAGCGTCGAGGCGCATATCCTTAACCACGGGAACGTAATAACGATATCTCGTGCCGGACTGCCAGCCCCAATCGAAGAAAAGAAGAGTGTCGATCGGGTCGCCGTCGTCAAGCAAACCGATAATCGAAAATCCCGTATCGGTGTACGGCTTCTCTATTTCTTTAACAAGCGTATCGTTTGCGTAAAGAGAAAGTTTATAAGAACCCGACTTTTTGTCGTAATCCGCAGGCGAAATTTTTCCGTCCGCGAAATTCCATTCGTCCGCGTCGAATCCGAGATTGTTTACGAACCAGTCTTTATTGACTTTCGCTTTATCGATTTTCGTACCGGCAGAATTGAGATTGTCGTAAGATGCGGATCTGACGACGCCCGAATGGAAAGCGTTTTCCGCGGCAACGCCGGCTGTGTATCCCATATCGTAATCGTCGGCGTAACTATAACCGAATATGCCGCCGGCGTAAGATTTGTAAAAACTCGAAGAAGCCTGAACGCCCGCTATGTTGCCCGCGGAATAAGAATCGAGAACGATCATATCGTTTCTTGCGGAGCCGACGATTCCGCCTGCGTAAGAAACGTCTTTCGCGGTCGCTCTGACGCTTGCGTAATTCACGCAGTTGACTATACTTACGTTTGAACCGCTGTTATAACCGACGATTCCGCCGACAAACTGACCGCCGTACACTTTACCGTCCGACACGCAGTTGACGATTGCCACCGCGCCCTTCGTGCAGGAAACCGTTCCGACGATTCCGCCGTTGGAAGCGACTTCGAGTTTGCTGTCTTCCGTGCCGTCGAACTTGCCGACGATCGTTTCGACCGCCGCGCGGCAGTTACGGACGTACGCTATATAAGCCATCTCTTTGTCGTAAACTTCGAGTTCTCCCGCGACTCCGCCGATATGCGCGACGTTCTTGGTCAGAAGTCTGGTTTCGACGGTTCCGCTCGTTTTAACGTTGACGAAATTAGTGAGAACGGCATAACCGACCGCTCCGCCGATATACGCGCCGATCGTGCTTTCGCCCGAAATGGACTCGACGACGTATTTTACGTCTTCGAGCGTAAGGTCGTATACGTTAGCCCTATTCGTATACCCGAACAAGCCGACGTAACCCACCGACATACGCAAAGTCTGGGTTATGGTAAGGTTGGATATTTTATGTCCGTTTCCGTCGAAAGAGCCTCTGAAACCGCCTTTGACTTCCGTCGTTCCGTCATCATTTTCAACGGTAACGGGTTTGCCCGCCGAAACGTATTTTTCATCCGCCATATCGATATCGTTTTCGAGGCGGAAGAACGACGAAGCGTATTCGCCGTCATCGTCGGGGTTGTTTATTCTGTCGGCAAAATCGAGAAGATCGTCCGCAGTTTTTATAAGATAAGGATTTTCTTTCGTGCCGTTCCCTTTAGGATCGACGACTGAAGTCTGTTGAGAATCCGATTCGGTCGGCTGTCCGGTTTCCGACACGGATTCGGACGCAGAATCGGGCACGGACTGGGAATCGCCCTTCTTTCCGCACGACGAGAACGCAAGCGACGTTAAAATCGCCAGCGCGATCGTCAGAATAAGTAATAATTTCTTTTTCATGATTGCTCCTGTTTATTCGGATATTTCCGAAAGATATACGACGGACGTTTCGCTTTTGAACGCCTTTGCGCCGTCGGTTTTTGTTCCTGATATCTTGTACTTTTTGACGAGAACGTCCTCTTCGCCCGATCTGTCTACTTCGTAAGCGAAAAGTTCGCCGTTCTCTTCTTTATAAACGTAAACGTATTCGATTTCTTCCTTTTCTCCGTCGAAATCCTCTATTACGGTGAGCGTCATATACGCGTAAGTATACTCGGATTTGCTTCTGCCGTCGAAACTGACGGTCGAGCCGTCGTCGGCGACGTAAACGCCCTGATATCCGTCGGGAACGGTAAGCACGCCGATCGTCTTCAACGAAGAATCGACTATCGCGAGAGTGTTCTCGTCGACGTAATAGATGAAATAAAGGAACGTTCCGTCTACTCTCAACCTTACGTAATTTTCGTCGACGTAAGTTATCTCGACTTCAAGATCGGCGAACATGCCTTTGGCTGTGCCGGTCATATCCATATTTTCGGTGGAATAGAAGAACATATCGTCCGAAATGAGATATTTTTTGCCGATCGCGCGATGATATATTCCGACGTTTTCGGTGATGACTTCGCCGTTTTTGCTGACGGTGGTTTTCGTTACGCCGTTCGTGGTTTCAAACACGAATTTATAAAGTTCGGTAGATCCGTCCGTGATTATTGCCGTGATGGAGTTTTCGCTTTCGGTAACGGTGTAATCGTATTCGGTTACCGCTCCGTTCGCCGTAACTTTGGCTTTGCCGAGTCCGACGGGGCTTTTGCCGTTGAACTCGATTATATCGTCGCCCACGTGATACTTATAAAGGCTCACTTCGTCGGGAGATTTGCAAACTTTTTCGTCGATGAGGACGTCGTTTCCGCTGAGTTTCACGGCGTAAGTTTTACCGTTATACGTAAACGATGCGGTTGCATTCGCTCTGTCGTAATGATATTTAACGTCCGTCGAAACGCCGTTTTCGATTACGGAAACGCTGCCTATCGCCTTCCACGTTCTACCGTCGGAAAGCGCGAAATCGATATTGTACTCGCCGAGTCCGTTGAACACGTACTGCGTTCCGTCGGAAGAATTCCACGTACCTTTGAACGGGTCTTCGTAACACATATTGAAGTCGTCCACGAGCATACCGGTTTCGGCGTAATAACCGACCATATAAAGAAGGGTTGAGTTGTCCTGCTTGCTCGTCACTTCGTTGAACATTCCGTATAATCTCGTGCGGTAGTACATAGTGACGGAAATTACGTCCTTTCCGATTTTAGATTCATACGATTTTTCGGCGATATAAGTGAAATCCACGTTATTGGAATCTCTGCCGTGGCCGTAACCGTCCTTGCCTATTCCGTAAAGAACCATGGTATAATTGAGCAACGTTTCCTTCCACACGCCGATATAACTTCCCTCTCTGCCGTAAACGGTTTCCGTTCCGTTATCGGTTACGACGAGAAGTCCGCTATCGTTGAACGCGGCGGTCATTCCGCCGAACGAAACCGCATCTCCGTTTATTTCGTAAGAATAAGTTCCGCCGTTATACTTCACTTCGCCCTTGCCGTCGAATTCTATCGTTTTGCGGTTCGCGAAGCCTGTTTCCCAAAGTCCTTTATAAATATCGGTTTTGGAAATCGTAAAATCGAATTTCGAGGACTGCATCGTTTTGCCGTCCGAAGAAATGCTCGCGCTGCCCGATTCCGAGCCCATTTTTATCGTTACGGAGTTTCCGTTGCACGAATAAGTAAATTCGGAATAATCGCCGTCCGCATCGGTTATAGATCCCGTGCCGTCGGAAAGAAAACTATAAACGGAGCCGTCGGACGCATACCAATTGCCCATCGCTTTGTTGAGTTTGTTCGCCGTTGCCGCGTTGTCGGGCTTCGCGAAGAAAACCGTGTCGTAAATTTCGAGTTTATCGCCGACGATATCGCAATAATAGTCTGCGGTGAGATCATATTTTTTCGTGTCGATGTCGGGATATCTGATATAAGCGAAATATCCGTCTTTTATGAGGATTTTTTCGCCGTTATAGACGTACATATAACTCGCGACGATACCGTCGTAAATCATAGTCATTTTGCCGTTATCGTCAAATACGAGTTGAATTTCGATATTTCTTACATCGCCCGACTTCGACGCCTTTATCGTGAGATAATATTCGCCCTCAACGTCCGCATAATCGGCAAACCCGACGTATATATCGACGTCGTTCGTGAGAAGATAGCAGGAAGGAACTCTTTCGGTGAGTTCTTTGTCGAAGAAATATCCGTAAGAGATTCGTCCGTTATCCGCGGTGAAGGTGTTCATTCCCGTTCCGTCGTAAACAACGTATACCGGCAAAACTCCGTTCGCGGTAACCGTGTCCTCGGTGAGCGTGAGCGGCTTGCCGTCCTTATCGGATTTCGTCACTTCCGTGCCGAATATGAAGCGGGCGTGAATACTCTGCTCGGCGGTTTCGTCGTATAAAGGAACGATTTTTCCGTTATCCGTCTGCCAGTCGGCTTTGTTCCAGCCGGCGAGCTCGCAAACCTTGCCGAGGTTTTTAAGGTCGTAAGAAGTTCCGTTTTGATCAAACGATCCGCTCTCCGCGTTGTAAACGTTCTTAACAACCGCTTTTCTCGAGTCTACGCCCATCTGAGCGTCGTTGAAAACAAGTCCGCAGACTTCGCTCTTCTCGCCTTCCGTTCCGGAAGAAAAAGCGCACGTAAGTTTAGCCGCGGAAACGCAATGCGTTGCCGAAGTTTCGTTATCCGCTCTTCCGCAAATAGCGCCCGCGATCGATTCTTTCTGATTGATGAGCGCGCTGATTTTTCCGCTTACGTAACAGTTGGCGAGGGAAGATTTCTCTCTGAGATAACCGACGATACCGCCCGCGTTCTGAATTTTGCCGCTTATTTCGCCGTTGAACGAACAGTTGTAAACCGAAGCCGCGACCGCCGCCGACGCGCCGAAAGACGCGCCCGCGATTCCGCCGACGTTATAAAGCGGATAATCTCCGGAAGAGGAAAGCGTTCCGTCCACGCGGCAATAAGAAATCGAAGCCGTGTAATCGGGAGCGTAACTCTGCATAAATCCGCAGATTCCGCCGAGGTGAAGAGCCATATTCTCTTCGTTTATCGTGTTGACCACGCTGTAACTGCCGCTGAAACCGCAGTTGATTATATCCGAACCGATATTGTAAGAAACAATGCCGCCGGCGATATAATTGAGTTTGGACGACGTTTCGAGAACGATATCGTTTTTAACGTTCAGATTTTCGAGCGTTGCGGTGACGATATAACCGAACAACCCGGCATAGCCGTTTTCGGCGTTGATGTTGAAATCGGAAAGAGTGTGTCCGTTTCCGTTAAAATTCCCGGAGAAATACAAATTTGCGTTGTCTGCAACCGGATCGAGCGTTTCGCCGTTGAAATCGATGTCGGAAGTCAGTTCGATATACGCTTCCTTATATTTGTCCGAACCGCTGTTAATGCTGTCCGTGAATGTTTTGAATTGAGAAGCGTTCGCAATTTTATAAGGACTTTTAATCGTTCCCATACCTTTTATCACGGAATCCGCTCTCGTAAGCCCTTCAACGGAAACCGTTACCGAACTTTGCGCCACGAACGAATATTTGCCGGCGGCGTCGGGAGTGAGAACCGAGTTGCCCGCCTTTACCGCCGGAGAACCCTCGTAATAAGGCGATACGCGCAAGCCGAACGACACGGTCGTTCCCTTTTTCACGTTTCTCGGAATGCTTCCGTCGAACAAAAACTCCGCGTAACTTTCGTCCTGCCACCTGATTCTTACCGTTTCGTCGGGATTGTCCGGATTGTCCTGTCCGCCCTTTTCTTTCCATTCGGCTACGAGCGTTATATCTTCCGTTACGGGCGTAGAGAAAACGTAATACCCGTCCGCGCCGTTCTGTTTCCAGCCGATGAATTCAAAACCCTCTTTCGTCGGAACGCCCGGTTCGGCGACCGCTTCGCCTTTATTGACTTCGACTACGCTGTCGCTCATACCGTTGCCGTAAGAAAAAGTCACTTTCAACTTCTTCCCGCAACCCGTACAAGCGAGCGCGGCGACGCACAATATAACGGTCAATAACGCTATCAATATCTTTTTATCTGACCTGTGTTTAATCATAATGCTCCTTGTTTCGTTTGTTCCGGACAAAATTCAGACCGACCTTGCCCGTCCGCAAATTTGCTTACTTCATCCCCGATAAAATCTCTGCCTTACTTTTTGAAAAACTTTTTGATTTTCTTTTCTTCGGCTTCCTTTAAGGCGCGTTCTTCCTCTTCTTTTTGTTTCACGAGAAGTTCGTCGTAATAAGCGGCGTTACCCATAACTTCTTCGTCGTACTTATGGCAAGCCACCATATGTCCGCCGCCTGCGTCGCGGAACTCGGGTTCAAGCAACTTGCACGCGCTCATACACTCGTTGCAACGGGTGTGGAATTTGCATCCCTTGGGCGGGTTTGCCGGCGAAGGAATGTCGCCCTGCAAAACGATTCTCCTGATCTTCGTTTCGGGATCCGGAATCGGAATCGCCGAAAACAACGCCTTCGTGTAAGGATGAAGCGGGTTATCGAACATTTCTCTCTTCGAGCCGTATTCGACCATATTGCCGAGATACATAACGCCCACTTCGTCCGAAATATGCTCCACGACCGAAAGATCGTGCGAGATAAATATATATGAAAGGCGTTCCGTTTCCTGAAGGTCCTTAAATAAGTTGATTATCTGAGCCTGAATGGAAACGTCGAGAGCCGAAACGGGTTCGTCGCAGATGACGAGTTTCGGCTTTAACGCGAGCGCCTTCGCTATGCAGATACGCTGTCTTTGTCCGCCAGAGAATTCGTGCGGGTATCTGTCGAAATAATGCGGCTGAAGTCCGCATTTTTTCATTATGTCTACGATATAATCCTTATATTCCGATTCGGGAACGATCTTGTGAACTTTGACCGCCTCTCCGACGATCTCGCCGACCGTCATTCTCGGCGAAAGCGACGAATAAGGATCCTGGAAAATCATCTGAAAATTCGGGCGGACTTTTCTGAGAGCCTCGCCTTTAAGTTTTTCTATGTGCTGACCTTCAAAGACTATCTCGCCGTCCGTGGGTTCGTAAAGCCTGAGTATCGTTCTTCCGAGCGTGGTTTTTCCGCAACCGGATTCTCCGACTATGCCTATCGTCTGCCCCTCTCTGAGCCTGAGCGAAACTCCGTCCACCGCTTTGAGATAAACCGTGTTCTTCTTCATAAGGCTCTTGGATATCGGGAAATATTCTTTGAGATTGTTGACTTCGAGAATGTATTTCTCTTCTCCGCCTTTTACGGCAACGTTATCAGCCATTGCTGAGCCCCTCCTTTAACGCGAGATAACACGCGACGTAATGCGTGGGCGAAACCTGCACCATCGGCGGATAACCGTTTTTGCACACGTTGCATTTCATATTGCACCTGTCCTTGAAATAGCAGGTTGAAGGCATATTCACGGGGTTTGGCACGTTGCCGGGGATACTGTAAAGCCTGTCGACCTCTTTCCCGACGACGGGTTTGCTCTTCTGAAGCCCTATCGTGTAAGGGTGCATCGGGTTCTTGAATATCTCCGTAACCGTACCCTTTTCCACGACTCTGCCCGCGTACATAACCACGACGTAATCGACCATTTCGGCGATAACGCCGAGATCGTGCGTGATGAGCATTATGCTTCCGCTGATTTTCTCCTTAACGTCGCGGAGAAGATCGAATATCTGCGCCTGAATGGTGACGTCGAGCGCGGTTGTCGGTTCGTCCGCTATAATGAGTTTCGGGTTGCAGCAAAGAGCCATGGCTATCATAACCCTCTGACGCATACCGCCCGAAAGTTCGTGCGGGTAAGATTTGTAAACGTGTTCGGGCATCGCTATGCCGACGAGGCGAAGCATTTCGAGGCTTCTTTCCTTTGCGGCGATTTTGTCCGCGCCGTCCACGTGAAGCAACGTCACTTCGTCGAGTTGGTTGCCTATAGTGAATACGGGATTAAGCGAGGTCATCGGCTCCTGAAAGATCATCGCGATTTCTCTGCCGCGTATTTTCGACATTTCCGACAGCGGCATTTTCGCTATATCCACAACTTCGTCGTGTTCCTCGAAAACCTTTCTGAAACGCGGTTTGCCTTTTCCGTCCACCGACTGTTTCGTTATGGGTTTTCCGTCATCGCCGACAACGACGTTTCCGTTTTCATCCCTGACTTCTTCCATAATCGGCTCTTCGCCGACGGGAGTTTTAACCGTGGAACGGAAACGTATGCTTCCGTCGACGATTTGCCCCATAGGCCCCTGAACAAGCTGCATAAGCGACAAACTCGTGACCGACTTTCCGCAACCGGACTCGCCGACCACGCCAACCGTGGAACCCGCGGGGATATCGAACGACACGCCGTTGACAGCCTTAACCACGCCGCTGTCCGTATAGAAGTATGTGTGAAGATTATCGAATTCGACGATATTTCTGTCGTCCTTCATCCGGGTTATATAATCCGATTTTTTATAAGCCGCTCTTTTCTTTTTGAGAATCTTTATTTCTTTCGCATTTTCTTTCGCGATGTTTCTCGATTCCCTGGCGGATATATAGTGTTTTTTATCTTCCATTTTATCACCTCATCGCCTTGGGATCGTAAGCGTCGCGCAAGCCGTCGCCGACAAAGTTAAACGCGAGAACGGCGAGAACTATGCAGATACCCGGAGAAATCCAGAGATTGGGATAATTTCTGAGCGTGGTGTTGTTCGCCGCCGCGTTGATCATGTTGCCCCAGGTTGCGTATTCTGCCGGCAAGCCTATTCCGAGATAGCCGAGCGTGGCTTCGGTGAGAATGATTCCGCCGAGTCCGAGCGTCATCGAAACGATGAGTTGCGGCATTACGTTCGGGATAAGATGTTTGAAAATCTTTCTGCCGACGGGAAGTCCGCTCGCCTCCGCGCTGAGCATAAAGTCCTGCTCTCTGAGCGAAAGAATCTGACCTCTTACGAGCCTTGCCGTTCCCGCCCAGCCGAATACCGTGAGCATTGCCATAAGTATATACAATTTCGCGGGACCGGTGACGTCTTTCGCGTCCAAAGCGACGCCGATAATCATCATCATCGGGAGCGTGGGGACGCAGTTGAAAATATCGACTATTCTCATTATAACCTGGTCTACCCAGCCGCCGAAATAGCCCGCAAGTCCGCCTAAAAACACGCCTAAAAGCGTTTCGAGAATTATTACGACGAAACCGACCGTAAGCGAAACTCTGCCGCCGTACATAAGCCTTGAAAACACGTCGTAACCCTTATCGTCCGTGCCGAGAAGATGCGAAAGCGAGGGCTTAAGATAGTTACTCGGTTCGGAATAAGTGATTATATAAACGGGCATATCGCCGTAAACGGGGCTTTCGACCTCTTTGCAATACTCTTCTACAACCGCCTGCGATTCGTCGGGCGTGCGTTCGCCCCAGATGAATCCGAACGGAAGAAGAGGACCTAAAAACGAAAAGATAAACAACACCACGAGCATTATAAGCCCCGTCATGGATAATTTTGAACGGAAAAATCTCTTTAAAACGAGTATCCCCGGGCTGAGAGTTCTGCTTGTTATTTCTTCCGTGCTTATCTCGTTTTCCTCTTCGTATTCGCCGAACGCGTTTTCCTCGGAAACGATTTTCTTAAGTTCTTCCTCGCTTGCCGCGGAAAGTTCCGCTATTCTTCTGCGTTCGCCGAAAAGAGTATCGGTAGGATTGTCGATAACTGTTTTTTCTTTATTCTCTTCCATACCTCTCTCCTTTATCTGCCGAGTTTTACTCTCGGGTCGACGACCGCGTACATCAGATCGCTCAAAAGCGTTCCGACAACCGTTAAAACCGCGATGAACATGTTGTAACCCATTATGAACGGGATATCCGCCACGACGAGAGCGTCGTATGCGAGTTTACCGATACCCGGAATACTGAAAACCGTTTCGGTTATCATCGCCCCGCCGAACAAACTCGGCAGAATTCCCGCCATCATCGTTACGAGCGGAATCATAGTATTCCTGAAAACGTGTTTATAAATTACTTTGTGTTCGCTGAGCCCTTTGGCGCGCGCCGTTCTTACGTAGTCCGCTTTTAACGCTTCGAGAGTGTTCGTTCTCGTGTAACGCATGAGCGAGCCGACGGACAGAATGACGAGAACCGACATGGGCAAAACCATATGCCAGAGGTTATCGCCGAATCTGACGAGCCAGGAAGCGTCCTTGGGGATAGACGACGAAGCGATACCGCCGACTTCGAACCAGCCGAGATCTACCGCGAAAACCTTGATCGCGAGCGCGGCAAGGAAGAACGTGGGGAGCGATATGCCTATCATCGCGAGAACCGTGACGGTATAGTCCACCACGCCGTATTGATTGACGGCGGCTTTGATTCCGAGCGGAATCGCAATGAGAAATTGCAGAATAGTTGCGATAAAGGCTATCGCGAACGATATTCCCATATTCTGAGTTATAACGTCCTGAACGGGGCGTTTATACTTGAACGACATTCCGAGGTCGCCTTTGAGCATATTGCCGAGCCACTTGAAATAGCCGCCTAAAACCGCGCCGAATTTATCGAAAAATCCCGCCAGACGATAGTTGACTTTACCTTCGATTTCGCCGAGTTTGTTTTCGGTAAAAACTATGTTTCTGATCGTTTTGAAGTCGTTTTCGTCATCGGTTACGATTTTATAAGTTCCCGATTCAACAACCGTGAGAACTTCGTCGATCGTTATAAGGCGATCATCGTCGCTCTCCTCCCCCGATTCGCCGTCGTTGTCCACAGCCGCGCCCTTGCTCTGAACTTTGCAGACAGAGTAAGTTCCGTCGGCATTTAAAATAAGCCTCGTGTTCCTGCTTCCGTCGAAGTCGCCTGCATACCACTCCGCAAAAGTCTTTATGCCGAGCGTTACGTCCTCTTCGTAAGTGACTTGTTTCGTGTTTTTGGTAAAAGTTTTGCCGGCAAAAGAACTGCCCTCGCCCATTTCTATTTTCAAATAGGCGTCCGGCATGGACAAACCGTATAATTCCTTTATACGGTCAACGTCCTCCTGCTTCATCGTGCCTTGCTGCACTGCCGAAGAATACTGATTATCAACGTAATCGGTGGGCATAAACCTCGCGAGAGCGTAAATGATGACCGAAACTCCGAACAGGATCAGCACGGCAAGAAGTAATCTTTTTACCACGTATTTTAACATATCCATATATACTGCGTCCTGCCGCGGCGGCGGGTTAATCGCCGCCGCGTGTAAAATTTATAGTGTTGCCCGCTTTTACGAGCGTTTTTTATTACAGGTAATTCAACTCCCAGATTCTCGAAATAAGTCCGTTATAAGGCGAACGTTCGTTTTCGGGCGTCATCGTCTTTACGTCGAGAACGTTTTTGTTATAAGCCATCATATCTTTTCTCTGGTACGTCGGGAATTCTACCGCGAGTTCCATGATCTTGTTGAGAGCGTTGGCGTAAATTCTCTTTCTTTCGTTTTCGTCGATCGTCGCTCTGCCCGCGTCGATAAGTTCGCTGAGGTCGGTTATGATCTGATATTCCTGCTTATACGCGCCGTTTTTACCGCTCTTGATCTGCTTATATCCCCAGTTAGAAGTGGAACTTGCCTGAGAATCGATATGGTAAACCTGATACATATCCGGGTCGATCGTGGACGACCATGCCGCCGCCCATACGGCAAGTTTGCCGGAAGAAAGATCGCTGAGCGCGGTCTGCGAAGTTACGACCTTGACGTCGAAGCCCGCTCTGTTGAGAATGGACTGAGCCCTGAGGAACATTTTATACGCCGGATGGTCGGTGGAGCCGCCCGCTATCGTAAGTTTATAGTTAAGCGTATCCGTTCCGAATCCCGCGATATCCTTTTCGTAAACGCCGTTGCTGTTCTTGGTGTAACCCGCCGCTTTGACGAGCGCCTCGATTTCGCTGCCGGTGCTGTCGTACTTGTAATCTTTCTTTTTCCCGTTTTCGTCCGTATATTCGTAAACGCCGACTCCTCTGGGGTAAGCCCAACTGTTGGTGGACATAGGTCTTCTGATTATTTCGGCAAGACCGCCCTGATAATAGTCGTTTACGATAATGCTCGTGTCGAACGCCTTCATTATCGCTCTTCTTACGTTGATATTCGGAACGAAACGAGGGTTGACGCCCACGTAGCCGTAACCGCTCGTGGATATTTCGACGTGACCGACGCTCGAGGAATCCGCGTATTTTATGTTATCCTGCGTTGCGCTCGGCTCGCCGTAATCGACGTTGTTCTGCTTGATTGCGTTTATGATCTGGTCGGACTCTACGACCTTATAAGTTACGTATTTGATTTTCGCGTTGGAAAGCCCCGAACCTACTGTTTCAAAATAGGGGTTGCGGACGTAATAAATCATGTTGTTGTTGAAGAACGCGCTCGCCGACGACTTTTCGTTACCGCTTTCGTCGGAAGCCATATAACAACCCGCGCCTACCGGCAAGCCCACTTTATCTCTTCCGTTGACGACATCGGTCATAAAAGTACTGTTACCGAATTCAAGACCGAACTCGCCTTTGCTCGCGTCGAAAGACGCGATGTAATCCTTCGTTACGCCCGTTTCGGGGTTAGTCCAGGAATGAGTCGAATAATAGTGCATGGGAGCGACCGTGAAAGCGAAGTTATAAATCGCCTTGGGGTCTACGCCGTTGATTTTTATCGTAAGAACGTCGTACTCGCCGTCAAGTTTCTTGCCGTTGAACGCGGACGATTCCTTACGCGTGGTTATTCCCGAAATGGTAGGCACAACCTTTTCGCTCTTGGCAAAATATTCGGTTTTCGCTTCCTGCGTGAACAAATCGGAAATCGTCGTCGCGGTCGCCCAGTAGTTAACTATGTTGTAGAAGTTATCGCCCTTGGTTCTGGTGAGATCGTACTCCCCTTCTTTATTCCTGGGGAAATAGTTTTCGTGTACGCTGTTTATGCAGTACTCCTTTATCGCGTTTTCCTTGCTCAATTCGGGATGTTCGTCGATATACGGCTTAATTTCGTCCTCATAGCAAGCATTCGCTTCTTCTTCGTTCAACTTATAATTTCCGTCGGCGTCTTTCAGGGGATATCCGGGTTTTTCGGGGTTTTCCTGAAGGAAATTGCTGTATCCGCCGTCGTTATAAAGGAATATCTGCCAGACTTCGGTGAAATTCCAGTCCTTATAAGATTCCTTGTCTATACTGTTCCAGTCCGTCGTAAGTTCTTCCTTGAACTTTTCCGCAACCGTTTCGAAATCCTTTTTGGCGGAAGCCTTCTTCTCGTCGCTCCAGTCGCCTACGTAATCGGGTCTTTCGTCGTTGGGAGTCTGCGCGTAATTGTAGCGGACAAAGTCCACAAGATCGCCGATACGTTGATTTGCTTCGCCGATGAATTGTTCCTCGAAAGCCGATTCGTCGCCTACCTGTTCGCTCTGCTGACGATAGCTTTTAAGTCCGACTATATCGGTCGAATAAATAGTGGCGGAACCGGAGTAAGAGGGATCGAGATAAACGTAAAGGTTGAAAAGAACGTCCTTTATCGTAAGAGGCTCGCCGTCCGAGAACTTTATTCCGTTTTTGATGAGAAATTCGTAAGTCGTGTAAGCGCCTTCGGTTTTGGACGTGTAATCCTTGGCAACCGTAGGTTCGTTTTCACCGCAGACGATTTTGCCCTGAGAATCGGTGCTGAGCATTCCGATCTGAGTAAGTCCCGTTATCGACGAATCGTATGCCGACGAAGAGAAATACGGGTTGAAAACGCCGTCCGGCGCAGAAATACTCATCGTGAACGTGCGTGTTTCGGGATCGTTCGCCTGCGGCTTGTTAGTCGAGCAGGCGACAATGATTCCCACCGTTCCGCCGACGGCGACAACGCACGCGAGAATGATTGCGATCAGTTTCTTTGAAAGTTTCATTTTTGCTCCTTCTAAGGGGTTTTGTTTGCGCGAGCAAACAAAAAGGGTACCCTTTCAATTTTTCTTGTTCTTTATTCTTTAATATTAATTGTTGCCTATCTTTTTTTCTTTGGTTTTAACGCCCGCATAATCGCAGTTTTCGGTCGCCGCCGATCCTTCCGCGATCCATTCGTAAACGCTCGACGTAACGTTTGAACCGTAGTCGTAATAAAGCGTTCCGTCAACGGTTACGTTTGAAATTTTCGCCCCTTCTTTCGCCGAGTAAGCAAAGAAGCCGGCTTTGAATTCTCCGCTCGAAAATGCGACTTTGAATTCTATCGTCGCGTTTTCGATAACGAGATCGTGAACGTAAGCGTTCTGCCCCAACTCGCCGAAAATACCCGCGCCGAAGTTTCTTCTGTCGCAAACTCTCTTGAGCGTTATTCCCGAAATCTTATGACCGTTTCCGTTGAATTCGGCGTTATAATCGCCGTAAACCCACTCGGCAGACGAGAAATCGAGATCCTTGGTAAGGTAGATATTGCCGCCTTTTGCGAGCGCTTTTATAAGAGCCTCCTCGCTGTCGACGATATTCCAGTTTCCTTCGATGAACTTGACGAAAACCGTTATATCATCCGTCGCCACCGTACAAGGCCATGCAAAATCGATCGTACATTCCGCGTCGGAATAATACCCGAACAGCGTGTATCCGTCTTTCTCGGGAGCAAGAACGGTGGGCTTTTTCAGAACCGTCCCGGGCATCTCGGGATTGGAATCGAGAATCGCCGCCTCGTTAAGCGGATCTGCGGCGTCGTACAGGTCTGCGTCGATATATCTCATGATAGCCGTCCTGACGAAGTTGGCGTAAAGCGTCATATTGCCGTTTACACGCATCGAAGCGAAATCCCATTTTGTATCGAGAACCGCTCTGCCCGTTTCCTCGTTCTTAATCACGTTGCCGTCGGCGTCCGTTTTGGCGATATACCACCCTTCGAGATAATAACCGGGAACTTCGCCTTTACGGAAGTTTTCGTTATCGCCGGGCTGAATACCCACGAGCGAACCTTCCAGCACGCCTAAATACTGATTTTTGCAGTTGGACTCCGTTTTCCCCGTGTTATAATCGAAAGTTACGAGATAATCGTATTTTTTAACCGACTCGCCTTCGCCGCACGAGCATAATGCAAAACAGCATATGCTCGCAAGGGCGCAAAGCAGCGCGATAAGAGCGCATTTTTTGAATCTGAATTTATTTATCATATCGGTTACCACAACTTATTTGACTTTTTTCTTTTTGAGATAAAGCAACGCTACGACCGCCGCGGCGACAGCCGCAACGCCGACTCCTCCGCCGACCAGCGCGCCGACAAGACAACCGGATTTGCCGTTATCTTCTCCGCCGTTGCTTTCGCTGTTTTCTTCGACGTTCAGAAGAAGATTGACCGAATACGACTTGCCTTCGTAAACGCAGGTGACGACGACTTTTTCGTCGCCGTAAACGAGCGTCGTTTTATCAACCGCGTAATCGTTGACGATAAGTTCGGAATCGTCGTCGAAAACAAACTTGACGACCATTCCTTCGGCGTTGAATTTTTCGCCGGAAACGTATCTCGTTTTATCGGGAGTTTTCTCTATTTTAAGTTCTTTGACCGCGACGGGCTGACCGAATTCTTTCTTCTTTTCCCTCAAAACCGATTCGTAAGCGGTAAGGGCTTTGCTCTCTTCGCCGACAAGCGCGAGCTGATCGGGATCGGTGATTTTGTTGAATTTCAGTCTTGCCGCTCTCGCGAGTTCCGCCGCTTCGGAAATTGCGGCGAACGAAGTCGCGTTGCCGATTTCCTCAACGGATTTCGCGGCTTTGAGCGCGTCTATCGCTTCCGTGAACGCGTGAGTCGTTCCGTCGGGAAGAATCTGCTCCGTTCTTTCGACCGTAAAGAATCCTTTCCAGATTTCGTTGTCGTAACCCGTTCCGTTCTTGGGAACGATCGCCTTAAGATTGAATGGTTTCGTCTGATACGCTTCCTTGAAATACTCGTTGCAAAGGATTTTCGCAACGTAATCATAGAAGTTCGAGTAATATATAGTCGAGCCGAGAACGTTGCTGCCGCTTCTGCCGAAAATTATCGCTTCGATTGTGTCTGAATCCATATCCGAAGCGTCTACGAATTCGGAGAGAAGAACGGGCGCTTTCACGCTGTTGAACTTATACTCCGTCACGTTGGAATCATAGAAAGCGTAACTGCCTATTCTCGAAACGGTGTAAGCGAATTCGATATTCTTAAGAATTCTTACGCCCTCGAACGCGCTGTCCGCAACGGCGCAGGTGTTTTGCAGCGTGACGTAACTCTCTCCCTCTTTTGCGGCGGGATATTGCAACAAAACAAGTCCGTTTGCCGTTTTCGCATACAACACACCGTCCGATGAGAACACGTTTTCGCCGTTTGCGGTGATGCTTTTTAGCGTTTTGATATTTGCGAACGCGCCGCCGCCGTAAGCGTATTCGTTACGGCTTTTCACTTCGTCGAGCCTGCCCTTTTCGTCGTATTCCTTCCATTCGTAGTTTACGTTGAAACTATCGAAGGACGCGGGAAGGACGACCGTTTCGAGTTTCGTATCGGAAAAAGCGTATCTGCCAACGGTTTTAAGTTTGCCGAAAGTTACCGTTTCAAGCGGCGTTTCCATGAACGCGAACGAGCCGACTTCTTCGGCGTTGTCGAGATTAGCGGACGTAAGCCCCGTGGACGAGAACGCGCCGTTACCGATTTGTTTCGCCGCGTTAAGTTCCGCCGATTTAAGGTTTACGCATCCGAAGAACGCATAATCGCCTATGAATTCAACCCCGTCGAGATTAACGCTTTCGATTGCCGAACAATTGAAGAACGCGGACGCGCCGATTTCCTTAACGGTTCCCGGCAAAGTTACGTTCGTAAGCGTTTCTCTCTTCGTGTTGGACATAAACGCCGACGCGCCTATTATCGTGGTTCCGTCGCCGAACGTTACGGACTGAAGTTTGTTCGCGTTGACGAACGCGCTCGCGCCCATTTCCGTGACCGCGCCGAATCCGGCGTTTACTATTCCGGAAGAAAGGAATGCGTTTTCGCCTATGGAACGCACGCTCGGGAACTGGGCCTCTCCGAGTTTACCGCAACCGTTAAACGCGCGCTCGCCTATAACTTCGAGTTTATCCGCGACGATTGTTTTAACGCCGGAATCTCTGAAAGCGGATTCGCCTATCTCCGTAAGTTCGGCGAACACGTAATTTTCAACCGCGCATCCTCTGAACGCGTAAGGTTCGATTTTCGTCACGCCGTCGAGTCCGGTTATCGTTTTAAGCGCGGAAGTTTCCGCGAACAATCCCTCGGGTATCACCGTTATAGTCGAGTTGAGTTTCACGCTCGTGAAACTGCTCCCCGCAAGCGCGTACGCGCCGAGTACGGTTACGCCCGAAAGGTCTATCGCGCCTTTTGTCTGCAAGCCCGAAAGCGCGCCTTTGCTTATCTTAACTACAGTTTCGGGAAGAACGTAATTCGTTGTGGAACAAGGCACCGCCACAAGTTCGGTTTTGTTTTTATTATAAAGGACGCCGTTTTCGACCAGATAAATATCGTTGGAACCGTTGCAAGAGCCGTTTATCGCGAATCCCGACGAACCGGAAGCCACGAACATCGCGCAATCCCTGAACACGTTTTTGCCGAAACTTACCTCCGCGTTGCCCACGTCGAGAGTTTTGATTCTCGACTCCGAGAACGCTTCGTCGCCGATTTCGTACTTACCGGCAGGCAGAACCAGTCCGAGAAGTTTCGTCGTGCCGGCGAATGCTTTTTCGCCTATGCCTTTGAATTCGACGTCGACGCCGGGTTCAAACGTAAATTTCGTAAGTCCTTTACAGCCGTCGAACACGCCCGCCTTAAGGTAAGAGCCTTTGAACGTGAAGAGTTTAAGCGACGCGCAGTTTGCAAACATCCTTTCGCCGATGTCGGTGAACTTCGAGGTTTCGACCGTTTCGAGCGAAGTACAATCTCTGAACACTTCCCTTCCCGTTACGCGGAGTTCGGAAATGTCTATCGATTTAAGCGACGTGCAACCCGCGAACGCGGAATCGTTAGCCGTGGTAAGACGTTTGGAATTCTCGATCGTCACGAGCGACGAGCAGTTTTCAAACGCGCTCTTGCCGATGGTTATCGCGCCGTAATAATCTTCGTAGGTGTTGTTTTCTCTGTCCACAAACTTTTCGAGCGTTATCTTTTTGAGTTTTCTGCAGTTTTTGAACGCTTCCTGTCTTATCGTCGTCAACTGGCTCGGGATAACGATTTCCTCGAGATTTTCGCAACCGTCGAACGCTTTTTCGGGAATCTCGGTAATCGTGCCCGGGAGAATGACTTTTTTAATCGTTTTGTTGTTGCTGAAACACTTCTCGTCGATATACATTACGTTTTTATCCTTGGGTATTTCGCAGATTTCTCCGCCGTAATAATCGTAGAGAGTGTAATTTACTATTCTGTATATATCGCCGACAATGACCTTGACGGACTTTTTGAGCGTTTTGTTCGTTCGATTGTCCGTTACGATGACGTCGACGTACGCCGTGCCTTTTTTGAGCGCTTTTACGTTACCTATAGAATCGACGGTGAGTATATCCGGGATAGACGAAACGAATTCGACTTTGAAATCGGTTATATACCACGGCGACACGCCCGCTCTTATCTGAGCCGTCTGATTCGGATTCATCGTGAAACTCGGATCGACGGAATCGATATTAACCACGTAATCGCTCGAGTTATATACGGGTTCGAGCGTTATTTTCTCGATAACCGGATCGTTCAGTTTTTGGGACGTGACGACGAGTTCCACGCAAGCGTAAATCTTCGCGTTGTCGGCGTCGCCGTCTTTGAGATAAAGCACGGCTTTGCCCGCCGCTTTTGCGAATATCTCTCCGTCCTTCGCCGAAACGTACTGCTGCCCCGATTTGACGTACCAGTTAAGCGATTTGCCGAGCGTCTGGTCGGGAGAAGCGTTTATCACGGGAGCGTAAAGTTCGTTGATCTTCATTTCGAGATCGTAAATCGGATATTCGTAAGAAACACCGGCGGAATCCTTAGCCGTACCCGGTTCGCCGACGTCGGTAAGCCTGCCGTCCGCCGTGGAAACTATCGCCTGATCGGGATATTCGAGAGCCGAGGCAAGATCTATCACGCAGTTCGTCTGATTGAGCGCGTAATCGTCGACGGCAAGATAAAGTTTGCCACTCTTGACGAGTTCGTCGTAATAATCGGTTATATTGATCGAAACGGTACTCTTCTCGCCCTTTCCGCCGTAAACGGGTACGGGATATTCGGAAGCAAGCGTCAGAACGTTTCCGTCCTTATCCTGTTTGACGTAACACGGCATAACGTCCATTACGTACTGATTATCCTGTACGTCTACGTCGAGATAAATGTTGTATTTTACTTTTTTGTTTTCCGTGTAAGGATCGAAACGGATACGATAATCGAGAATCTGCGGAGCTTCGTAGTCCACGGTGAACGTGAAATCGAATTCGTCGTTGGCGGGATGTTCGCCGCCTTCGTAATCGAGCGAACCTTTAACGGTTACGTCGTAAGACGAATTGGATTGGAGATTCCATTCTTTCGCGTCGATTTCGAGCATGATTATCGCGCCGCGGTTTCCGCCGCCCGCCGCGTAAGATTTGCTGACTTTTTCCTTTTTTTTGCGGTATTTTATCTCTCCGGTTACCGAGTCTTTAACTTCGATATCGATCGTTTTCGCGCCGCGGAGAAGCCCCGCGTAAACCATATAAACTTCGTATATCGAACGATTGTTCTTTTCGTCGAAAATCGAGATCGCCGCTTTTTCTTTTTCGGCGTAAATCTTGACGTCCGAATCCGACATTTCGTAAAGGTAGGAACCGAGCGCAATTATATATTTGTCATCGTAATACTGACCGAGAACTCTCGTTTCTGCGGCGGACGCTTTGAGTTTGTCCTCCTCGGGAACGGAAGTGTCCTTTTCGCTTTCCGCGATATCGTAAATACTGTAATCGAACAAAGGCGCGTCGTTCCAGTCGCCGTAGAAAGCAAGATAAGGAAGCCCTATCGTTACTTTCGTTTCTCTGGCGCCGGCAAGCGACACGAAACCTTCGACGTACATTCCGTTTTTGAAGTTCTTGTCGAGTTTTGCCTTGGTTGCGGCGGTGAGCGTTATTTTTACGTTTACTTCAACCGTTCCGTTTGCGGGGACAATAACGTTTTCTCCGCTTCCGAGTTTTCTGCCGCCGACGGTTATTTCGATAACGCTGTCGTCGAGCATATCGGCTTTCTCCGCGACCGTCCTGTTATCGGTTGCGAGAGTTTCCGTCATAACGAAAACCTCGGGCGAATAAACCTCTTCTTTGCCGGATACGTTGTTCACGGTGAAATCGAATTCGTAAACGCCGGTCTTTTTCTTATCGTCGTAAAGTTCTATTTTCGTTTTATCGCTTTCGTTACCGTTTTCATCCTTAACGGTGATGTAACTTTCGGTTTCGATAGCGTTTTTGATACCGGCAAGCCCCGCGCCCTGTTTTCTCGGCGAATAGGGGTTGTTTTCCTCGTTTCTGGCGATAGTCGCGGTACTCATAAGCACCTGATTGACTCTCGCCGAAAGAGCCTTGCCTTTTAATCCCTGCTCTTTGAGATTCTGCCGAAGAAGAGCGATAGCGCCCGCCATGTTCGGCGCAGCCATGCTCGTTCCGCTGTAAATATCGTAACCGCCCGGCACAGCGCTGGTTATTTCGCCGCCGTGCGCGGTTATTTCAGGTTTTAACTGAAGATCGGGCATCGGACCCCAACTCGAGAAGTCCGACATGAACGGACCCGCTTCGAAATCGGAATCGATCTGAATCGTTCCGACGTTTCTCTCCGCCCCCTCGACGATCTTTTTCGCCGCGTCCATCGTTATGGCGCAGGTCGGAATCGGATTATTGACCTCGCCGAGCGACATTCTGATAGTACCCGAAACGTTGTTATAAATCACGCAAGCCGTTGCGCCGGCATCCATCGCGTTGCGGACTTTTTCCTCGAAAGTTATATCGCCTCGCTTTACAAGGGCAATGGTTCCGTCGTACCCGTCGGAATTTTCGATTTCTCTTCTTACTCTCTGAGTGTAGTTCGCCGTTCTGCCTACGCTGCCTATAACGACGTATTTAAAATTAAGGGTTTCGCCTTTCGTTTTGCCGGTAATTCGATACAACTGATCGACGAAATCGAGTTCGTTGCCGTCGCCGTCGGAAGCCTCGGTGATGAACGCAACCTGATCTTCCGTTCCGTTCGCCTGAATGTAAGCCGATTTCTGACCGTTTATCGAAGCGACGGATAAAGCCGCGTCGTAAGTGGAGGGCGAGCCTACCGTGCCGGAATCGGGATTGGAAGCAAGGTTCGTTCCGTTGCCGCCGCCGAAGCCCGAACTGTAATCGTTGCTTGCCGCAACGACAAGGCTTATGCCCGCCTCTTTAACTCTCGCGTAAATTTCGTTGGTGAGTTTACCCGTGGGTTCGTTGTCGCTTTCGGTTGCGAAACCCGCGCTCGAACCGAGACTCATATTGATTACGTCAACGCCGAGCGCGACGCAATCGCTTACCGCGGAAATGATATCGATCGTATCCGCGCCGCCGAGTCCGTCGCTGTCGAGATTATCGGTGAAAACCTTACAGATGACGAGTTGAGCCTGAGGCGCAACGCCGATGAAAGTTTCTTCGGTTTCCTTGTTGACGACGTAATCGCTCTTGCCCGCAACTATACCTGCGACGTGAGTTCCGTGCGTGGAATAGGACGGATAAACGTCCGCGTCGTCGTCCGCGTAATCGTAAGCGTAAGGAATTTTCGCGTTATAATACGCCTTGTCTGCGGTTACTTTGGCATAAAAGCCGTCGCCGGCCTCGGCGATCTTCGTCGCGACGTAGTTTTTATCCCACGCGGGATGCTCGGGCATCGCGGCAAACGCTTCGTGCGAATAGTCAAGACCGGTATCGAGGACAGCGACTACCATCCCCTCGCCTTTCTCGTTTATATTTTGAGAATTATATATACCCGTGGCGTAAACGTTGGCGTCGTTTTTGACGGCGACTTTCGGTTCGGCATATCTCTCGGAAAACTCCACGCGTTTAACACCGTCGATTTTTTTAATCGCCTCGTAATTTGCGGCGTCAACCTTCAAGGCGACGCCGTTGTTAAGAACGCTGTAAGAATATTTGAACTCGTATTTGATTCCGCTTTGGTCGAGTTTATTCAGAAAAGCGTTATGCGAAGCGGTTATGGACTTTTTGAGCGTTTTTGCTCTGCCGCTTGCGGCGAATTCCGAAAATCCGGTGTTGTCGTCCGCTTCTTTTTCATAGGCGGAATACAAATCCTCGCCGTCGAGTTCGACGATTATCCAACGCTCGCCCTCGAACTTAGCCGTTTTGGTTTCAGTCGTCTGAACGACGTCTTTGTTGAAATACTGCGAGCGGAGTTTCGACGTGTCGAGTTCCGTTCTGGCGAGATTTCCCGTCAGCGTTTTCGAACCGTAACTTACGTCCGCTTTGGAAGAATAAGATGCCGCAAACGCCATGGAAATGCATAAAGCCAAAGCCGTGGCGGCTTGCAACGAACCGATGATCTTCTTTTTGTGTTTGAACATTACCTCTCCTGAACGCTCTTCTTTTGTAGTATTTTTTTGAGCGCGCATACTTCTCATTATATCTTATTATACCACATATAACCGAAAAAAACAAATAAAAACCAAGGCAAAAAGGGGCTTTGTCGATTTTCATCGAAAACTTACCGTAATTTCTTAATTATCACAATTCTCTTCTTCCGGCGGCGCGTGTTTCCCCAACCCGTATGCAATGCATAACTTGCATAATTATTCATTTTGCTTTGTTTAAAGGAATGTTTTGCGATGAAATTTATTCGTTTTGATGTTTTTCGCTTATATAAATACTATTTTTTCGTTCCGTAAAATCGGAAAGACTAAGACTTGTGTAAAATATTTATTTATATACAGTATAAGATATTTTGATATCACAACGAAACTTTCGCGATTAAAACGCAAAACAAGAACACGGACGCGAATTTCACTCGCACGATTTACCTTTACAACCGCCGACCGTTATGATATAATAACCTTATATCTATAATGACGTTATATTTAACGTATGGACATATGAGGAGTTTTATGAAGAAAATCATTACCCTTATCCTTACATTGATCGTCGCGCTCTCGCTCGGTTGCGCTCTTACGGCGTGCAAGGATAAGCCCGCCGAATCGGTCGGTTCCGGCAAAGAATCCGTCGGCGAAACAGACAAAGAATCCGTCGGCGAAACAGACAAAGAATCCGTCGGCGAAACGGGCGGAGAATCCGACGCTGCAGCCGCGATGAGCGAAGAAGTTTTCGCAACGTTTAAAGGCAGAGCGCGTTTCGACGGCAGCTACGCTTACGATCACACCGTGGACGAATACGACAAGAAATTCGGCATCGTTACCGTTTTCGGCGGCGAAAACATCTCCATGACCGAATCCGACGCGGAAACGGGCGAGGTTTATTACGATTACGTTTACGGAAAAGACAACCGGAAACTCACCGTTATAAACAGGACCGTAGACAACCAAATCGTCATAACGCCGTCGAACGACCTTTTTGAAGATTATTACAACCCGTTCGACAAACTTTCCGCAAGCGATTTCGTCAGAACGGAAGATAACGTTTTTTCTCTTACCGATAAAGTCAAAGCGAAAGCCGCGGCTGCGGCCTTAACGGGCTGGCGGGAATCGATCGCAATATTCACCGTTACCGTTAAAGACGGAAAAGCGGAAAGCGTTCATATCGTCACCGATAAAATTTACCGGATTGTCGACTCGGAAGATTATTACGTTTCCACTTACGACTTCGCTGTTTCCGAGCACGGAACGGCGGCGGTAGATCCATTCAGACTCAACCCCTACCCGCACGACGCCTCGCACGACGTTTTGCAAGCCGCGCTCGATAACGCCGCGAAAAAAACCGCTTATTCCGTAAGACATCAGGGACACGAAGTCGGCTACGAAGAACCCGACGGCGGCGAAACCCGTCCCGGATACGGCGACACCGATTACAGGGTGTACGTGACGGAAGATATGGTTTACGATTCTTACGTCGGCGAAGAACACGGATTTAAACTTATCGACGGCTACGTTTATCCTTTCACCTATAACGCCACGACGAAAGAAATCGTTTTAACCGACCCCGTAGGACAGGATATGTCCGCCTATAAGTCGATTTTCAACGGTTTTAAGGTGGAACTCTTCACCAAACTCGAAGAAAACGTTTACGTACCGCATAACGGCGCAATCGCGTCCATAGTCGCGCCGTACTTCGCCGAAGGCAACGAAAAAACTCAGTATTCCTACGCCACCGATTTCAGAATAGAACTCAGAAACGGCGAACTTTACAAAGTGATTTTCACATACAAAACTTACGGCATCGAAGAAACGGTTACTCTCACCTACGACTTCGAAACGGAGAACGATCTTTCATTCCTCGACTTCTCGAAAGCGACGAAAACGAGCGTTCTCGATGATTATATCGGACAATATAAAGACGAAAACGGTCACTTCTGCGACGTAAGCAAAAGCGGATTCGTTCTCGACGGCGAGAAAATCGAAATAACCTATTACGGCAAAAACGAACAGGGCTTAAACTGCTCCGTGGGCAAATGGAAAGGCAACGTCGTTTCCATATTCAAAATGTCGTCGAAACAACTTATCGTTCAAAGCGACGATCTGACCGTAAACTACACTCTCACTTCGGTCGAGACCGACGACGTGACCGTTCCCGACGAATTCAAGGGCGTGTGGCAGATTGACAACGACAAGGAAAATCTTCACTATAAACTCGTCGTTCAGTCGCGCGCGGTGTTCTTAAACGGAGAATCTCTGCCGCTGATTTCGTATAAGGAGTCGGAAGGCTTAGCCGCCAAATACGGAGATTCCACGCTTTACGTTATCGATATGAAAGAAGCCGACGGCGAAAAGACGTTGTTCGTCGCAATCGTAGACGGCAAAAACAATTACGTTTCGTTTTATCTTACCTTCGTCGGTTCGGACGTGGGAATCGAGATTCCGAAAGATTACGTTGGAACTTACTCCGACGACGACCATAAGCATACGGTTATAATCACCGCCTCTGCGATTACCGTAAACGGCGAAACGTTCAAACCCGAAACTTACACCGACGCTGACGGGTTTATCGGCACTCTCGGCTCGCAAAAAAACTACTTCATAAGATTCTATGAAATGGCAGGCACAGTCGATAAGGATAAAATCATAGTCGGCACGTTGTCCGACAATTACGTTCTTAAACGCGTTGCCGCTCCTAAGGAAAACTATATCGGCACGTGGGAATCCGACCCCGAAATTACCGCTTATCACTATGAAGTCGTTTTCACCGAAACCGAACTCTTTATCAACGGCGTTTCTTACGACGTCGTATACGACCCGACTTACGGCTACAAAATCAACTGGAACGACCCCGCAAAGCCCTACACCGCCTACATTCTTTTCTATTATAACCGCTACGGCAACCCGATGATGGTTCTTTACGACGACAACGACCTCATGGTCAATCTCTTCAAAAAGAAGGCGACAGCGGTGCCGGCTTATATGGTCGGCGTGTGGAACGGAACGAACGTCCGCAACGACGAATCCGTCGAACTCCGCATATACGAAAACGGCAACATAACGCTTAAAGCGGGCGACGCGGAAGCAGAAGAAATCAAAGCGACCTACGCCGACGACGCGTTTACGTTCGTTAAGGACGGAAAAACCTGGCAGATAACCTACACCGACAGCGAAATCGTGATTTTCGAAGCCGAATCTTTCGACGCGACGCTGACAAGAACGTTCAATTATTTTGTTCCTAAAGGGCTTTACGGTCAGTGGAAAAGCGCCGACGGTTACATGATAAAATTCTCCGGAAACGGCATAGAATTCACCGTTAACGGAATAACGACGACGATTGCCGAAGCGGAAATCGAGGACGGGAAATCGGTTTATTACTTCACGTTCACGCTCGACGGCGTTAAATACAGCGGCGAATACGGAACTTACGGCGACATGATAATGATTATGATATACACGAACAATTCCGATATCCCAAGCGGTACGAAACAACTCAGCCCGATTTCGTAATCGATTTTTTTAAGACACTGAAAAACGCGAGGCGGAAAACCTCGCGTTTTTTATGGCTTTTTATTTTTCGGATGCTGTTTTTTCGGGCGTTTTTTCGGGCGTTTTTTCGGGCGGTGTTTTTCAGATGCTGAGTTACCCGCCCGGCGTTAAGGCATTAACACGTTGAACCGTTAAGTCGTCGGTTAACGCAAACCGTCAGTTGACGCGTATGTCATCAGTTAACGCAAACCGTCAGTTAACGCGCCAAGCCGTCAGGTCAGCCACAAGCGAATCAGGAGATAAGTAAGCAGAAAGCCTGCGAAAACAACGAGAATACGCGGCAGCATCGCGGCGAACATTCCGCCGATCATTGCCCTTTGCTCCTTTTTCGTATACTCTTCTTTCTGCTTCTTTTTAACGTCGTCTTTTTCGGTTTTATTCCTCTTCGGGCGACCGGAAAACATCGCTCTGCGATACTGCGGCAACTCGCTGCCGTCCATTCTCGCAACCGTCATTCCGTTATCCCATTCGTCTTTTTTCTTCTTCATAGTTACATTATAACCTTTATCGACAAAAAAAACAAGCGATATGACTTGACAAAGACTACTCTTTCGGAATATAATATTATTACAATTTCATATTATCACGTTTTCATTCGGGGATGTTCCGAATTCGACTGGATGAAAAAGGGAAAGTATAAGCATACCGTAGGACTCGGCTACGTTAAAACGATAAAACAAATTTAAATGCGAATAATAATCAATTTGCACTCGCTGCTTAATTAACGCGGCGATGTCGGTTTACGGAGATCCCGTCGGCTGTAAACCGGCATAATTTAAGGCGGGGAACGGCTTTTGCGTTTTGATTGCGGCGCAACGGCGGCACTTAGTAATTTACGGCGGAAACAGTCGGTATACAGATAGTTTACGCAAGAGATTTAAAGTATACTAAGTATGTAGAAGGCTTTTCGGTTTTTATTCAACACATGGGTTTGACTCCCATCATCTCCACCACCTTAAACCTAAAACAAACTTCTTGTCGGAAGTAAGTTTTAGGTTTTTTACTTTGAATTTTTTATTGACAAAGCAATTTACATGTGTTATTATTTAAATATCCGTAGAAGTTGTTTTATTAAAGTAATTGAGTAACGTGTTTCGTTTATACTTTCTTTTGCAAGCGGGAGAGTTTAAGCGGTAAATCTTACAAATATTGTTTTGATAAAATAAGACCTGACGTCAAGAGTAGTCTGTCTTTCCGGAGACAGATTCTTTTGTGGTGAAGGTCTTTTTTTCTCCTTCGGATAATAATCCCGGAGGTTTCAGAATGAAACTGCAAAATTTAAATGATCATCTTGACAAAGTTCAAGAAAAAATCGGATACCGCTTTGACAATATCGATTTATTGTTGCAAGCCTTTACAAGAAGTTCCTATTCTACGCAATATGGCGGAGAAAACAACGAGGTATTAGAATTTATCGGCGACAATGTTCTCGATTTATACGTCGTTAAGACGTTAGCCGACAGATTCGGATTTATGAAGTCGCAATCGGACTTCTACGACAAAGATAACGATAACGAAGAATTTTGTATCGTCGCTCACAAGAAAGAATCGGATTTTACGGATATCAAAAAAGAAATCGTGTCCAACAAAACGCTTGCAAAAAGAATCGATTCTCTCGGTTTTGCCAAATATATGTATTTAGGCAACAGCGATATCGATAATAACGTTATCTCTCAAGAAAAAGTAAAAGCCGATTTATTTGAAGCAATTTTGGGTGCAATAGCCATCGATAGTGATTGGGATGCAGAATCACTCCAAAATTCAACCGAATATATGCTCGACATCGACAAATTTCTGGCAAACGTCGATACTGAAGAAAAGCGTCCCGACAAATTCAAAGAAGAATATGCCGTGACCACGCTGAAAGAACTTGCCGAACACGGATATTGTTCAATTCCGAAATACGATTTATCAGATGAACAAGTGGAGCAAAACGGACGCTTGTGGTGGGCCTGCACTTGCGCTGTCAGAAATTGGAATATTCGAAAAACGGTGCTTTCTACTACTAAAAAAGGCGCAAAAAAATATGCCGCATATCAGGTTCTGTGCGAGCATTACGATTTGCCCGATGAATTTGACGAAAGCAATGATTAAAAATTAATTCTAACTACATATGGGCTATCAGGCGATTGATAGCCTTTTTTATTTAGAAGATTATGCGGCGTTATGCCAGACAAGAATAAATCGAACCGCGGCCCGGCATCGCCTGCCGAAAACAACTCGAACCGTGGTACGGTATCGCCTGCCAAAAACAAATCGGACCGTGGTACGGCATCGCCTGCAAAAAACAACTCGAACCGCGGCCCGGCATCGCCTGCCGGCAAGCGAACTATCGGCGTTCGGTTGACAAAATTAACAAATTCCGATATACTGTATTCAAATCAATTTCGGAGATGATTAACATGAAAAAATTTGTAAGTTTTATCGGCGCTTTATTGCTCGCCGTAACGCTGAGTTTTTCGCTGGTCGGTTGCGGCGAAAACTCCGTTTCTATTCAGTACGGTAAACAATACGTCCTAGGCAGCCAATATTACGTATTCTCGAAAAACGGAACGGGGTATACCGAAAAACACTACACGGAAACAAACGGAGATACAACGTCGGGAAGAGTCGATTTTATCTGGAGAACGGCGTCCGATAATAAAGTTTACCTGTTTGAAACCGACAGAAAATACTACGAAGATAACTCCAAAGGCAAAACAGTTTCTCTCACCAATATGCCGCTGTCTTTCGGCAAGGATTTCTTTGCGTTAACAGCCGTCGGCGGATATGTCGGCATGTACGGAGGTTCGGTTGTCGAAAGTTGCAAGCGTTATATCGTGGAAGATTCGGATCTCTGGAAGAAAACCAAAGGTTAGCCGGGAGGGATTCGAACCCCATCAAGCCTTAAAGCCGTCTTTTTTGCCTGTTGCGGCAA
>URKE01000009.1 GCA_900548285.1 uncultured Eubacteriales bacterium | reverse complement strand
AACGCAGACGTACTATACGTACTTCAAGCGAGAATTTGACAAAAAGCGCGGAAATCGCGGTGTTTTGGCAGGTGTCGCGCTGTTCTTGGTTGGCATAACGCCGCGGCGGAAAAATTTTCCGCCGCGGCGCGTTTTTTTTACGCCGAAATTGTTGTGTTTTGACAACGTTTATGCTATTATATAATATATATTTTTAAATTATGTTCAGGAGCGGACGTTTATGCGGAAGAGAGTACTTTTAAAAGATATTTATGCGGACGTAAAGAGTTTCGGCGACAAAAAAGTCACCGTTATGGGCTGGACGAGAACCATCAGAGATTCCAAAGCCTTCGGATTTATCGAAATCAACGACGGCAGTTGTTTCAGGAACGTTCAGGTCGTTTTCGAGCGTGAAAAAATCGATAATTACGACGAAATCGCCAGGCAGAACGTCGGCGCGTCGCTCATCGTGGACGGCACGCTCGTTTTAACTCCGGAAGCGAAACAGCCTTTTGAAATCAAAGCAGAAAAAATAACGGTGGAAGGAACTTCTTCGCCCGATTATCCGTTGCAGAAGAAACGCCATTCTCTCGAATATCTTCGCGAAATCGCTTATTTAAGACCGCGCACCAACACTTTTTCGGCGGTGTTCAGAATAAGAAGCGAAGCGGCTTTCGCCATTCACGAATTTTTCAACGCGAGGGGCTTCGTTTACGTTCACACTCCGCTCATCACCGGCAGCGACTGCGAGGGCGCAGGCGCGATGTTTCAGGTAACCACGCTCGACCTTAACGACGTTCCCAAAAAGGACGGCAAGGTTGACTACGCGCAGGATTTCTTCAAAAAACAGGCGAGCCTTACCGTTTCGGGGCAACTTTCCGCCGAGGCATACGCTATGGCGTTCGGAAACGTTTACACGTTCGGCCCCACGTTCAGAGCGGAACGTTCAAACACGGCGCGCCACGCCGCGGAATTCTGGATGATCGAGCCGGAAATGGCTTTCGCCGACCTTGCGGACGATATGGACGTTGCGGAAGCGATGGTTAAGCACGTCATTTCGCACGTTATGAAAACCTGTCCCGCCGAACTCGAATTTCTCAACAACTTCGTGGATAAGGGGCTTATCGACAGGCTTACGCACGTTATGACGAGCGACTTCGTGAGATTGCCTTATACCGAAGCGATAAAAGTTCTCGAGCCGGTTAAAGACAAATTCGAATATCCCGTTTTCTGGGGGTGCGACCTTCAGAGCGAACACGAGAGATATCTTACCGAGCAGGTTTATAAAAAACCCGTTTTCCTCACCGATTATCCGAAGGAAATCAAGGCTTTCTATATGCGCCTTAACGACGACGGGAAAACCGTTGCGGCGGCGGACCTTCTCGTTCCCGGCATAGGCGAACTCATCGGCGGCAGCCAGAGAGAGGAACGCGAGAACGTGCTTCTTGCCAGAATGAACGAACTCGGACTTAACCCCGCCGATTACGACTGGTATTTGAATCTTCGCAAATACGGCGGAACGACGCACTCGGGTTTCGGGCTCGGTTTTGAAAGAATGGTTATGTATCTCACCGGCATCGCGAACATAAGGGACGTAATTCCCTTCCCGAGAACGGTAGACAATCTCGAATATTAAGCCGAAATAAAAAACGGTTGACAATCTCGAATATTCAGCCGAAATTAAAAACATAAATAAGGGTTCATAAGGAGAAAAATCCCCTATGAAAATAATCATAGACGCATTCGGGGGCGATAACGCGCCCGAGGAAATAGTACAGGGGGCGATCGCCGCCGTAAACGAAAAAGACGGTTTCGATATCGCGCTCGTCGGCAAGGAAAACGCCGTCCGCGAGATTCTCGGGCGGTGCGAATACGATTCGTCGAGAGTTTCCGTTATAAACGCGGACGACGTGATCACGTGCGACGACGTACCCACGGAAGCGATTAAAAACAAACCGGACTCGTCGATAGTGGTCGCCGCGAAAATGCTTAAAAACGACGAACACGCGAAAGCGTTCGTGTCGGCAGGCTCTACGGGCGCGGTTCTCGCCGCGGCGGTTCTGCTCACGCCGAGAATAAGAGGAATTCTTCGTCCGGCGCTCGCTCCGCTTCTGCCAAACCTTAAAGGCGGCGAAACGATGCTGCTCGATTGCGGGGCGAATACCGATTGCAAACCGCAATATCTCGCTCAATTCGCTCTTATGGGCAGCGTGTATATGAGCGAAGTGGCGAGCGTGAAAAATCCGCGCGTCGCGCTGTTGTCCAACGGCACGGAAGATAAAAAGGGCAACGCTCTCACAAAAGAGGCGTTCGCGATGCTCAAAGAGGCGAACGGACTGAATTTCGTCGGAAATATGGAAGCGAGAGATATTCTTTCGGGCGATTACGACGTCGTAGTGTCGGACGGATTTAACGGTAATATCGCGCTGAAGAGCATAGAGGGCGCGGTGGGTTGCATTTTCACAACGCTCAAAGCGGAAATCAAAGCGTCCAAAAAAGCAACGCTCGGCGCGCTTATGATGAAGGGCGCGTTTAAAAAAGTCAAGGCAAAACTCGATTATAACAAAAAAGGCGGCGCCGTTCTTCTCGGAATGGACAAGATTATAGTAAAAGCGCACGGTTCGTCCAAAGCCGAAGCGATGAAAAACGCCATATTCCAGGCGTATAACGCGGCGGCGATGAACGTGAGCGGTAAAATAAAAGAAAATATCGGCAGAATAAGCGGGGAGAGCGTATGATTTTCGTTATGTACGAATGCGAAGAGCGGCTCGGCTACACGTTTAAGGACAAAACGTTGCTCCGCACTTGTTTCACTCATTCGTCTTATTCCCACGAGCACGGCGGAAAAAACAACGAACTTCTCGAGTTTTTCGGCGACGCTATTCTGGAATTCGTCGTCACGGAATATCTTTTCGCAAAGTTCCCTGCGGAAAGCGAAGGCGTTCTCACCGGTTATCGCCAGCAGATAGTTTCGAGGAAACCTCTTGCGGAGGCGATAGTCAGGCTCGGTCTGAACGAATACATACTTTTCGGCGAGGGCGAGCGGAGAAATCCGCCCGAACACCACGAAGCCGCCTGCGAAAATCTTTTCGAGGCTCTCGTTGCCGGGATTTATGCCGACGGCGGGCTGGACGAAGCGAGAAACTTCATAAAGCGCGTTTTGTTGTCGCGGTTCAGACCGGATAAAAATGGCGTTAAAACCGAAGAAATCCCCGCTCCGATTACGGCGAAAACGGAGAATTACAAAGGTAAGTTGCAGGAGTACGTTCAGAAGAACAGGCTCGGCGAGATAGTTTACCGCGAAAAGAGTAAAACGGGCCCCGCGCACGAGCCGGTGTTCACCGTTTCGGTTACGGTCGGGGATAAAGAACTCGGCGTTGCGACGGGCAGAAAGAAGAGCGACGCGGAGCAATCCGCGGCGAAAACCGCGTTCGATAAACTGACGGGAAAACCCGAAGCGAAAACCTTAAACAACGCAAAAAATACGGCAAACGCAAAAAGCGGCAAAGCCGTGAAAAACAAAAAACGCGAAAAAAACCAACAGACGGCGGGCAGTCCCCGACCGGACGACAAGCGTGCGGGCAACAAACAAAACAAACAGGCGGATAACGCCCGCGCCAAAGAAAAGCAGACAACGGGAAACAAATCCCGTTCGGATAATAAAAAATCGGGAAAAGGCAAATCTGCCGCAAACCCGGAAAGGAGAAAGATTAAGTGAATTTTAAAAGAATAGAACTTGTAGGGTTCAAATCTTTCGCCGACAAGCAAGAAATACAATTCGATAACGGAGTAACTTGTATCGTAGGTCCGAACGGTTGCGGAAAAAGTAACGTAGCCGACGCTATAAGATGGGTTCTGGGCGAGCAATCTGCAAAGCAACTGAGAGGCTCGAACATGCAGGACGTCATTTTCAACGGAACGCAGAACAGAAAAGCGCTCTCTTATTGCGAAGTGTCGCTCGTGTTCGACAACACCGATAAGATTTTCAAAGACCTCGATTACACCGAAGTGGTTTTCACCAGAAAACTTTACAGATCGGGCGAAAGCGAGTACTACGTAAACAGAAAACTTGCAAGGCTTAAAGATATAGTCGATTATCTTCGCGAAGGCGGTGTTTCCAAGGAAGGTTACACCATCATCGGTCAGGGTAAAGTCGCGGAAATTCTTTCCTCGAAGCCCGAGGACAGAAGAACTATTTTCGAAGAAGCCGTCGGCATTGCCAAAACAAAGCAGAAAAGGCTTGAAACCACAAGAAAACTCGACAGAACGAGAGATAATATCGTTCGTATTTCGGATATCACGTCCGAACTCGAACGCCAGATAGAGCCGCTCAAAAAGCAGGCGGAAAAAACCCGCAGTTACATGGCTTTGTCGGACGAACTCAAATATCACGAGATTAACGCGTACCTTTATAAATCTTCGCACGCGTCGCAGTCGAAAGCCACGATAAACGGAAGAATAAGGGATATCGTCAACGAACTCGCGCTCAGAAGCGCGGAACTCGACGACGCGATAAAAAGTTATAACCGCCACCAGAAAGAGGTTGCGGACGCCGACGAATACGTAAAACAGGTCAACGACGAACTTCTCGAAAAGACTCAGGAGTTCGAGCGTCAGTCCGGTAACGCCAAGGTTTACGGCGAAAAAATCAACTATTTCAGGAACGAAATCAAAAGGCTTCGTCAGGCGGTTACGGACGCGGAAAATCGTCTTAAAGAACTCGCCGAAGAAATTTCGACGAAGAAAGACAACGTTCTCGAATGTGAAAAGCAACTCGCCGAACTCGAAATCAAGGGCGGCAAAGTCAGTTCCGAACTCGCGAGAGTTATCTCGGCGATTTCCGAGGGCGAACAGAACGCGCGTAACGCTCAGGACGCTATTCTGAAAAGCGTGGAATCGCTTGCGGATCTCAAACAGAACATCGGCGCGCTTTCTTCCGAAAAGAGCGTTATAGAGGCAAGGCAGAAGGAAACCAACGAACGGCTCGATTCGCTTTCCGGCAAACTCTCCGAACTTACGATGGAGAACACCGTTAAGCAAGCCGAACTTTCGCAGACGGAAAAACTTATCGCCAACACCAAAAACGATATCAAGGACAAGGAAAACGATATCGCGGCGACGAATATTTACATATCGGATATAAATTCGCGTATATTCAAACTCAATTCCGAAATAGCCGCTCTCGAAGCGAACAAACGCACGTTCGCGAGCATAAGGGATAACTTCGAAGGTTTCCCCGTTTCGGTAAGACATTTGCTGAACAGCGGAAAGAGCAATCCCGAAGTCGCGAAGAGAATAAAAGGCGTGGTTGCAAACCTCGTCAAGACGGACGCCAAATACGAAACGGCAATCGAAACCTGTTTCGGCGGCGCGATGCAGAACGTCGTTACGGCAACGCCGGACGACGCGCAGTACCTCATCAATTTCCTTAAACGCACCGAGGGCGGGCGGGTAACGTTCCTTCCCGTTTCGTCGATGAAACCGAGAGCGGACGGCGCGGATACGCGTATGGCTCAGGACGAAAAAGGCGCGCTCGGGCTTGCCACTTCGCTCGTTACTTACGATAAATATTTCGATAACGTAATAAGATTCCTTCTCGGCAACACGCTCATCGTGGATACTATCGAGAATGCGACGAATATCGCCAAAAAGTATCGCTTTGGTTTCAGAATAGTCACTCTCGACGGCGACGTTCTCTCGTCCAACGGTTCTATGTCCGGCGGTTCGAGAAGACAGGGCGCTTCGGGTATTCTTTCCATGGACAGAAAGGTTGACGACGCCGACAAAGCCATCGCCGAAAAGAAAGAGGAGATGGAGAGAAGAAACCACAAGAAGGCTCAACTCGAATCTCAGGTTGCGGAGCAGAAAGCCGACCTCGAAAGAGTCAACGTTTTCCTTCAGGATTTAAGGCAGAAATCGGTCGCGCTCAAAGAGCAGATCGCCGCCAACGAAATCAAAATAGAGGACGTCAAAAAGGATATCGAGGGTTGCAGAAATTCTATCGCGCTCATCTCTTCGAGAATAACGGAAATCGACAGAGAATATTCGGATATAGAAAGCGGTAACCAGGCTCTCGAACAGAAGAAACGCAGCGCGTCGTCGGATGCGGCGAAGAATCAGAACGTGTTCGACGAATACAAGAAGAAGAGGGACGAACTCGTCGAGGAAAATACCCGTATCCAGGCGAAACTCGGCTCGCTTGCCGCCGAAATCAAGGCGGGACGCGACGAAATCGCCCGTATGGAAGCGGAAAGAGAAACTCTCGCGAAGAACAGGGAGAAAGATATCCGCACCATCGATGACGACGATTCGATAGTTTCCGGGCTTATGAGCGAGGTCGAAAAGGTTGCGCTCACAGGCTCGCAGAAAGAGTATCTTCAGACGCTCAAAGACAAGAGGGCTTCGTTTGAAAGAAGAAAAGCCGAACTCGGCGAAAGCGTGCGTCAGGACAACCTCCGCCGCGAAATGGTTCAGGCCGAGATAACGAAACTCAGCGAGAAGAAGTATTCGGAAGAGGTTTCGCTCTCGAAGATCGACAGCGAACTCGAATATATGCAGCAGAGAGTCGCGGAAGAATATAACGTCACTTACGAGGATGCTCTCCCGACGGCTGATCCGGAGTACGATATAACCGTTTCGGCTCAGGAGATTTCAAGGCTCAAAAAGAAGATCAATTCTCTCGGCAGCGTCAATCCCACCGCGATTGAGGACTTCGAGGTTCTCGACGCGCGTTATCAGGATATGGTGGTTCAACGCGACGACCTTCTCAAAGCGGAAGATGATCTGAAAAACGTAATCAACGATCTTACGAACGAAATGAGCGAGAAATTCTCTGCGGGTTTCGCCAAAATCAGAGCGAACTTCTCCAGAATATTCAAGGAACTGTTCGGCGGCGGATCTGCGGATCTTATTCTCGAACAAGGCGAAACGGACGATCCGCTCGAACAGGGCGTTGAAATCGTCGCCGAGCCGCCGGGGAAGAAATTGCAGAAGATATCGCTTTTGTCGGGCGGCGAAATGTCGCTCACCGCGATAGCAATTCTCTTCGCTATATTGAAACTCAAGCCGATGCCGTTCGTCGTTCTCGACGAAATAGAAGCCGCGCTGGACGACGCGAACGTGGAGAGATTCGCGAACTATCTCAGGAATTTCTCGGACGATACGCAGTTCATAGTCATAACCCACAAAAAGGTCACGATGGGGCTTGCGGACGCGCTCTTCGGCGTGACGATGCAGGAGAAAGGCGTTTCGAGAATCGTTTCGGTTAAACTCGCCGAAGTCGTCGATACGCTCGGAACCTGATAAACGTTAATATTATACGGGAATATTATACGGGCAAAGTCTTGTTTCGTAGGAATCGGGCTTTGCCCGCAATCGTTAAATATCGTTAATATTTATATATCGTTAATATTTATATAAGGAAAAGCAGATATGGGATTTTTCGGAAAACTTTTCGGCGCGCTTAAAAAAACGAAAGAGGGTTTGGGCAACAAACTTCGCCAACTTTTTTCAAGGGATAAAATCGGCGACGATTTTTACGAGGACCTCGAGGACGTTCTGATATCTTCCGATATTTCGGTCACGACGGCGGATGAAATCGTTGAAAATCTTCACGACAGAATGATTGAAGAAAGAGAATCGGACAAGGATAAAGTTCTTCAGGCTTTGAAAGACGAAATCAACGCTTGCCTCGACAACGCGGGAGAATTCGAACTCGAATACCCCGCCGTAATAATGGTAATCGGCGTGAACGGAGTGGGTAAAACCACTTCGATAGGCAAAATGGCGCATCTTTTCACATCGCAGAAAAAGACGGTTACGATCGCCGCGGCGGACACTTTCAGGGCGGCTGCCGCCGATCAACTCGAAATCTGGGCGGAACGCGCAAAGGTCAGAATAGTCAAAAGCGTTGAGGGGAGCGATCCGTCGGCTGTCGTTTTCGACGCGCTTTCTTCTGTGAAAGCCAAAAAAACCGACGTTCTCATCATCGATACCGCCGGCAGGCTTCACACAAAGTCCAACCTTATGGAAGAATTGAAGAAGATGTCGAGAGTGGTGGAGCGGGAATATCCCGAAGCGCATTTCTATAAACTGATCGCCTTAGACGCGACGACCGGGCAGAACGCTTTGTCGCAGGTGGAAGTGTTCAACGAAGCCGTCGGCATAGACGGAATCATTCTCACAAAACTCGACGGCACGGCAAAGGGCGGTTTCGTCGTTTCGCTCTGCAACGAACTCTGCGTACCCGTGGCGTTCGTCGGAACGGGCGAAAAAATCGAGGACGTGGACACTTTCGACAAAGAATCGTTCGTGGACGCGATTTTCGACTAAAAGCGACGTAATCCGTTTTAATCCCGCATAATCCGTTTTAATCCCGTCGGATTCGGTTCCGAAGGGATGACGAAAGTTAAAATAAAATCGCGGTGTAAGGCAAAAATGCTTGACACCGTTATTTTTTTATAGTATAATGCGAATAGTTACAAGAGGGGAAACGGGGCGAAAAAGATATGAAAATCGGCGACGAAATCTATTATAACGAACTTTTCGCCGAGTACTGTGAACTTTTAAGTCCGGCGCAAAAGGAGATATTCGACTTGTATTCGGGTATGGATCTTTCTTTGGGTGAGATTGCGGAGATAAAAGGCATATCCCGCCAGAGCGTGTCGGACGCGGTTACCAAAGCGAAAAAACAACTTGTTTCGTTTGAGGAAAAATTGAGGCTATGTTCTAAGAAAAAGTCGATTTATCGACTTATAGAGGGGCTTAGCAAGGAAAACGAACCGATAAAAAGAGAGATTGAAAAAATTTTGGGAGATAACTGATGGCGGTATTCCAAGGTCTGTCCGAAAAACTTAATCACATATTTTCCAAGATGACCAAAAAAGGCAGGCTCACCGAACTTGAAATAAAGCAGGCGATGAGGGAAGTAAGAATAGCCCTTCTCGAAGCGGACGTAAACTTGAACGTCGCCAAGGACTTTATTGCGAAAGTGAGCGAAAAAGCAGTCGGGCAGGAAATTTTGAAGAGCCTCAGCCCGGCGCAACAGGTCATAAAAATCGTAAACGAAGAGTTGACCGAACTTATGGGGGCGACGAACAGCAAACTCATCGTCAGTCCGGAGCCGCCCACGGTCATAATGATGTGCGGACTTCAGGGCGCGGGTAAGACCACGCTTTGCGGAAAACTTGCCGTTCATCTCAAAAAACAAGGCAAAAAACCATTGCTTGCCGCTTGCGACGTCTATCGTCCCGCGGCGATAAACCAACTTAAAATCGTCGGCGAAAAAGCCGGCGCGGACGTGTTTGAAAAAGGTCAGGGCAATCCCGTCAGAATTGCGGCGGAAGCCGTCGAACACGCCAAAAAGTACGGCTATGACACCGTTATCGTGGATACTGCCGGCAGACTTCATATCGACGAAGCGTTGATGGAAGAACTCGAAAACATCACCAAGGCGATAAGGGTGGACGAAATTCTGCTCACAGTCGATTCGATGACCGGTCAGGACGCCGTAAACGTCGCGAAAACGTTCAACGAAAGGCTTGAACTTACGGGCGTAGTCCTCACCAAACTCGACGGCGATACGCGCGGCGGCGCATGTCTTTCGATAAAAGCGGTCACGGGCAAACCGATAAAATTTGCGTCCGTCGGCGAAAAACTCACCGACCTGGAGCCTTTTTATCCGGACAGAATGGCGAACCGAATCCTCGGAATGGGCGACGTTCTCTCGCTTATCGAAAAGGCGCAGGAAGCCGTTTCGGAAGAGCAGATGGAAAAGATGGAACGCAAGTTCAAATCGAACAGTTTCACTCTGGACGATTATCTCGAACAGTTCGCGATGCTTAAAAAAATGGGCGGAGCGAAGAGCCTTCTGAATATGCTCCCGGGTATGGGAACGAAAGTTAAAATCAGCGACGGCGATATCGACGAAAGAAAAATCGAACGCACCAAAGCGATTATTCTTTCGATGACGAAAAAGGAACGGAACGACCCGTCGATAATCAATTATTCGAGAAAAACGAGAATTGCGAAAGGCAGCGGAACGACGATTCAGGAAATAAATCAACTTCTCAAACAGTTCGAGCAAACCAAACAGATGATGAAGATGATGAAAAACAAGCGCGGTTTCAAAATGCCGTTCTGAGAGCGGAAAATCGTAAACGAAATACCGCATTGAAAGCGGATAATCGTAAAAAATGACGCTTTGAGAGCAGAAAATCGTAAAAAAATGACGCTTTGAGAGCGTAAAACGGCGAAAACGCAAAAATCGCAAAACGAAAAACAAGAAAGCAACGTAAAGAATTTTACGAGCGATAAATCATGAAATTATTAAACGGAGGATATAAATCATGGCAGTAAAAATGAGATTGACAAGACTCGGGGATAAGAAGTCTCCCACTTATCGTATCGTCGTCATCGACAGCAGAAAGGCAAGAGACGGCGAATATATCGATAAAGTCGGACATTATAACCCCACCGCAAATCCTGCGGAAGTCGTCATCGACAAAGAGAAAGCGGCAGATTGGCTCGCAAAAGGCGTACAGCCCACCGAAACCGTAAGAGCGCTTCTTCTCAACGCCGGCGTTATCGAGAAGTCCGAAAAATTATCGCCTTCCAAGACTAACCCCAAGAAGAAAAAGAAGTAATTTTCGGGAAGTGAAAGCGAATGTTGGATTTAATTAAGTATATCGTCGATCATTTTGCCGAGGATCCGGCTAACGTCGATTATAACGTTGTCGAAAAAGGCAACGCCGTGGACGTTACGATTCTTCTTAGCGAAAGCGATATGGGCAAGGTGATAGGTCGTCAGGGCAAAATTGCCAAGGCGCTCCGCACCATCGTCAATTCCGCTTCCAAAAACACGGGCAAAAGATACAACATCGAAATCAAGGGAAAGAACTAAACGCTTTTTTCCGATATTTCAGCAATAATCGGCTGCGTTTTAAAATCATAAAACGCAGCCCTTTTTAAAATTCCTATTTAAAATTCCTATGACAGACAAAATAGAAATAGGCGCGGTTGCAAAACCGCAGGGGATAAAAGGCGAACTCAAAATCAGGCTTTTTTGCGACGGCTTCGATTCGGTTAAAAACATAACCGAAGCCGAGGTTGACGGGAAGGTTTATAAGGTGGAAAGTTTCCGTTTCTGCGGCGGCGAGGAGGCGATTTTAAAACTCGTCGGGCTTGACGACAGAAATCAAGCCGAAACGATGCGCAGAAAAGAAGTGTTCGCGCATAAAAACGAAATCGATGTCGAAGAGGGAAGGTATTTCATCTCCGACGTTTTAGGTTGCAAACTCTTTCTCACGAGCGGAAAAGAACTCGGCGAGATTTTTGATATAATAAGCGGAAACGTGGACTATTATTACGTAAAAACGGACGAAGGAACGGCTGTTTTTCCGCTTATAGACGGGCTTTTGGAGAGCGTGGATATCGCCGCGAAGAAAGTTACGGTGAACGCGAAGAAGTTTACGGAGGTTGTGATGTATGAGGATTGACATTCTTACCCTTTTTCCCGAAATGTTCACGCCGCTCACCGAGAGCATAATCGGCAGGGCAATCAAGTCCGGAAAAGTGGAAATCGTCGTTACCGATATCCGCGATTACACGGAAAACAAACACAGAAAATGCGACGATTACCCCTTCGGGGGCGGCGCGGGAATGGTTATGACTCCTCAGCCGATTTATTCGGCCGTTCAGGCGGTCGACCCGAACCACGAGGCGAGAAGAATTTTTATGTCGCCCAAAGGACGGAGATTTTGCCAGGGAATGGTTTCCGAACTGCTTTCATACGACAGAATTTTGCTTCTTTGCGGACATTACGAGGGCGTTGATCAACGCGCGCTCGACCTTTGCATCGACGAGGAAATGTCGCTCGGCGATTTCGTGCTTACGGGCGGAGAAATCCCCGCGATGGCGATAACCGATTGCGTTTGCAGGTATATCGACGGGGTTATTTCCGGCGAAAGTCTGTCCGAAGAGAGTTTCACGGGTAATCTTCTCGAATATCCGCAGTTTACTCGGCCGCAGGTTTTCATGGGGCTTTCCGTGCCGGAAGTTCTTGTTTCGGGCAATCACAAAGAAGTGGATAAGTGGCGCAGAAACGAAGCGGTTAAAATAACAAAAAAACTTCGCCCCGACCTGATTGCGTCCGCATCGGGGGTTACGTCGGTATCCGGTGGCGCGTCCGCATCGGAAAAAAAGGACTGAGCAGATATGGAAAACAACGAAAGAAAGATAAACTGGTTCCCGGGGCATATGGCGAAGGCTCTGCGGCAGATGGAAGCCGACGCGAAGTTGTGCGACGGCGTTATTCTCGTAATGGACGCGCGCGCGGTTTTTGCGTGTTTCAACAAACGGCTCGATAAGATTTTCGGCAACAAACCTGTCGTTTACTGTATCAATAAACGCGATCTTATCTCCACGACTCAGGCTAAAAAAATAGAGAGTTATTTTAAACAAAATAACCTCGTTTATGAACTTATAGACGGACTTTCCAAGCGTGATGGACAGAATTTACGCGCTAAGTGCGACATTGCTTTGAAAGAAAAAATCGAGCGGAACGCCGCCAAGGGCGTGAACAGAACGTTGCGTTTTATGGTTGCGGGATTGCCGAACACGGGTAAGTCTACAATTATAAATACGATAAGCGGCTCCAAAAAAGCGGAAACGGGCAACAAGGCGGGGATCACGCGGAGCAACAAATGGATAAGGCTCGGCAATTTCGACCTTCTCGACACGCCCGGAACGATGCCGCCGAACATCGAAAATCAGACTTACGCAAGGCATCTTGCTTACATCGGCGCGATAAACGACGACATTCTTCACACGGAGGACCTCGCTCTCGAACTTATAAAGGAACTCGCGAAGATTGCTCCGAACGAATTTAAAGAGAAATACAAACTCGATTCGCTTGACAAAGAGCCGCTCGCGTTGTTCGACGAAATCTGCAAAAAACGCGGATATCTTCTCCGCGGAGGTGAGAGCGATTACGAACGCGCCGCAAAGGCGATTATCGACGATTTCCGTAAGGGCAGAATAGGTAAAATCGCGCTCGAAACCGAGCCTGTCGGGAATCGTGAAAAGCCCGCCGAAAAGGAAAATAACTGAAAAATGACCGATAAAACAAAAGAAAAAATCGAAAACGACAGAGCGTTTCAGAACGAAAAAATCAAATATATAGCAGGCGTTGACGAAGTAGGCAGAGGCCCGCTCGCGGGACCTGTGGTGTGTTGCGCGGTGATCATGCCGCTCGACGACAAAAACGTTGTGGACGGCGTTGACGACAGCAAAAAGGTGTCCGAGAAAAAACGCGAGGCGTTATACGACGTTCTTCGCGAAAAGGCGATCGCTTATAAAATCTGCAGAGTAGAGCCGGAAGAAATCGACGAAATAAACATTCTCGAAGCCACAAAAAAATGTATGAAAACGTGCGTCGAGGGGCTGAGCGTAATGCCCGATCTCGTGCTTGTCGATGCCGTTAAACTCGACGTTCCGGTAAAAACCGAGGCGATTATCAAAGGCGACGCGAAGAGTTACAATATCGGCGCGGCGTCGATCATAGCCAAAGTTTTCAGGGATAGACTTATGGAAGAATACGACGAAAAGTATCCCGAATACGGTTTTAAGAAAAACAAGGGTTACGGCACGAAAGCGCATATCGACGCGATAAAGGAGAAGGGGATATGCCCGATTCACAGAAAGACTTTCACAAAAAACTTCTCGGCAGAAGAGGAGAGAAATTAGCCGCCGACGAAATCAAGAAGTCGGGCTATAGGCTTGTTAAACGTAATTTCGTTACTCCTTACGGCGAGGCCGATCTCATCTTTGAAAAGGGCGACGAAACTGTTTTCGTGGAAGTGAAAACCCGCAGCAACGAGGTTTTCGGAACGCCGCGCGAGGCGGTCGGATATAAAAAACAGGAAAAATACAGGAACATAGCAGACTATTATTTTGCGGATAAAGGCGGATCGGACGGAAAGAACGTCAGTTTTGCCGTCGCGGAGGTTACGCCCGGGGGAGTGAGCGTGATTTACAACGCTTTCTGAGCGAGTCGAGCGGATTAAACGGAAAAAGCGGATAAAACGGAAACGGATTAAACGGAAACGGATTAAACGGAAACGGATAAAACGGTAAAAACGGATAAAACGGTAAACCCGGTTATTACGGTAAAAAAACAAGAAAATGGAAATTTGCGTAACTTCGGCTTCGGGGATAGAAGCCGTAACGAAAAGAGAACTATACAAAATCACGGGCGAAAAAGACCTCGCCGCCGTCGACGGAAGAATATGTTTCGAGGGCGACGAAGAAACTTTGGCCGAGTGCAATCTGCTTTTGCGGACGGCGAATCGCGTCGAGATAATCGTCGGCAGGTTCAGGGCGGAAACTTTCGACGATCTGTTCGACGGGATAAAGCGTATCGAATGGGAAAAGTATATCGATAAAGACGGACAGATAATAGTTTCGGCAAAGAGCGTAATGAGTAAATTGTTCGCATATTCCGCCATTCAGTCGATAACGAAAAAAGCGGTATGCGAGCGGCTTAAGTCCGCCTATAAGTCGATTAACTTAACGGAAAGCGGTGCAAGACACAAAATCGAAGCGGCAATAAGAAAGGACTTTGTTTCCGTTTCGCTCGATACTTCCGGCGATGGACTTCACAGACGCGGCTATCGCGGGCTTGTGGGCGAAGCGCCTTTGAAGGAAACGCTCGCTTCCGCGCTTATTCAACTTTCCGTGTGGGAGCCTTCAAGACCGTTCGCCGATATTTTTTGCGGCTCGGGTACGATACCCGTCGAGGCGGCGCTCATTGCGGCGAACATCCCGAGCGGAATGAACAGAGATTTCGATTATCTTCACTGGAAAGGTACGGACAGAGCGATTTTCGACAAGATTAAGGAAAAAGCCGCGTCCGGAATAAACACGGACAGAGAAGTTCGCATAAGCGGCTTCGATATCGACGAAAAGCAACTTAAACTTGCCCGGAAACACGCCGAAATCGCGGGCGTTAAGAATATGATTCACTTTCAGCGGGCGGACATGCGCGAATTTTCCTCGCGGTTTTCCCACGGGGTGATTATTTCCAACCCGCCCTACGGCGAAAGACTTTCCGAAAGACGAGAGATCGAAAAACTTTACAGAGATTACGGTAAAACGGTTAAGAATCTCGACGAATGGTGTTGCTACACGCTTACTTCCGTAGACGACTTCGAGCGGCTCTTCGGCAGAAAAGCCGATAAAAAACGCAAGATCTACAACGGAAAACTCGAATGTAATTTTTATTCGATGCTTGCCGCGCCGCCGAAAAAGCAATCTTCCGTCGAGCCGCCGAAAAAGCAATCTTCTGTCGAGCCGCCGGAAAAGCAATCTTCCGTCGCGCCGAAGCGCGCGACAACCGGGAATGAAACCGAGAGCGAAAACTAAAACTAAAACGGACAATCCGTTAAAATAGAAGGAGAAAAATATGTTAAAAGGTATCCCGAAAATTGTCAGTCCCGAACTTATAAAAGTTCTTTGCGAAATGGGCCACGGCGACGAAATCGTCATCGCGGACGGAAATTTCCCGAGCGAAAACTTCGGGCAAAGAGTTATCCGCGCCGACGGAATAGGCGGAGCGGAAATGCTCGACGCCTGCCTGCAACTCATTCCGCTCGACACTTATTCCGACCCGAATTTCATTCTGATGGAACTTATGGATTGCGACAAGGGCAGAATCAACCCCGTAATCTGGGAGGAGTATAAGAAAGTCGCCGAAAAGCACGATAAAAATCTGAAAGTCGGCAATATAGACCGTTTCGAGTTTTACGAGCGCGCGAAAAATGCTTACGCCGTGATCGCTACGGGCGAAGCCGCTGTTTACGCGAACATTATTCTCAAAAAAGGCGTAATTTAATTGATCGTATAACCGAGAAAGGAAAAATGCATAACCGCGATCGGGAGAATTACGTAATTTCATAGCCGAAAAACGAAAAAATCGAATGAAAGCCCGTTAAAATGCTTGCAATATTTTTCGGTATATGATAAAATGGCTAAGACTTCGGGCGGTCCGCTGGCTTAATCGGCTATGAACGTCGCGTAATAACGGAGGTAAAAGTCATGAACATTATTGATCAGATCGAGAAAGAGAACCTTAAAAGCGAAGTTCCCGTTTTCGCGGTAGGCGACACGGTAAAAGTTTCCGTTAAGGTTATCGAAGGCGCAAAAGAGAGAATTCAGAACTACGAAGGTATCGTTATCGCCAAGAAGAACGGCGGCATCAGAGAAACCTTCACCGTCAGAAGAATTTCTTACGGTATCGGCGTTGAAAGAACGTTCCCCGTTCATTCTCCCAAGATTGCCGGCATCACGGTAGTTAAAAGAGGTAAAGTCAGAAGAGCAAAACTTTACTATCTCAGAGATCTTACCGGTAAGGCTGCGAAAGTTGAAGAGATTCTTTAATTTTTTGCGGACGGTAAAAAGCGTAGCCGCTTATCGGTTATTTACGCGATAAGAAAACGCTTTGTCATCATTAAAAAAAAGAAAGTTCGGTTGTTCCGGGCTTTTTTTTTACCTTTTTGCCGTTTCGCCGATTGTCGGAATCCTCGGAACGGGCGTAAAAAATGACGAAAAATCGCTTTTCATTATATATATATTATGAAAAGTAAGAAAAAATCGAAAAAAACAATTTACAAACGAAAAAATTAGTTGTATATTAAATATGCGGATTGCTGTCGGGGACGCGTTTTCACGCGGTTTTCCGGCTGTGTCGGAACAATAAAAAGGAATGCAATGCCTATGAAAAAAACAAAGTCCGTATTTTATATCGCGCTTATTATTTCGGCGCTGTTATACGCCCTTACCTGCGGTTTCGCGGCTACGAGCGTCAAAGCGCCGCAGACGGCGTTTTCAACCGTGAACGTCGAGACGACGGACGGCGGAACGGTTTCCCCGTCAAGAGCGAGCAACGTGACTCTCGATATCGAAAAGGGGACCAACAAGGTTTACGTTTATATAGGCGAAATCCGCTCTCACCGCACGGATAAGGAAGGAAAGGCTTACGTCAACGTCGTTTTCGATTTTAAAAGACGGACGAGCGACGATACAAATTACCTGAAACGCGTCGGTAACGATGAGGAAAGCAGGATTTATCTCAACGAAAACAGCGGCGGATACAAATGGACGCTGATTTACGACGGCGGAAAAAATACGCTCGATTACAATCGCGTTAAAATCAGCGCCGTCGACGAAATGGATATTTACGAGGTCGCCTTTATCGATAAGGACGGGAAACCGCTCGGGGCGACGTATCGTTACGGTTCGGATATCGAGGGCGAAACGGGGCATGAAAATATTTGCGACGAACGCTCGTCGTTCACCGCGTCGAAATCTGCGGCGAATAATTTTACCGACAGAGAACTTGCGGAGATAGCGGCGGTCAAAGCCGTTATGCGTAACGACGGTCCGACGCTCGGCAAGGGCGCGTTAAACGCCGAAATCAACGCACTTTCGGTGGCGGTGTTCGGGCTTAACACGTTCGGATTGCGTTTTCCGTCGGTAATTGCGGGTTTTGCGCTGCTTATCGGGGTTTATCTCATCGCAACGACGTTATTCGGTAACGACTTCGCGGCGTCGTTCGCGTTTATCGTCTGCCTTGCGGGCGGCAGCGCGTTTATGTCGTCTTTCACGGCGGCGGGAGCGATTTCCGCTTGTTTCGCCGTTTACGCGTTTTACTTCGCGTTTAAGTTTTTCATCGAAGATTATTACGTCGAAGATAAAAAATCGACCGTTTTACATATCGGGCTTACGGGATTGTTCTTCGGGCTTGCGGTTGCGGCGGACGCTTCGCTTCTGATTTTGCTCGCGGGGCTTATCGCGATAGTCGTTTACGCGGCGATAAGGGGCGCGAAGAGATATAAAGCCGAGGAAAAAGCGGCTAAGGGGCTTGAAAAAGAAAACGTATTCGTCGCCTATCGCGAGAAAAAAATCGTGTTCGGGGTTTCGTCGGCGTGCGCGCTCGTCGTTTTGCCTGCGTTGATAGTTCTCGCGTCTTACGCGTTCGTCGGTTCGGCGCTCGGTAAGATTTACCGCGGAGGGTTTCTGAACGCTTCGCTCGCGTATATCGGATCGTCGTTCGGTTTCGGCGCGGACGCGTTGTTTCCGTTGAAAACGCTTGTCGGTTTCGGTAGCGCGGGGTTCGGAGATTACTTCGCAATTGCGAACTGTTTTGCTTCGCTTTTGTGTTTTGTTTCTCTCGCGTTCGTTATAATAACGCTCATATTCGCCGGGAACGAGAAGTTTTCAACGGCGGTAGAAACGTCGAAAAACAAAACGAAACTCATTCTGACGGCGTTTGCGGCGGCGTTTATCGCGTTTGTTTTCGGCAAGAGCGGCTCGGTTGCGAATTTTGCTCTTTGTTCGGCGTTTTATTCGCTCGTTGCCGCGCTCGCGTTTGATTCGGCGTTTAAAATATTCGGCAAAAACATCAGAACGGTCGCGCTCGTCTGCGGTTGCGTATGCTTCGCGGCGTTCGCGTTCGGTTACGTTTACGGAATCGTCGCTTAACTGAATAATCTTGTTCGGTTAAACGAAAGATAAACCCGGGGGAGGGATTATGTTAGCAAAAACTCGCGGCTTCGTCATCACGGGGCTGGACGGAAGAGAAGTCGACGTGGAAGTCGATACCAATTTAGGGCTTCCGGGATTTGAAATAGTGGGGCTTCCGGACGCCGCCGTCAAGGAATCCAAAGAGAGGGTTCGCTCGGCGATAAAAAACAGCGGCAGGAAATTCCCCATTCATAAAATAACGGTCAATCTCGCTCCCGCGGAACTGAAAAAAGAGGGCGCGGGGCTTGATCTGCCCATAGCCGTGGGCATAATCGCGGCGAACGGACAACTCGCGAGCGCGGACGTGAAGGCGGCGATGATAGGCGAACTTTCGCTCGACGGAAAAATAAGGGGCGTGAACGGAATTCTGCCGATTCTTATTTCCGCGCGCGAAAAAGGCGTCAGGGAAATGATAATCCCCGAGGAAAACTCGGAAGAGGGCAGTTTTATCGACGGGATAACCGTTAGGGCTGCGGAAGATCTCAAATCGGTCTGCGATTATCTCGAAGGTAAAAGCGACCTGAAAATAGTCGAAAAGAAAGAATACGCGCAGGTTTATCGGACTGCAGAATACGACAGCGACTTAAAATACGTTAAAGGTCAGTTCGTCGCGCGGCGCGCTTTGGAAGTGGCGGTGAGCGGCAATCACAACATAATTCTCGAAGGTCCGCCGGGCGCGGGCAAAACGATGCTCGCAAAGTGCATACCTTCCATTATGCCGGACATGAGTTTCCGCGAGGCGCTTGAAACGACGAAGATTCACAGCGTGGCGGGAAAAATGAAAGATACGGAAGGCATCGTTTATCGCCGTCCGTTCATGAGTCCGCATCACACCGCGTCGAGAGTTTCGATAATCGGCGGCGGGCAGTCCGCAAAGCCGGGCGTAGTCAGCCTTGCTCACAACGGCGTTTTGTTTCTGGACGAAATGCCCGAATATCCGCGTTCCGTTCTCGAAAGTTTAAGGCAGCCCTTAGAGGACAGAGTTATAACCGTAACGAGAGTGAAAGCAAATCTCGAATATCCCGCGAGTTTTATGCTTGCGGGGAGTATGAATCCATGCCCGTGCGGTTATTACGGCTCGAAGGACAGAGAATGTACCTGTTCGCCGACGCAGATAAAAAAATACAGAGAAAGAATCTCCGGTCCGCTGCTTGACAGAATGGACATAAGGATAAACGTCGACAACGTTAAATACGACGAACTCACCGACAAAACGGAAGCCGAAAGTTCGGCGGAAGTACGCAAGAGAGTGAACAGAACGCGCGCATTGCAAAGGGAGCGTTTCAAGGACGACGGAATTTCGTCCAACGCCGAAATGAGCGAAAAACATCTCAATAAATACTGCGTTTTGTCACGCGAGTGCGAAGAAATACTTAAATACGCGTTCGAATCGCTCAAAATGTCGGCAAGGGCGCGGAGCAGAATAATCAAAGTGGCGAGAACGATAGCCGATATGGACTTATCGGAAAACATCGAACCGAAGCATTTGCTCGAGGCGATAAGTTACAGAGGTGACGGATTATGACGGAACTTACGGGAATCGAAAAGGCGATAGTGTTTCTCGATTCGACGGAAGGACTCGAATATAAATACAAGAAAACGATTATCGATAATTTCAAAGGCGATTTGTTCAAGGATAAAGCAAGGCTTCAGAAGTTTTTCGAGGATCGCGGCGAGCGTGTGCTGGGCAAATCGTTAGCGGAAATGCTCGGCGACGAGAGTTATGTGGAAAAACGCGTCGCGGAGGCAATTTCCGGCGCGGACGACGTTATAACGATAGCGTCCGTCGGCGAAAAGGGGAGTTATTATCCCGGATTGCTCAGGGAAACGCCCGTTCCGCCGCTCGCGCTTTACGTAAAAGGCAACAAGGAACTGCTGAAAGAGAAACATAAAATTTCGATAGTAGGCTCGCGAAAAACTTTGCCGCAATATCTTTCCGCAACGGAAAAGATTGCCCGCGAACTGAGCGAAAACGGGGCGGTTGTCGTCACCGGTATCGCCGACGGAGCGGACAGCGCGGCGATAAAAGGCGCGCTTCCTTCGGGCAGAATAATCTCGGTGCAGGCGAGCGGAGTTTATCCCGTTATGCCGGCGAGCAAACAGAACTTGGCGAACGAAATCGCGAAGAACGGACTTCTGATAAGCGAAAATCCGAAAGGGTACGTTCCGAGGTCGTTTTCATACCCGGTGAGAAACAGAATAATCGCGGCGTTGTCGCAGGCGACGCTGATTGCAAGCGGCAATGCGAAGAGCGGAGCGAAATACACCGCCGATTACGCTGCGGACTACGGAAGGGAAATCGCTTGTTTTCCTTACGGGCTGGGCGTTGCGTCCGGCGAACTTTGCAAGAGCCTTATTAAGAGCGGCGCGGCTATGACGGAGAACGCGGAAGAGGTTGCGTTCCTGATGGGAATTACTTTTGAAAAGAAACCCGAAATTCAACTGAACGAAGTTGAAAAAGCGGTCTATAAGTCGATTAAATCGGGAATAAACTCAACCGATGCGCTTGCTCTGAAACTTGGGTTCAAGATTTACGAACTGCTTACGATAACCGTTTCGCTCGAAATGAAAGGACTTATCGTCAAAGGGCCGGACGGAAGATTCGAAGCGAATTAACCGCAGGCGGGAGAGCCGAAACCGACAGAACCGAAACGGAGCGAATCAAGCCCGCAACCAAGCGGACAAACATAAAACAAAAAAACAACGCAAAAAGCGGAGGGATATATGCAACTTATTATTGTGGAATCGCCGTCAAAGGCAAAAACGATCGAGAAATATCTCGGCGGCAAGTATAAGGTGGACGCCAGCGGCGGACACGTCAGAGATTTGCCGGAGAAGAGGCTCGGCGTAAACATCGCGAAGAATTACGAGCCGAATTACGTCATTACGGCGGACAAAAAGCCTGTTATAAAAAGGCTTAAAGAAAAGGTTGAAAAAGCCGACAAGATTTATCTCGCGACCGACCCGGACAGAGAGGGAGAGGCGATAAGTTGGCATTTGCAGGAAGTTCTCGGGCTTAAAGACAAGGCTCAGAGAATCGAATTCAACGAAATAAGCGAAAAAGCCGTTAAAGAGGCTTTGAAAAATCCGAGAGAAATCAATTATAATCTCGTGGATTCTCAGCAGGCGAGAAGAGTTCTGGACAGACTCGTGGGTTACAAACTCAGCCCCTTGCTTTGCAAGAGAATTCAGAACGGATTATCCGCAGGGCGCGTGCAGTCCGTCGCGCTCAGAATAATCGTCGACAAGGAAAGAGAAATAAGGGCGTTCGTTCCGACGGAATACTGGAACGTCACCGCGACTTTGTCGGACGGTCAGCATAAGCCTTTCGCGGCTTATCTCGCGGAGAAAAACGGCAAAAAATTCAAACCCGCCAACGGCGAAGAGGCGAACGAAGTGGAAAACGCCGTAAAAGCCGCGGGCAACGCGTTCATCGTTAAGCAGGTTAAAAAGACGGATACGAAGAGCCACGCTCTCCCGCCGTTCACCACGTCCACCATGCAGCAGGACGCGTCGGCAAAACTCAATATGTCCTCGCCGATGTGTATGCAGGTCGCTCAGCACCTTTACGAAGGTATCGAAACCCCGGAGGGGCATCTCGCGCTCGTAACCTATATCAGAACGGACTCCGTGAGAATTTCCGCAGAGTCGCAGGCAAAGGCGAGAGAGTTCATTAAGGAAAAATACGGCGAGGAATACGTCCCCGAAAAGCCGAATTTCTACAAGTCCAAAAAGAACGCGCAAGACGCGCACGAGGCTATTCGTCCGATAGATTTGTCGATGACGCCCGAAAAGGTCAAACCCCTTCTCGACAGAAACCATTACAACCTCTATAAACTCGTTTACGAGAGATTCATCGCGTCGCAGATGAGCGAAGCGAAATACAATTACGTCACGATTGATTCCGTCTGCGGCGATTACACGTTCAGAACGAACGGCAGAACGGTAGTTTTCAAAGGTTACACCGCCGTTTACGACGATTATAAAGTCGCCGCTGAAAACGACGACGGGGAAATCGTCAAGGTTATCCCGCCCGTTAAGGAAGGCGACGGTCTGACGAGCGAAAAAATAGAAAAAGAGCAGAAGTTCACCAAGCCGCCCGTGAGATTCACCGACGCGAGTCTTGTCAGAATAATGGAAGAAAAGGGAATCGGCAGACCGTCCACTTACGCGACGATTATTTCCGTTCTTTCCAAACGCAAATATACCACGAAAGAGAATAAATATATAGTTCCCACGGATATCGCGTTCAGAATAACCGATATGCTCGTCAAGTACTTCCCGGACGTTATGGACGTTTCGTTCACGGCGGACATGGAAGATAAACTCGACGATATCGAGCAAGGCGGGCAGGACTGGCACAAGATTATAGCCGATTTTTATCCTCCGTTTGCCGAAAAACTCGCTTTCGCGGCGACTGACGGCGACGAAGTTACCGATATTCTCTGCGAAAAATGCGGCGCGCCGATGATAAGAAAGAACGGCAGATACGGCAAATTCCTCGCTTGTTCCAATTATCCGGAATGTTCCAACATCAAGTCCGAAAAAGAAGAAGTTTCGGACGTGAAGTGCGACAAATGCGGGGCGATGATGGTTTATAAAACGGGCAAATACGGAAGATTTCTCGCTTGCCCCAACTATCCCGAATGTACTAACGTGAAACCTATCGACGAGGAAACCACGACGGAAAAATGCGAAAAATGCGGCGGGGATATGGTCGTCAAAAAGGGCAGATTCGGAAAATACCTGCAATGTATGTCTTGCAAGGCGACCAGAAGCCTTGCCGAAAAGGCGGGCATTTGTCCGCAGTGCGGCAATCCGACGCAAAAAATGACCTCAAAGAGCGGAAAATCGTTCTACGGCTGTTCCAATTATCCCGAATGTAACTTTATGAGTTGGGATATGCCCACGGGCGAACATTGCCCCAAATGCGGAAGTTATATAGTCCTCGCGAAGGACGGAAAAACCCGCAAATGTTCAAACAAGGAATGTGATTATTCGGATAAGCCGAAGAAGAGCAAAAAGAACGAAAAAACGGAAGAGAAGAATTGAAAACGATGAAAGAAGTCGTAAAAATTATCGGCGGCGGGCTTGCCGGCAGCGAAGCGGCGTATTATCTCGCAAAAAAGGGGTATAACGTTAAACTGTACGACATAAAGCCGAAGAGTTTCACTCCCGCGCATAAAAATCCGCTTTACGGCGAACTCGTTTGCTCGAATTCGCTCAAAAGCAACGATGTTTACGCCAACGCCTGCGGACTTTTAAAAGAAGAAATGCGTATTTTAGGCTCTATGGTCATAGAATGCGCGGATAAAACTAGCGTTCCGGCGGGCGCGGCTTTGGCGGTAGACAGGGATAAATTCGCCGGGGCGATCACCGAAAAACTTAAGTCTTGCGACAATATCGAATTCGTTTGCGAAGAAATCGGTTCTTTCGATTTAAACGAAAACGTCATCGTTGCCACGGGACCGCTGACTACGGGCGGACTGTGCGATTTCATATCGCGTATAACGGGCGACGGATTTTATTTTTACGACGCCGCCGCGCCGATAATTTCGGGCGATTCGATAGATATGAGCGAGGCGTTCGTTTCGGACAGATACGGCGAAGCGGGCGAGGGCGATTACGTAAACTGCCCGATAGATAAGGAAGGTTATCTCGAATTTTATAAGCAACTTATCACCGCGAAACGCGCCGAACTGCACGATTTCGAGGACGTAAAAGTTTTCGAGGGGTGTATGCCGGTGGAAGTTATGGCGGCTCGCGGCGAGGATACTTTAAGGTTCGGACCGTTGAAACCCGTGGGGCTTACCGATCCGAGAACGGGCAAACGCGCTTACGCCTGCATGCAACTGAGAAAAGAGGACGAAGAGGGCAGAAGATACAACATCGTCGGATTCCAGACGAATCTTTTGTTTTCCGAACAAAAACGCGTTTTCTCCATTTTTCCCGCCCTTAAAAACGCGGAGTTTCTGCGTTACGGCGTGATGCACAAAAACACTTATATAAACTCACCGAAAAATCTCAACGCGGATTTTTCGATGAAACAACACCCGAGCGTTTATTTCGCCGGGCAGATAACGGGCGTGGAGGGTTACGTCGAAAGCACCGTAAGCGGACTTATGGCGGCGATTAATCTCGACAGAAAACTGAGCGGAAAAGAGCCGCTTGAACTCAATCCGGACACGGTAACGGGCGCGCTTTCGCAATATATAGCCGCGCCGAACGCCGATTTTCAACCGATGAACGCGAACTACGGAATACTTTCGCCGCTCGCCGCGTCTTACGGAAAAGTTAAAAAAGCCGATAAAAAACGCCTTTTAAGCGAAAGGGCGTTAATCGAAATAAAAAAGATCAAGGAAGTATTATGAGTACAGAATTTAAAGGCACAACCATATGCGCCGTGAGAAAAAACGGTAAAACGGCAATCGCCGGTGACGGACAGGTCACCATGGGCGAGTCGGTCGTTTTTAAAAACAGCGCGAAGAAAGTGAGAAGAATATACAACGGAAAAGTAGTGATAGGTTTTGCCGGCGGCGTTGCGGACGCGTTTTCGCTTTGCGAAAGATTCGAGGCGATGCTTAATAAATACGCCGGAAATTTAGAGCGCAGCGCGGTGGAACTCGCCGAGCAGTGGCGCAGAGATCAGGCAGGGAGAAAACTCGAAGCGATGATGATCTGCGCGGATAAAAACAACCTGCTCATCGTGTCCGGTATGGGCGACGTTATGGAGCCCGACGGCAACGTGTGCGCTATCGGAAGCGGCGGAAATTACGCTCTCGCCGCGGCTAAGGCGCTCGTTGAAGAAACCGATCTCGATGCCGACGAAGTTGCCGTCAAGGCTCTTAAAATCGCAAGCGAGATCTGTATCTTTACCAACGACAACATTCGTTGCGAAACAGTGTAAGGAGGTTTTTCAAATGGATTTAACCCCGAGAGAGATAGTTAAAGAACTTGATAAATACATCATCGGTCAGGACAAGGCGAAACGCGCCGTTGCCGTTGCTCTTCGCAATCGTTACAGAAGGAGTCGCCTTTCCGAGGAACTCCGCGAGGAGATTACGCCGAAAAACATCATCATGAAAGGACCTACGGGCGTGGGTAAAACCGAAATTGCGAGGAGGCTCGCCAAACTCGTTAAAGCGCCGTTCATCAAAGTCGAAGCCACGAAGTATACCGAAGTCGGTTACGTCGGCAGGGACGTGGAATCGATGATAAGGGATCTTGTGGAAGCAAGTTACCGCATGGTAAAAGAAGAGCAGGTTGCCGTCGTTTCCAAGCGCGCTAACGCGACCGCCGAAAAGAAGATTATGGGCGTTCTGCTCGACGCTTTGAAAACCGAGCGCGGCGATAAGCCCAAGGACGAATGGGAAGCCGAAGTCTTAAGGAAACTCCGCGCCGGCGATTACGATAAATTCACGATAGAAATAGACGTTGCGGAAGAATCTCAGCCGCTCGAACTTATGAACGGAATGGGCGCGGAAATTTCGCTCGGCTCGATTTTCGGCGATATGATGCCTAAAAAACGCAAACGCAGGAAAATATCCGTGAAAGAAGCGATGAATCTTATCGTCGCCGAAGAGAGCGAAAAACTCATCGATAACGACGCCGTTAAGACGGAAGCCGTCCGCCGCGCCGAAGAAGAGGGTATTATCTTCATCGACGAGATAGATAAAATTGCGAGCGGAGCGAAAACCAACGGTCAGGACGTTTCGAGAGAGGGCGTGCAGAGAGATATTCTGCCGATAGTCGAGGGTTCTTCGGTCAACACTAAGTACGGAATAGTCAAAACAGATTATATTCTGTTCATTGCGGCGGGCGCGTTCCACGTTTCCGCTATAGAGGACCTTATCCCCGAATTGCAGGGGCGTTTCCCGATAAAAGTCGAACTCGATTCGCTCACGAAAGAGGATTTTATCAACATTCTCACCATTCCGCAGAACGCAATCACTTCGCAATACGCCGAACTTCTCGCCGTGGATAACATCGAACTCGAATTTACGCCAGACGCGATTTCCAAAATAGCGGAAATATCGGCTGAAATCAACGTCACGGGCGAAGATATCGGAGCGAGAAGGCTTCACACCGTTATGGAAAATCTGCTCGAGGACATTTCTTTCAACGCGGGCGGGGATATTCCGCTTACCAAGGTTGTCGTGGACGAGAAATACGTCGCAGAGCATTTGTCCGCCGTAATCGCCGGTCAGAGCGTGAAAAAGTATATTCTGTAAGATTTTTTAAGAGGTTACTATATGATAAACATTCCAAAAGGTACGAAGGACGTTCTGCCTTCGGAGAGTTACAAATGGCATTACGTGGAGAGGATCGCCAGAGAAACCGCCGATCTTTATTGTCTTAACGAGATAAGAACGCCGACTTTCGAGCATACCGAACTCTTTCTGAGGGGCGTCGGCGACACGACCGATATAGTCAATAAGGAAATGTATACCTTCCGCGACAAAGGCGACAGAAGCATTACGTTAAAACCGGAAGGCACCGCAAGCGTTGCGAGAAGTTTCATCGAAAACGGGCTTTTCAACGGCGCAATGCCGCTCAAAATGTACTATATCACGCCCGTTTTCCGCTATGAAAACCCCCAGAAGGGCAGACTCAGAGAGCATCATCAGTTCGGCGTGGAAGTTTACGGCGGAGCGGGAGCGGATACGGACGCGGAAGTCATAAAACTCGCTTACACCGTTCTGAAAAAATGCGGACTTTCGGTTAAACTCTATATCAACAGTATGGGTTGCCCCGATTGCAGAAAGAAATATAACGAGGCGTTAAAAGGCTATTTCGCCGATAAACTGGACAAACTTTGCCCCACCTGCCGCGAAAGGTATTACAAAAACCCCCTTCGTATTCTCGATTGCAAGGAAGAGGGCTGCAAGGCTCTTTGCAAGGACGCGCCGAAAATCATCGATTATCTTTGCAAGGATTGTTTCGCGCACTTCAAAAAACTTCAGGAACTTCTCACCGACTGCGGCGTCGCGTACGAAATTAATCCTTTCATCGTCCGCGGACTCGATTATTACACGAAAACGGTGTTTGAATTCGTCACCACCGCGCTCGGCTCGCAAGGCACGGTGTGCGGCGGCGGAAGATACGATAACCTTATTTCGCAACTCGGCGGAACGCCCACTTGCGGCGTCGGCTTCGGAATGGGTATCGAAAGGCTTCTGATGCTTATGGAAGCGGAAAACGTGATTATTCCCGAACGTGAAAACGTTAAACTTTATATCGCGACGATGGGCGACGCGGCTTATAAAAAGGCGTTTGAAATCGTTTCCGCGCTCCGCGATAAAGGCGTTAAGGCCGAAGTCGATCACGCGGGCAGAGGAATTAAGGCGCAGTTTAAATACGCCGACAAAATTCACGCCGAAAACGTCGTCACGCTCGGCGAAAACGAACTTGCGTCCGGTATCGCGCAGATAAAGCATATGGCGGACGGAAGTCTTAAAGAAGTGAAAATCGACGAAATTTCGTTATATTTCGCCAAATAACGCGCATAATAAAGTCGGGTATAACAATTAATCAGGTCTTTTAAAAAGGCGGGGCTTTAAATGGGGCGAAGTCTTTTTGAAGGGTGAATGGAACCACTATGGAGGAAATTATTATGGAAGAAAAGATAATAAACGTTCTGGATGACGAGTTCGATACCGAAGTTTTAAAGTCGGACAAGCCCGTTCTCGTCGATTTCTGGGCGAGTTGGTGCATGCCTTGCAAAATGCAAAGCGAGGTTCTGCACGAAGTTTTCCCCAAACTTGCGGGGAAAGTCAAGGTCGTTAAGGTCAACGTGGACGAGTGTGAAAAAACGGCAATCAAGTACGGAATTTCGAGCATACCCACGCTTATGGTTTTCGTCGGCGGCGAATTGAAACAGAGAGCCGTCGGTTTGAGATCTTCCGCCGAAATAAGCAAAATGCTTATCGAATACATCGGCTGAATTCAGACTTACAAACTCAAAAGCGAGGCTATAAGTCGATTAACGGCATAAAAACTTAATAATTAATCGGTAGCGCCGTGGCGGAATTAAATTCCGCCACGGCGCAAATTATATGTAACGTTTTTAATTGCTATTTATAAAAGTTTTAAGTCTTTTGTTTAGTTCATCCAAGTCTATATTGCTGTCGTTGTAGGAATGTTGATTTTCACCTATATAATAACTGTCTGTTGCATCGTTTTTCCAAAGTATATATTTGGTTTTTATCGTTCCGCCGAAACCGTTTGACGCCAAAATTGTTGCGTATACGGTTTTTGTTTTGTGTTCCACATAACACTGAATCACTTTAACGGATTCGGGGTTTTTAAAATTATAGATTTTTTTAGCAATACAGATATACGCTAATTTCGCATTTCCTTTTTCCACCTTTGGCGTAGTGCTATCAAGAAACAAATCGTATGATTTGTTATTGATCAGATTTTCAAGATGAATGCTTGATTCTTTGAATGAAATAAGATAATTATCGGTTTTCTCTTCGGTTATTTGATCTTGATATCCTATTACCGCTTTTTCGTTTTTGTAATCTATATAATAGTAATAATCGTTGTTTGCTTTCTTGCTTGTCGGAAGTGTGGTGTAAAACCAACTTGACCCATAAGTGTCGTTGTAATTTTCGTATACATATCTGTATGAAATTTTGTTATCGTTTTTGTCTTGCCATGTTCCGTATAACATGTATGTAAGTAAATTCTTAAACTCGTATTCATTTAATATATCGCAATTATGTTCTTTGGAATGTTCAACGATAATTTTATATTCCTCGTACATTTCCGAATAATTGCTTTCCAAATTGAATAAGGCAATTTTTTCAATCAAAGAATCGTCGATATCGGTTTTTCCTTTACAACCGGATAAAATTGATAGAACAAGAAATAAAAATACAACAAATAATTTCTTCATAATTCGTCTTTCCTTTTGTTTTCTGATAGCAACAGGCTATATTTTAAACAAATTATATAGCAAACGGCTATACTTGTCAAGTAAAAAGGAAACAGAAAATGAAAATATTTCGGGAAAGGCTTTTTGAACAAAGAAAATTAAATAACGTAACGCAAAGACAAATGGCAGAGTATTTAAAAATTGCTCAGCCGTCTTATATTCGATATGAAAACGGGACTGCCGAACCCAGCCTGGAAAATCTTGTTAAAATCGCGGATTTTTTTGATATTTCAACGGACTATTTGCTGGGAAGAGAAGAATACTGAAAAATTTGCAATGCGGTTATATGAGTTCAATGAGACTAAAATATTAAAAAATACTTTCGAGGAGGGCGAAATTAAATGAAAACAATTACGGTTAAAGGAACGGGACGGGTTTCGGCAAAACCCGATCTCATAGTCGTTTCGATGAGACTGGAAACCGAAGATAAGGATTACGGCAAAACGACGGAGATTGCTGCCGAAAAAATAGGGCTTATCAACGAATCGCTCGAAAAAATAGGGTTTGAAAAGAAAGCCGTGAAAACCACGAACTTCAACGTTAGCGCGAATTACGAAAACGTCAGAGATAAGAACGGCTCGTATAAAACCGTGTTCAAAGGCTACGTTTGCAACCACAATCTTAAGGTTGAATTCGATTTCGATACGAAAAGGCTTGCCGAGGTGTTGTCGGCAATTTCCGCGTGCCTTGCAAAACCCGCGTTTTCGATATCTTTCACGGTGAAAGACCCTGCTGCGATAAGCGACGAACTTCTTAAATCCGCGGCGCGGAACGCGAAGCAAAAAGCGGAAGTTCTGTGTTCCGCATCGGGCGTGAAACTCGGCGAACTTGTGTCTATCGATTACAACTGGGGCGAATTGAATGTTTATTCCGCAACGGAATATAAACTCGAGAGCAGACGCATGATGAAAGCCGAGGCTTGCATGGCGAACGTTGAAATCGAGCCCGACGACGTCGACGTCAACGACACCGCAACGTTCGTGTGGGAAATTTTATAATTTTATAAATTTATTCCGGAATTTTCAAGGCGGAAATTTGCGTAAAATCAAAAAATAAGGCGTAACCGAACAAATCGGTTGCGCCTTTTCGGTAATAGGTGATATTGAATGTATCGCCGAACAATTAATTATCGGGGAAGAGATATTTTATCGCCTGATAAACGTGCTTTATCGGAACGATTTCGATTTTATCCGCGTATTTTTTCAGATTATCGCAGTTTCTCGCCGGCATCAAAACTTTTTTATAGCCCAATTTGTAAGCGTTTTCCACGCGTTTGTCGGCTTGGGTTACCGGGCGGATTTCGCCCGTTAAACCGATTTCGCCGAACGCGCACACGTCGCCCGCCACCGATTGATTTTTGTAAGAACTCGCCAGAGCAAGCGCGACGGCAAGGTCGCTTGCAGGCTCGCTCAGTTTTATTCCTCCCATAACGGTTACGTAAACGTCGAACGTGTAAAACGGCATATAGGCGCGTTTTTCGAGTACGGCGAGAATGAGCATCGTGCGGTTATAGTCAAGTCCGAGCGGCATTCTGCGCGGCATACCGAAAACGGTTTTGGAAAGAAGCGTCTGAATTTCCACCGGCATGCAGCGGTTGCCCGAAATCGACGGCGTGACCACGCTCCCGGGTTCTTTTCCGTGTTCTTCCGAAACGAAAATGCCGTTGTAGTCCTTAACGCCGAAAATCCCGTTTTCTCTCATCTCGAAAACGCCCACTTCCTGAGCGGAGCCGAATCTGTTTTTCACAGCGCGGAGCAGTTTATAGTTATCCTGCGGTTGCCCCTCGAAGTAAAGCACCGTATCCATAATATGTTCGAGAACCTTCGGACCGGCAATCGCGCCCTCTTTGGTGACGTGTCCGACTATGAAAACGGTCGTTTTCGACGATTTTGCGAATCGCATAAGCCGCGACGCGCATTCTTTCACTTGCCCGACCGTGCCGGACGAGCCGCTGAGATCGCTGAGATAAACCGCCTGAATGGAATCGACGATCAAAAAGTCGTAATTTTCGGCTTCGTCGATAATGTTGTCGAGGCAGGTTTCGTTCATGAGCATCATGTCGTCCGAATTTATGCCGAGCCTGTTGCAACGCATTTTAACCTGCGCCCGGCTTTCTTCTGCGGAGGCGTACAGAACCTTGTATTTTTTTGAAAGCGACAATGCGACCTGCGTCATAATCGTCGATTTACCGATTCCCGGATCGCCGCCGATAAGCACGAGCGACGACGGAACGATGCCCCCGCCGAGGACGGTATTGAGTTCGTCGATTCCCGAATCGATTCGTTCGAGTTTTTCGTGTTCCACTTCCGAAAGTCTGACGGGTTTGCTGTACGTCGGGCGTTTCGTTTTGTCGGTTTGCGGAGTCTGTTCTTCTATTTCTTCGTTGATCGTGCCGAACTTTCCGCACGAAGGACATCTGCCGAGCCAGCCGGGCGTGACCGCGCCGCACTCCGAGCAGACGTATTTTGACGTAATTTTGCTTTTTGCCATATTTTTACCCCTTTGCTTAATGCCGTCCCTGTGAATGAGCGTTGGCGAAATTAATCTCCTTTTTTCGTCAGGCAGTAAGCCTGAACGGCAATTCCTTCCTCTCTGCCGACGATTCCTATGCCTTCCAAGGTGGTGCAGGTTATGCCTACCGCCGATTCGTCAAGCCCGAGATTTTTTGCGAGATTTGCTCTTATCGCATCGACGTATCCCGAGAGTTTCGGTTTTTGCGCTTGAATCACCGCCGACACGTTAATCGGCTTATAGCCCGACTTTTTAAGCAAACCGAGAACGTTTTGTAATAATAAAATACTTGAAATGCCTTTGTATTTATCGTCGGTATCGGGGAAATGTCTGCCGATGTCGCCGAGACTTGCGGAGGAGAGAAGGGCGTCCATGATCGCGTGGGTTAAAACGTCCGCGTCGCTATGCCCTAAAAGCCCTTTGTCGTGCGGAATTTCCACGCCGCCTAAAATAAGTTTTCTGCCCTCGACGAGAAGGTGCAGGTCGAACCCCGTACCGACGTAAAGCCTGCCGTTGCCGTCGATAGAAAAATCTTCGGCGTAGGTGAGTTTTTTATTCGCGGTTTCGCCATCTACGATATGGCATTTGCCGATATATTTGCAGAAGACCCCGGATTCATCGGAAAAAACTTCGTCATTGGAAGCGAGCGAAAAAGCCTTCCTGATAAGTTCCGTTTTAAATCCCTGAGGCGTCTGAACGGCGTACCTGCCTTCCCTCGAAGAGGAAAGAATAATTTTCTCTCCGTTTTCTTCCGTCACTTCGGCGATCGTGTCGGTTGCGGGAACGGCGGTGATTGCCGAGCCGAATTCCGCGGCGGTTTTCACACAGTCGCGGATAACGCGCCCGGATACGAACGGTCGCGCTCCGTCGTGAATGAGAACTATGTCGCCGGACACGGCTTCAAGACCGCTTTGAACAGACTTGCTTCTTGTTGTCGATCCGGTAATAAAAACGGCGTTAATCGACCTATCGAGGCACTTTTGCTTGAAAATTTCTTCGTCTTGCTTTGCGCAGACCACGATTATTTTGTCGATAACGCCCGAATCCGCAAACGCGCAGACTGTTTTTTCAAACGGCGTAATTCCGCCGATATCTTTCAGAAGTTTATTGAAACCGAATCCGGCTCTTTCGCCCGAGCCGGCGCACGTTATAATCGCGCTTACCATAATCTTCTCCTTATTTCTATATCGCTTATTGCTATATCATTATATAATTCCAAGTGCCGTTCGGGCAAATTGCCCGCGGCTACTCGTTGATAATCTCGTAAAGAGAGGCGGCTTCGTCTTTGCGGACGGTTTCTTTAAGGTTAAGCACGCGGAATTTAAGCGAGCCTTCGCCGAACGCGATGGAAACAACGTCGCCGACCTTAAGATTGTAAGCCGGTTTTACGGATTTTCCGTTTACTTCAACTCTCCCGCCCGAGCAGGCGTCGTTCGCCACGCTTCTGCGCTTTAAAATGCGCGATACTTTCAAAAATTTATCTATTCTCATAAAAAACCTCGTTAATCGACGTCGGAAACGCCGCAAAGAGACGTTCTCCGTTTAATTATATCAAAAAGTTATATTATTTCCGCCAAAATTTGTAATATTGCCGTTAAAATACTTGACAACACGCGCGATCGGCATTATAATTATGTAATGCTATAATTTCCATAATAGCGTCTTTTTGCGCCTTTTCGGAAAAATTCTTCCGGACGCGGACGACGGCAAAAACTGGAACAAGGATTGTTTTTTGCAGATAAAATCTGAAAAAACGGGAAATTTCAGTGGCGGATATCCGACCGGTCTTTGCTTGACCGAACACGGCGGGGAAAACAAACCCGTCAAGCCCTCGGTCACAGGCGTATTATACACCATTACGGAAATTAAATCAACAAAAAAAAGGAGTCAATTTAATGACACGCAATTTACCGTTAGTTAAATTCGGAAACGTTGAGAGAAGAACTTTCTCCAAGATAAAAGAGGTTCAGCCGATGCCTTATCTTATCGAGGTGCAGAGGGATTCTTACGCCAACTTTATCGAAGAGGGTATAAGCGAAGTTTTTGAGGACTTTTCGCCTATAACCGATTATTCCGATCGTTTCGAACTTTATTTCCTCGATCATTCCCTTTCCGATAAGCCGAAGTACGACGAAAAAGAATGCCGCGACAGAGACGCCACCTACGCGGTACCTTTAAAAGTAAAAGTCAGGCTCGTGAACAAGGTTACGGGCGAAGTTCTCGATCAGGACGTATTCATGGGCGAACTTCCCAAGATGACCGAGAACGGTTCGTTTATCATAAACGGCGCGGAACGCGTTATCGTTTCGCAACTCGTTCGTTCTCCGGGCGTATACAACGGGTTCGAGTTCTCCAAAACGGGCAGAAAACTTTACGGCACGACGATTATCCCCAACAGAGGCGCGTGGATAGAGTTCGAGCAGGACGCCGACAACACTTTGTGGGTTAAGGTCGACAGAACGCGTAAACTCACCGCGACCGTTCTTCTCCGCGCTCTCGGGTTCGGAACGGACGAGAGCATAAAGGAAATTTTCGAGGACGACCCGATGATTCTTGCCACTATGGACAAGGACGTCGCCAAGTCCGAAGGCGAAGGTCTTTTCGAACTTTACAGAAGGCTTCGTCCGGGCGAAGTTCCCACCGAGGAAGCCGTTCGTCAGCATCTTAAAAATCTTTTCTTCGACCCGAGAAGATACGACTGCGCGAGAGTGGGCAGATATAAATTCAACAAACGCCTTAACATCGGCGTAAGACTTCCGGGCGTCGTCGCTTACGAAGATATCGTGAACGAAGACGGCGAACTTCTCGTCAAAAAGGGCGAAACCATTTCTCCCGAACAGGCGAAACTTATTCAGAACAGCGGCATAAACGTCGTTTACGCTCTCGTGGACGGCGACAAAAAACATAAAATCATCGGTAACAATATAGTCGATTTCGAGGCGGTCGCAGGCGTTTCGCCCAGACCTTTCGGGCTTATCGAAAACATTTATTATCCCAACTACGTTTTCGCGAAGGAACTTGCCGAAGCGGTTAAAACAAGCACGATCGAGGACGTTGCGGAAAAATATCTCGACAGAATCAATCCTCTTTTCTACGTGGAAGAAACCACCACTCCCGCAGGCGAAGACGTTAAGCCCGAGGACAAGAAAAACGAGGAAAAGAGAAGAGAACTCCGCAGAAGGTTCGTATTCGCGTGCCGCGCTTTCTTCGATATCATTGAGGCGGGCGTTCCCGAAAAACTCACGAGCGAGCAGAAGAAGAACGTCAAGCCGCTCATCGACAAACTCAATCATAAGCATATAACCACGGACGATATCATCGCTACCATTTCTTTAAACAGCGACCTCAATTACGGTATCGGTTCTGTTGATAATATCGACCACCTCGGCAATCGTAGAGTAAGGTCTGTCGGCGAACTTTTGCAGAACCAGTTCAGAATCGGCATCAACCGTCTTGAAAGGGTTATCAAAGAAAGAATGTCCACGCAGGATCCCAAGGATATCACTCCCAACGGGCTTATCAACGTAAGACCGGTTTCGAGCGCGATCAAAGAATTCTTCGGGTCTTCGCAACTTTCCCAGTTCATGGATCAGACCAACCCCATTGCGGAACTCACTCACAAGAGAAAACTTTCCGCGCTGGGCCCGGGCGGCTTGAACAGAGAAAGAGCGACGTTCGAAGTCCGCGACGTTCACTACACGCACTACGGCAGAATGTGCCCTATCGAAACCCCCGAAGGTCAGAACATCGGTCTTATCACTTCGCTTTCGGCTTACGCGAAGGTTAACGAATACGGATTTATCGAATCCGCTTACAGAAAAATAGATAAGGCAACGGGTAAGGCGACCGATCACGTCGATTACCTCACCGCCGACGAAGAGGACGCGTTCGTCGTCGCTCAGGCAAACGAGCCGCTCGACGAAGAAGGTCGTTTCGTAAACGCGCGTGTCGCATGCAGAAGAAGAGATGAAATAACCGAACTTCCGAGAGAAGAAATCGATTATATGGACGTTTCGCCCAAGCAACTCGTTTCGGTTGCTACCGCGCTTATTCCCTTCCTTGAAAACTGCGATACGAACCGCGCGCTCATGGGCTCGAACATGCAACGTCAGGCAGTGCCGCTTCTTAAACCCGAAACTCCTATCGTAGGAACGGGTATCGAAGCGAAAATCGCTTACGACTCCGGCGTTATGATCATCGCCGAGAAAGCGGGCGTGGTAAAGTCGGTATCCGGCAGCGAAATCGTCGTCAACGAAAACGACGGAACGACTACGGGATTCGACAGAGTATACGTTCTCAAAAAATTCCAGAGATCCAACCAGGGTACCTGCCTTAACCAGAAACCCATCGTCAAAGTGGGCGATATAGTAGAAAAAGGAACTATTCTCGCGGACGGTCCCGCGACTTGCGACGGCGAACTCGCTCTCGGCAGAAACATTCTCATCGGCTTCATGACGTGGGAAGGTTATAACTACGAGGACGCGATTCTCCTTTCCGAGAAACTCGTTCAGAACGACGTGTTCACGTCTATCCATATCGAAGAACACGAAATCGAATGTCGCGAAACCAAACTCGGCAACGAAGAATTCACGAGAGATATCCCCAACATCGGCGACGACGCGCTTAAAGATCTCGACGAAAACGGCGTTATCCGTATCGGCGCGGAAGTTACGAGCGGCGATATTCTCGTAGGTAAAGTTTCCCCGAAGGGCGAAACGGAACTTACTCCCGAAGAAAGGCTTTTGAGAGCGATTTTCGGCGAAAAAGCGAGAGAAGTCAAAGATACTTCGCTCCGCGTTCCTCACGGCGAAGGCGGTATCGTTGTAGACGTAAAGACATTCACCAAGGCGAACAAGGACGAATTGTCGCCGGGCGTAACCGAACTCATCAGAGTTTACATCGCGCAGAAGAGAAAAATCTCCGTCGGCGATAAGATGGCGGGACGTTACGGAAACAAGGGCGTTATTTCGAGAATTCTTCCCGAAGCGGATATGCCGTTCTTAGCGGACGGAACTCCGTTGCAGATCGTCCTTAACCCGCTCGGCGTTCCTTCCCGAATGAACATCGGTCAGGTTCTCGAAGTTCACCTTTCGCTCGTGTGCAAACAACTCGGCTGGAAGATCGCTACTCCCGTTTTCGACGGAGCGAGCGAAAAAGAAATCAAAGATCTTCTCGAAGAAAATCACTTCGTCAATCCTTACGGCGAAGTCGACGGAAAGATTCAACTTTACGACGGCAGAACGGGCGAACCGTTTGAACACAGAGTAACGGTCGGTTACATGTACATGATCAAACTTCACCACCTCGTAGACGATAAGATCCACGCGCGTTCGGTAGGACCTTACTCGGTGGTAACTCAGCAACCTCTCGGCGGAAAGGCTCAGTTCGGCGGACAGAGATTCGGCGAAATGGAAGTCTGGGCGCTCGAAGCCTACGGCGCGTCGCATATTTTGCAGGAAATTCTTACCGTCAAGTCGGACGACGTTGTGGGAAGAGTCAAAACCTACGAGTCTATCGTCAAGGGCAGCGACATTTCCGAGCCGGGCATACCCGAATCGTTCAAGGTTATGCTCAAAGAACTTCAGAGTCTGGCTCTCGATATGAAAGTCCTTACCGAGAATCACGAAGAGATCAACCTTAAAGATCTCACCGAGGACGCCGACGACGTCAACGTCAACATCAGAGAAAAAGAACACGTCGATTACGTCGACCTTGCTCCCGAAAAGGAAGAACTTCCCGAGGAAGAAGAGGACGAAGTCGGTTCTATCTTCGACGATTACGACGAGGATACCTTCAACGAGGACGACGGATTCAAGTCGAGCGATCTCTTTGACGATTTTGACGATCTTGACGATCTTGACGCCGACACGGACGACGGCGACGATAAATAAAACGGGAGGAGTCGTAAATATATATGTTTGAACTCAATAACTTTAATTCGTTACAGATAGGCGTTGCATCTCCCGAAAAGATCAGAGAATGGTCCTACGGCGAGGTTACCCGCCCGGAAACAATAAATTACAGAACTCAGAAACCCGAAAGAGACGGTTTGTACTGCGAAAGAATTTTCGGACCTACCAAGGACTGGGAATGTCATTGCGGAAAGTACAAGAGAATCAGATATAAGGGCATCATCTGCGAAAAGTGCGGCGTTGAAGTCACGAGAGCAAAAGTCAGAAGAGAAAGAATGGGGCATATCGAACTTGCCGCCCCCGTTTCCCACATCTGGTATTTCAAAGGCGTCCCTTCGCGTATCGGTCTTATGGTCGATATCCCGCCCAAGCAACTCGAGCAGGTCATATACTTCGCTTGCTACGTAGTTCTCGACCCGGGTACTACCGACCTCGAATATAAACAGGTCATCAACGACAGAGAATACAGAGAAGCCTGCGAGAAATTCGGCGAAAAGAGTTTCAAGGTAGGTATGGGCGCGGAGTCTATCAAAGAACTCCTCATGGCGATCAACCTCGATAAGGAAAGCGAGGAACTCAAAAAGACTATCGCCGATAATCCCGAAAGCCAGAAGAGCGCGAAAGCGATCAAAAGGCTCGATATCGTAGAAGCGTTCAGAAAGAGCGGCAGCCGCCCCGAATGGATGATTCTCGACGTCGTTCCGGTTATACCGCCCGAACTCCGCCCGATGATTCAACTCGACGGCGGAAGATTCGCCACGAGCGATCTTAACGACCTTTATCGCAGAGTTATCAACAGAAACAACCGTCTTAAAAAACTTATGGAATTCGGCGCGCCCGAAATCATCATAAGAAACGAAAAGAGAATGCTTCAGGACGCCGTGGACGCGCTTATCGACAACGGCAGAAGAGGCAAAGCGGTTTCCGGCGTAGGAAACAGAGATCTTAAATCTCTTTCGGCTATTTTAAGAGGTAAACAAGGACGTTTCCGTCAGAACCTTCTCGGAAAACGTGTCGATTATTCCGGTCGTTCGGTTATAGTCGTCGGTCCCGAACTTAAACTTTATCAATGCGGTCTTCCTAAGGAAATGGCTATCGAACTTTTCAAGCCTTTCGTTATGAAGAAACTCGTCGAACTCAATATTTGCCACAATATCAAGAGCGCGAAGAGAACGGTCGAAAGAATGAAACCGTGCGTGTGGGATATTCTCGAGGACGTCATAAAAGATCACCCCGTGCTTTTAAACCGCGCGCCCACCCTTCACCGTTTGTCCATTCAGGCGTTCGAACCTGTTCTTATCGAGGGCAGAGCGATCAAACTTCATCCGCTCGTCTGCGGCGCGTTCAACGCCGACTTCGACGGCGACCAGATGGCTGTTCACGTTCCGCTTTCCATCGAGGCTCAGGCAGAGGCGAGATTCCTTATGCTCGCTTCCAACAACATTCTTAAACTTTCCGACGGTAAGCCGGTTATGTCGCCTTCTCAGGATATGGTTCTCGGTTGTTATTACCTCACCATAACGAGAAAGGAAGAAGGAAAATATTACGACGAAAGAGAAACCGAATACGTCCTTAAAGACGACGGATTCTTCTATGACGAAAAGGAAATCAGATTTATTCCTTCCGACATAGTCAAAGCCGAAAGATGCGTCGTTGTCAAAGCCGACAAAGACGGAATCTATTCGAGAACGGAGAGAGCGATCAAAGAAATCATCGTTTCGTGCAAACTCGTCAAAGAGGGCGGCGATCCGTCCGAAGCGGTTGTCGCCGATTATTACGAACCCGACGTTTACGCTTCTCCCGACGAAGCCCTTATGGCATACCAGACCAAACAACTCTGGTGTCAGGACGAAATTTACGTCAGACGTAACGTAACATTGCCGGACGGGACGAAACATTCCGGAATCATCAAAACCACCGCGGGCAGAATCATCTTCAACCACGGTATTCCGCAGGATATCACGGGCGCGAAATTCACCGTGAGAAATCCCGGAGATAATGATAGTTACCTTCAGTACGTAATCAACTTCCTCGTAGGCAAGAGTCAACTTAAAAAGATTGTCGACGCTTGCTTCAAATCGAGAGGTTCGGGTTGCGCCGCCGATACGCTCGACTATATCAAGTCGCTCGGTTATAAGTATTCCACGATCGCCGCTATCACCACGTCGGTTTTCGATATGCAGGTTCCCGGCGACAAGAACGAGATCATTTCCAAAGCCGGCGAAGAAGTCATCGGTATCGAAAAGAAGTTCAACAGAGGTATTCTCACCGACGATGAACGCTATAAAGCGGTCGTCGATATATGGACGAAAGCGACCGCGGACGTTTCCAAGGTTCTGCAACTTACGCTCCGTAAGTTCAACCCCATCTGGATGATGGCAGACTCCGGCGCGCGTGGTTCTATCGACCAGATAAAGCAACTTGCAGGAATGCGTGGTCTTATGACCAACCCCAACGGTAAAATCATCGAAATTCCCGTTAAGTCGTGCTTCCGTGAAGGTCTTACGGTTCTCGAATACTTCATTTCCTCCCACGGCGGACGTAAAGGTCTTGCGGATACGGCGTTAAAGACGGCAGACTCCGGTTACCTTACGAGAAGACTTGTAGACGTTTCGCACAACGTAATCATCCGCGAGGACGATTGCGGCGACGTCAAGGGTATGGAAATCGAGGCGATAAAGGGGCTTAAAGGCGAGATAATCGAAAGTCTTGAGGACAGAATCAACGGCAGATTCACTCCCGTTGACATTCACGACCCCAAGACGGGCGAACTGCTTGTCAAGGCTAACGAAATGATAACCGAGGACGACGCGAAGAAGATTTGCGCGGCGGGTATCGAAAAAGTAACGATCAGAAGCGTGTTCACCTGTAAGTCGAAATACGGCGTATGCGCCAAGTGTTACGGCAAGAACATGAGTAACTCGCTCCCCGTTCAGATCGGCGAAGCGGTCGGTATCATCGCGGCTCAGTCCATCGGCGAACCCGGTACTCAGTTAACAATGAGAACGTTCCACACCGGCGGTATAGCGTCCACGGGCGATATCACTCAAGGTCTTCCGAGAGTTGAGGAACTTTTCGAGGCGAGAAAACCCAAGGGCGAAGCGATCGTCTGCGAACACAGCGGCACGGTCACCGTTCAGGAAAAGGACGGAATCCGTCACGTTATGGTCAAATCTCCGGACGACGGCTCCGTTAAAGATTACGGAATTCCGTTCAGCGCGGATCTGAGAGTTAAAACGGGCGACGTCGTAGAACCCGGTTCCGTTCTCACGGGCGGTTCCGTCAATCCGCAGACTATTCTTAAAACCAAGGGATTCAAAGCCGTTCAGGACTATATTCTCAAAGAAGTTCAGTCCGTATACCGCAGCCAGGGCGTTGACATTAACGATAAACACGTTGAAATAATCGTCAACCAGATGCTCCGCAAGGTAAGAATTCTTTCCGGCGGCGACACGGGCTTCCTTCCGGGCGAATGTGTGGATATGCTCACGCTCGACGAAGAGAACAGCAAAGTTCTCGAAAACGGCGGAGTTCCCGCAATCGCGAAGAGAATTCTTCTCGGAATTACCAAAGCGGCTCTCGCAACCGAATCCTTCCTTTCGGCGGCTTCCTTCCAGGAAACTTCCAAAGTTCTCACGGATGCGGCCATTCACAACAAGATCGATCCGCTTATGGGCCTTAAGGAAAACGTTATCATCGGTAAACTTATTCCCGCGGGAACGGGCGTGAAAGATTATAAGAACCTTTCTCCGCAGTATAACTCGCTCAGAGGAGTTACAACCGACGCGGGCGACGAAACGACCGACGATTTCGACGACGAGGAAAACGCGTAACATAAAGCGGAAAACGCAATAAAACGTAATATAAACGTGGTTCACGTTGATTAAAAAGAAGCGGCGGGGTTCGGAAATTTCCGAACTCCGCCGCTTTTAACTGTATCGAATTGCGTAAACAAGGCTCTTTTCATACATAGCCGAGATACGATTTAATTTTCTCGTTGACAAATTTTAATCTATTTTCCCGACGAGATAATTTCTTGAAAAAAACGATAGTGACTTTTTATGTTACAATATACTTGACAGTATCAAAAATTGATACTATAATATTTTAAGATGGTAATTAAGGAGGCTGTTTTGTGAAAAAGAAAATTTTAACGCTTTTTGCAATGCTTTTCGTGTGTGCCGCACTTGTATTCGGCTTTTCGGCTTGCGCTCACAAACACGCACATACTTACGACAGACAAGTAATTTCAGAAAATTATCTTGCCGAAAAAGCAACCTGCAAGACAAAAGCAAGATATTATTATTCGTGTTCGTGCGGCGAAAAAGGCTCCGGAACGTTTGAATACGGAGTTTTAGCCGCCCACCCGGCAGAGAGCGAATGGTCGTATAACGAAACGCATCATTGGCATAATTCCGCTTGCGCGTGTAACGTAAAAGTAGATTATGGGGAACACCAGATAGACGATTCAGGTTGTTGTTCGGTATGTAAACAAACCATATTACCTACCGAGGGCGTTGTATACGACGTTTCCGCAGACGGCGCATATGCAGAAGTTATTTGTTATACCGGAAAATCAAAACATATAAAAATTTCCGATACATACAACAATTTGCCCGTGCGCAATATTTATAAAGAAGCATTTAAAAATGCTGAAATTATCACTGTAATAATCCCCGATAGCGTAACTTCCATAGGAGATCAGGCGTTCAGCGGTTGCAGAAGTCTTACCTCTATCACCATCCCCGACAGCGTGACTTCTATAGGTGACTTTGTGTTCTCCTGCTGCTCTGCGCTTACCTCTGTAATCATTCCCGACAGTGTGAGTTCTATGGGTTATGACGTTTTCGGCGATTGCGGGAAGTTACAATATAATGTTTATGGGAATACAAAATATTTAGGAAATGCGGATAATCCATACCATGCATTGATAACGGTGGAAAGCAAAAAGTTATCCGCATATGAAATTCATAGTAAAACGAAAGTAATTTGCGATTCTGCGTTCAAAGGTTGCGAAAGGCTTACCTCTATAACAATTCCGGATAGCGTAGTTTTTATAGGAGACTATACGTTCTTTGAGTGCAAATCGCTTACAAGAATTACATTTAAAGGAACGACTGCACAGTGGGAAAAAATAGAAAAAGGCACCGGTTGCTTTTCTCGTACTAAAGATTTAAAAATATATTGCACAGACGGCGTGGTAAATCCGCTTTGATGTAAGTTTTATTTTACAACCGAAAAAGAACCGGAAGGCATAGGTAACAATTCATAAATAATAAAAAAAACAGGCGGCAGCCGCGTTTCAACGCGGCTGCCGCCTTAGTTAATTTGCGGATATTTTCGTTAAAAACGAAATCTCCGAATTATTCCTTTCCGGCAAGTTTCTTGTATTTGCCAAGTCTTGCGGTGTTCTCTTCTTCGGCTCTTTCAAACAACTTTTCAGCAAGTTCGGGCTGAGCCTTCTTGAGCGTTGCGTAACGGTTTTCGCCGAGAATGAAGTCGTGATAACTTTCGGTAGGATCCTTACTGTCAAGCGTGAAGGGGTTAACTTCGGTGCCGACGTGTTCGGGATTGTATCTGTAAAGATGCCAGTAACCTGCGTCAACCGCTTTCTTCTCTTCGGTCTGCGAGTTAGCCATGTTGATACCGTGGTTGATACAAGGCGCGTAGCAGATGAGGAGCGACGGTCCGTCGTAAGCCTCGGCTTCGGTGATAGCGTTAAGGAATTGCTGTTTGTTCGAACCCATAGCGCACTGAGCAACGTAAACGTAACCGTAACTCATAGCCATCATGCCGAGATCCTTCTTCTTGATTCTCTTACCGCCCGAAGCGAATTTGGCAACGGAACCGGTAGGAGTGGACTTGCTTGCCTGTCCGCCGGTGTTGGAGTAAACTTCCGTATCTACGACAAGAACGTTGACGTCTTCGCCCTGAGCGAGAACGTGATCGAGTCCGCCGTAGCCGATATCGTAAGCCCAGCCGTCGCCGCCGATAATCCAGATAGACTTCTTGATTACGCAGTCGAGCATTCCGCTGAGTTCTTTAAGGAGATCCTTAAGTTCGCCCTTGGCGTTCTTGATAGCGGAGGGAAGAGCAACTTCGAGCATCTTGTAAACGCGTTGAGTAACTTCCGCGCTCTTCTTGTTTTCAAGCCAGAGTTTGCAAGCCTCGCCCACTCTTCCGTGAAGGTTGAGGTTGAGAATTCCTCTCATAACGTCGGCAAGTTTTTCTCTTCTCTGGAAGTAAGCAAGGTGGAAGCCGAAGCCGTATTCCGCGTTATCCTCGAACAAACTGTTAGCCCATGCGGGACCTTTGCCTTCCGCGTTCTTGGTGTAAGGACACGTCGGGGAAGAACCGCCGTAAATGGACGAACAACCCGTAGCGTTGGCGATGATCATACGATCGCCGAACATCTGAGTGATGACTTTGATATAAGGAGTTTCGCCGCAGCCTGCGCACGCGCCGGAGAACTCGAAGAGAGGTTTGGAGAACTGAGATCCCTTAACGGTATTCTTCTTGAATACGGAGGTATCCGCTTCGGGAAGTTTCTCGCTGAATTCGTAGTTGACGGTTTCGTCCGCAACGACTTTTTCAAGCGGAATCATAGTAAGAGCCTTCTTGTCCGGTTTAGTGGGGCAGATGTTGGCGCAAACTCCGCAGCCCATACAATCGAGCGGGCTGACCTGCATTCTGTAAGAATATCCTTTCAAGCCGATAGCCGCTTTGGTTGCGAACGTTGCGGGAACGGTTTCGCCGTCCTTAACGAGAACGGGGCGGATACAAGCGTGCGGACATACGAACGCGCACTGGTTACACTGAATACAGTTTTCTGCGTTCCATTCGGGAATCTTAACCGCAACGCCTCTCTTTTCGAACTTCGTCGTTCCGGTGGGAACGCTTCCGTCTGCATTGAATGCGGAGGAAGGAAGTTTGTCGCCTTCGAGAGCGATGATCGGGTGAATAACCTCTTGGAAATATTTATCGTCTGCGAGTTTCGCGGGAGCAGCGCCGGTAGTAGCGTCGGCCCATTCTGCGGGAACCGCGATTTCTTTAAGTTCGGAAGCGGCTTTGTCGATAGCGGCGTAGTTCATCTGAACGACCGCGTCGCCCTTCTTGCCGTAGGACTTCTTAACGTACTGCTTCATCCAGTCTTCCGCTTCGGCGTAAGGCATGATTTCGGGGTTGATTTTGAAGAAAGCCGCCTGCATGATAGCGTTGGTTCTTCCGCCGAGGCCGATGGACGCGGCGATCTTGATTGCGTCGATAACGTAAAGTTTAGCGTGCTTTTTGGCAAGCAGACGTTTCATCGAAGCGGGGAGATTAGCGCCGAGGTCGGCAACGTTGTCCCATTCGCAGTTAAGAAGGAATTTGCCGCCTTCTTTGAGGTCGGTGACCATATCGTATCTCGTAACGTAAGAGGGTTGCGAGCAAGCGATGAAGTCCGCCGCGTCGATAAGGTAAGACGACTGAATGGGGGTTTTGCCGAAACGAAGGTGCGAAACGGTGATACCGCCCGACTTTTTGGAGTCGTAGAAGAAATAACCCTGAGCGTACATATCGGTGTGATCGCCGATAATTTTGATCGAGTTCTTGTTCGCGCCGACCGTACCGTCGGAGCCGAGACCGTAGAACTTACAACTGATCGTGCCTTCGGGAGCGGCGTTATACTGCTCGGAGAAGTCAAGCGAAGTGTGAGTAATGTCGTCGTAAATACCGACGGTGAAGTGGTTCTTGGGTTTTGCGGATTCGAGGTTCTTATAAACGGCGTAAACCATCGAGGGGTTGAATTCCTTCGAGCCGAGACCGTATCTTCCGCCGTAAACCTTAACTTTCTTCTTGCCGAGTTCGGCAAGAGCGGCAACGACGTCGAGATAAAGGGGTTCGCCGAGAGAACCGGGTTCTTTCGTTCTGTCGAGAACGGCGATGTTCTTAACGGTTTTGGGAAGAGCCTTAACGAACGCTTTTGCGGAGAAAGGTCTGTAAAGTCTGACTTTGAGAACGCCTACCTTGTGACCTTCTTTGTTCATTTTCGCTATGGTTTCTTCGATCGCTTCCGCGCCGCTGCCCATGATCACGATAACGTTTTCCGCGTCGGGCGCGCCCACGTAATCGAAAAGATGATAACTTCTGCCCGTAAGAGCGGAAACTTTATCCATCATCTTCTGAACGATTGCAGGAACTTCGTCGTAATATTTGTTCGCGGTTTCTCTGTTCTGGAAGTAAGTATCGCTGTTCTGAGCCGTACCTTTCTGAATCGGGTGATCGGGGTTCAACGCTCTCTTTCTGAAATCCTCGATATCTTTCATATCGACGAGTTTCTTCATATCCTCATAGTCGATAGCCTCGATCTTGGATACTTCGTGGCTCGTTCTGAAACCGTCGAAGAAGTGAAGGAACGGAACTTTGGATTTAAGCGTGGAAAGATGCGCAACCAAAGCAAGGTCCATAACTTCCTGAACGGAGTTGGAAGCAAGCATCGCGAATCCCGTCTGGCGGCAAGCCATAACGTCGGAATGGTCGCCGAAAATGTTAAGAGAATGAGCGGCAAGGGCTCTCGCGCTGACGTGGAAAACGCAGGGGAGAAGTTCGCCCGAGATCTTATACATGTTCGGGATCATAAGAAGAAGACCCTGAGATGCGGTGTAAGTAACAGTCAGCGCGCCTGCGGAAAGAGAACCGTGAACCGCGCCTGCCGCGCCCGCTTCCGACTGCATTTCGGCGAGTTTGAGTTTCTGACCGAACATGTTCGTTCTGCCGGCGGTGGACCATTCGTCCGCAACCTCCGCCATGGGCGAAGAGGGCGTGATGGGGTAAATCGCCGCAACTTCCGAGAACGCGTACGCAACGTGGCTCGCGGCGGTGTTACCGTCAATAGTCATAACTTTCATAAATTTTGACCTCCGTATGAAATAAATTATAACTTTTTTTGTTGTTTTGTGTCCGTTGCGCGGTCCGGATTTTCCGAGCCTCGCGCGTAACCTTATATATTATAGCCTAACGGCGTGTTTTAGTCAAAGGTTTTTAAGGATAAATAGAAAAATTTTTCTTATAAATATACGGTTTTCCGAGAAAATGAAGTGAAAAAAACTTAAAGGCTCGCAAACGCTTGTTATTTCGGGGCGAATTGTGATAAAATATTAACTATGTATGCCATTGAATTCCAGAACGTCGGTTTTTATTATTCGTCCACCGACGAAAACGACGTCAGAAGAAAAAATTACGTTCTCGAAGGTCTTGATTTTGCCGTCGAAAAAGGCGCGTTCGTCGCTCTTTTAGGTCGGAACGGAAGCGGAAAAAGCACGCTCGCGCGGCTCGTGAACGGACTTTTGAAGCCCACGGCGGGCAAGGTGTTCGTTTTCGGGCTTGACACCGCGGAGAAAAGCAACCTCTTTGAAATACGAAAAAAAGCGGGAATGATTTTTCAGAATCCCGACAATCAGCAGATCGCGTCGATCGTCGAGGACGATATCGCGTTCGGACCGGAAAACGTCGCGATGCCGCGGGAGAAAATAGCCGCCGCGATAGACGGTGCGCTCAAAGCCACGGATATGGAAAAGTTCCGGAAATCGGAAGTTGCGAAACTCTCGGGCGGACAGAAGCAAAGAGTAGCCATTGCGGGGGCGATTGCAATCGAACCCGAAATTCTGATTATGGACGAGTCTACTTCGATGCTCGATCCTAAGGGCAGAAGAGAGGTCATGGAAGTTGCGAGAACGCTCAACAAAGAAAAGGGAATGACGGTTATCGACATAACGCATTATATGGATGAAGCCGCGGAAGCCGATTGCGTTTACGTTCTGGACAACGGAAGAATAAGGCTTAAGGGAACGCCGAAAGAAGTGTTCGAAAAAAAGGAAGTTTTGCGCGCTTGCGGACTCGAATTGCCGAGGGCTGCTCTCATCGCGGAGAAATTGCGGCGCGCGGGAGTCCCGCTTTCGCCCGATATTCTCGACGCGGAAAAATTAGCGGAGGAGTTATGCGAGTCGTTGCGGAAAAATTAGCGGAGGGGTTATGCGAGTCGTTGCGGAAAAATCAGCGGAGGGGTTATGCAAGTCGTTGCGGAAAAACTGAATTTTTATTACGATAAAAAATCGAAAAACAAAGTCCGCGCCTTGTCGGACGTAACTCTTACGATTCCCGAAGGTTCTTTTTTCGGAATCATCGGTCATACGGGCAGCGGAAAATCCACGTTTATTCAACATATAGACGCGCTTATTCCCATTCAGGAGGGTAAACTCGTCGTCGGCGAATACGATCTTTCGCGCGGCAAAAAAACCGACAAAAAGAAACTGAAAGAACTCAGAAGCAAAACGGGAATCGTGTTTCAGTATCCCGAATATCAACTGTTTGCCGAAACCGTTTATCAGGACGTCGCGTTCGGGTTTAAAAATTTCAACAAAGACGCGACCGAAGAAGAGGTGAAAATTGCGGTTTACAGCGCGCTTTCGCTTGTGGGGCTTGGGGAAGAATTCGCGAACAAATCGCCGTTCGAACTTTCGGGCGGACAGAAAAGGCGTGTGGCGATAGCCGGCGTTATCGTCAGCAAACCCGAAATTCTTATTCTCGACGAACCGGTCGCCGGGCTTGACCCCGTGGGTAAAAGAGAACTTATGTCGCTGTTGCACGCCCTTCACGAACATTACGTAAAAACGGTCGTGATCGTTTCGCACGATATGGATGAAGTTGCGGAAAACTGCACCGACGTGGCTGTTTTCTCGGAAGGTAAAATCGTAATGACGGGTACTCCGCGGGAGGTGTTTTCCCGCGCGGGCGAACTCACGGCGCTCAGGCTTGACGTGCCGATAACTACGAAACTCACGGCGGCCCTCAAAGAAACCGGAGTGGATATCGATTCGGATTTTACGACGGACGACTTTGTTTCAAAGGTTGCGGAAATATATAAAAAGGCTTGATAATCGACTTATAGCCTTGTTTTTAGATGTTAATAAAGGCTCGACAACCGACTTATAGCCTTGTTTTTATGATTTAATTTGGAGAATTATGTTAGGAGACGTAACTTTCGGACAGTATTATAACGCGCGGTCTTTTCTTCACAAAACCGATCCGCGCACGAAAATACTTCTGCTTATCGCGTATATTGTCGCCGTGTTTCTCGCGCAGAACTTTTTGTCGCTCGCGGCGGTTCTGGTATTTCTGATCGTGGCGATAATCTTTTCGTCCGTGCCGCTCGGTTCGGTGCTGAGAAGCGTAAAGGCGATATTCTTTCTTATATTGTTTATGTTTGTTCTGAACGTTCTGTTTCATGTTCGGCAGGAGGGCGAGACGGTTTATTTCTGGGTGATAACCAAGGAAGGCTTAATTTCCGCGTCGTTCCTTTCGGCAAGGCTTATCCTTCTCGTAACGGGCAGTTCGCTTTTAACGCTGACCACCACGCCGGTGAGCCTTACGGACGGAATCGAAAGTTTGCTGAAACCGCTCAATCTCGTTAAATTTCCCGTTCACGACCTCGCGCTCGTTATGTCCATAGCGTTGAGATTTATTCCCACCCTCGCGAACGAAACCGACAGAATAATCAGCGCGCAGAAAGCAAGGGGTGCGGACTTCGAGAGCGGGAATATATTTTCCAGAATAAAAGCGCTCGTACCCGTCCTTATTCCTCTCATTATCAGCGCGCTTCGTCGCGCGGACGAACTGGGCGACGCGATGGACGCGCGGTGTTACACGGGCAGTAAAAACAGGACGAAGTATAAAAAACTGACGTTCACGTTCAGAGATATCGTCGCGACGCTTTTCGTCGCCGCGCTCATCACGGGCATTGTTTTTCTGAATATTTATTACGCGCAAATCGTCGCCGTTATTTTCTGAACTGCCGACGCGTGATTTTAAACCGTTGCCGTTGTTTCTGAACTGTTGACACGAAATTGCAAACCGTTGCCGTTGTTTCTGAACTTCTGACACGAAATTGCAAACTGTTGCCGTTGTTTTTCAAAACGGGCAAATAATCGACTTATAGGCGGCTTTTATGAGAGTTAAACTTACAATCGAATACGACGGGACGGATTACTGCGGCTGGCAGATTCAGCCGAACGGAACGTCGGTTCAGCAGGTGATTACCGACGCGATAAAAAAAGTTACGGGCGAAACGGTCAAACTTATCGGAAGCGGAAGAACCGACGCGGGCGTGCATGCTCTCGGGCAGGTCGCTCATTTCGACACGAACTCCGCCGTGCCTGCCGAAAAATTTTCAAACGCGCTTAACGCCGTGCTGCCAGCCGACGTAAAAATCGTTAGGAGCGAGCGCGCGGACGAAAGTTTCAACGCGCGTTTTTCCGCAAAGAAAAAGACTTACGAATATCATATCTACGTTTCTCCCTTTCCGCGTCCGCTCAAATCGCGTTACGCCGCGCAGATATGTTACCCGGTTAACGTCGAAGCAATGAATTCGGTTGCGGCGCGTTTCGTCGGCGAACACGATTTCAGATGTTTTCTTGCGGCGAATTCCTCGGTGGAAACCACGGTGAGAACGATTTACCGCGCGGAAGTTACGGCGCGTGGCGACGAAATCGTTTTTTCGGTGACCGGCAACGGTTTCCTTTACAATATGGTGAGAATTATGGCGGGAACGCTCGTCGCCGCGGGCGAGGGCAAAATCAACGCTATGGACGTTGACGAGATCCTTGAAAAGGGCGAGAGAAGCCTTGCGGGGAAAACGATGCCCGCCCAAGGACTTACTCTTAAATCGGTGGAATACGACGGCTGATTTTCAATGCGACGTGACGGTTGATTTTTCGGGCGGCGCGACGGCTGATTTTTCGCTAAGTAATACTGCAGATTTTTATCGGCTGAAAACCGTAAAAATTTTTGTATATCACGCGTAAAACGCTTGACAAATAAATTCAAATAACATAAAATATTATGGCGTAATCGTGCGAGGGATAATTATGCCTTGCGCGGCGGGACGTCGCTATTCCTGATAAAATCCGACAAAATCGGGTGAAACACGGGAAACGCGGCGGCTAAGGAAATCACCATGGAAGAACTAGCCCCTCCGAAATGCTTTTTTCCTGTATAAAAAATAAAATTTGGAGATTTTCAGATGAAAAGTTATATGGCAAAAAGCCAGACGGTAGAAAGAGAATGGTATATCGTCGACGCGGAAGGCGTATCGCTTGGAAGACTTGCTTCTCAGGTTGCGTCCGTTCTTCGCGGAAAAAACAAGCCCACGTTCACTCCGAACGTTGACTGCGGCGATTTCGTTATCATAGTTAATTGCGATAAGGTTGTTCTTACGGGAAAGAAACTCGAACAGAAGTTCTACACTTATCACACGGGTTATATCGGCGGATTGAAGCAGGTTCCCTATTCGAGAATGATGGCGGAGAAGTCCGACCTTGCCGTTTACGAAGCGGTTAAGGGCATGCTTCCCAAAAACAGCCTCGGCAGACAAATGCTTACCAAACTCCGCGTATATAAGGGAGCGGAGCATAATCATCAGGCTCAGCAACCCAAAACGCTCAACATTGAGAGATAATCGGAGGAAATAAGTTATTATGGCAAAAGCATCAGTTAAAAAGAAAGTTCAGTTTTGGGGAACGGGAAGAAGAAAGAGCGCGATTGCGAGAGTAAGACTTATTCCCGGCGGTACGGGCGTAATCACCATCAATGACAGAAGCATCGATGAGTATTGCGATCTCGACACTTTAAAACTCATCATTCGTCAGCCCCTTGCCCTCACGGGTACGGAATCGGCTTACGACGTGTTCGTAAACGTAATCGGCGGCGGTTTCACCGGTCAGGCGGGCGCTATCCGTCACGGTATCTCGAGAGCCCTTATCGAGGCTCAGCCGGAACTTCGCGGTGCGCTTAAAGCGGCGGGATTCCTTACGAGAGATCCGAGAATGAAGGAAAGAAAGAAATACGGCTTGAAGAAAGCAAGAAAGGCTCCTCAGTTCTCGAAGAGATAATCTGTCGGGTTTATCGGAGTTTATCGAAGTTTTTCAGATTTATGCGGAGATGCGGAAACGTATCTCCGTTTATTTTTAATCGGAAAGGAATTCCTAGGGATTCCATTCGTCATCACTAACTATTTTTGCGGTGATAAACCGATTTATGC
>URKE01000008.1 GCA_900548285.1 uncultured Eubacteriales bacterium | reverse complement strand
CGGCAATTTTGCCGACGCCGCCATTTTTACGCTGACTAATAAATTTAAAGTTAACGAACGGAATCCCTACCTTTTTCTTCTTAAATCCTCTCCTTTTATCTCGATGTTCACGCCGTGTTTCTTGTCGTTTAACCGTGACAGGATTCTGTCGCCGTAACGGTCGAGAATCTGTTCCTGCGAAAGGTTGGTCGTTATGATATACGGCATGTTTTTCGCGAGTCTTTCCGATAGAATCAAAAGCAGATATTCGAGCGTGACGTTTTTATAAATCGGTTCCGCGCCGAGATCGTCGATAACCAACAGATCGCAACCGCAGAGCAGAGAAAGATAAAACGACTTATCCGAAACGGGCGCGGTGTGATATTTCAGGAAAATCGTGTCGAGTTCGCATGCGGAAACAAAAACGACGTTATAATTTTTAGCGATGAGTTCGTTCGCTATGCACGCGGCAAGGTGGCTTTTTCCCGTGCCGACGCTCCCGTAAATAATTACGTTTTTTCTTGTTCTGTCGAATTTTTCGCAGTAGTCGGAAAATTTAGAGTAATATCTGTCGAGATTGTTTTCCTTGATCGCCGAAGCCGAAAGAGCGGGAAGCGTCTTTTTTTCGATTCCGAGTTCTTCGAGCGTTATTTCGCAGGCGAGTTTTTCAAAGCATTTGCAATGTTTTCCGTTTCTCGTAATTCCCGTGTCGTTACATTTTTTGCAACGATAATCGGGAGTGGTCATTTTATCGGTAATTCCGAGTGTTTCGCGAATCGATTTCATCGTTTCGTTTGCCGCGTTCATATCCGACGCGGCTTTTTCTTCCGCCGCTTCGTTACCGTTGAATCTTGCTTTGGAAAGGTCGAATTTCGCCGTGTAGTATTTTTTTTCCGCAGCCGCGTATCCTGCGTTTTTGCCGAGAACGTCCGCGTAATATTCCGCGCGCGATTCCGCCGCCTTTCTTCTTGCGGCAAGTTCCGAGTTTATTTCTTTTATCAGTTGGTTATCGTATATCATGATTAAAATTCAATGTCGTCAATATTGTCGATGAGTTTTTCAAATTCCTCTTTTGTGTAAGAACGCGTTCTTATCGCCTGATCGTTCGTCTTTTTGCCCGCCTGCGCGTGCGGAATCTTGTCTGCCGAGAAAATCCCGTCCGACTTCCAGCCGGACAGCACTGCGTTTACGTAAGACATAGGGTTCGATTTTCCGACGGCTATTTTGCAGGCCTCGAAGATCATTTCGTCCGAGAAATTCCAACTCCGCCAGATTTTCAGGTTCTGTCTGTCCCAGTCGGTAGGTTTTCTCACCAGCCCCGCCGCGTCGAGAAGTTTTTTGATAAACCCGTCGTCGGCAGATACGGATTTCAGATATTCCGCGATGGCCGCAAGGGTAATAAGCCCTTTTTTGTAGAGTTTATCGACGATTTCGTTCATATCGGCGAGCGAACGGCGATTTTTCCTGAAACAATAGGTCGCAAGAAATAAAAGCGTTTCGCCGTCGTACCCCATGTTGAGCCACGGCGTAACGTAGTTTTCGATAACCGGGTCGATAACTTCAACGTAGACGGAAAGCGAACGGTTGATGGAATACGCAAGTTCGGTCGTCGCCGCTTTCGCTTTATAGTAGTCCGCGATTTCCTTCTCGGAAAACTTTTTGCTCGCATATAGAACGTCTATCTCTTTATCGAGTTTTTCGATATTTTTAATCTTCGCCGTTTTTGCTATGAAAATAATCGTATCGATATCGTAGAGGAGTTGTTTGTTCCATTTTTCAAACAACTTTAAGTCTTCGATCTGCGGCTTTCTGTTGGGAAGTATGTAATTCATAAGAGTTGCGAATTCGCCCGTTTTCAAAGAGTAATCGGACAATTCTTTTTCGATTTTCGCCGTGGTGGTAACGCCTCTTGCGATGAAGTCGTTTGCAACTTTTAAAATATATCTGCAACCTATCGCGCCGCCTTTCAGGTCTACGCAGTATTTAACGATCATCAGGAGCGCCTCGGGTTTTATTCCGTTTTCTTCCATGAGCGAGAAATACGCGGAGTATTCGTTCGTCGTTATCATTCTGTCGGGAATAAGGATCTGAAGCGCTTTGTTGAATTCGCCGTATTTTTCCGCGCTGTACTTTTTCGGCTTCGAGAATTCTGCGGGCAGATATTTGACGAGAAAAGGTTCTTCCGATAAAACGTTGACTACGCCCATTTCTTCCCAGAATTTAAAACAGTCCGAAACCACGTTTTTTTCGAGATTCACGTCTTTGCAGAACTTATCGAATGAAACGTCCTCGTCGGAATCCTGACAGACGAAAAGCCCGTAAACATAGCATTTAACCGCTTCGCCGCTCGCTTCCGGAAGATAGGTCGTTATGAATTTGTTGTCGATGACCGTCGACGAGTTTTTTAACGTTTCCTTTGAAAAAGAACAAAAAGACATTTGATTTTACCCCATAATAACTTTGCCTGAAAATAATATTATAAAATTAAAAAAAAATCAAGTCGTTTTTCTTCAAAAAAAACAAAACACAACATATAGATTTTTTATCGCGTCTTTTACACATTTTAAAGGTGTTTTAAACTTGACGGGCATAAAATACGGGCGTTTTGAGCGGCGGTCTGAATCGCTTTCGCAAAATTTGAGGAAAATTATGAAAAAATTTATAAAAAGTCAAAAAAACGCTTAATAATTGTCGCAAAAAAATAAAAAATGTTGTATAATAAATGCGGTATAGTTTAAAGTAGGCGGATATTATAACGGATAACGTTTTTATCTGCCGGAAAAACGGAGCGATAATGATCGAACAATCTGTAATTTTAACTCCAATTTCATTATGGGAAGGCTTCGACGCTTCCCGCCCCACAAAGTCGAACATGCTCGGCGAAATCCGTTACGATAACGTCGTGCACAGGGATTTCTTTTTCTCGGGCAGACAGGCAGGAAACGAGAGGGTGCGTATTTTCGGTAAATATTTCACGCCCGACGATTCTTTATCTCACGAGTGCTTGCTTTATATTCCCGACATAACCGAAAGAATCAATTACGAGGAAGTCATCGATTACGTCAAAATGGGTTTTTCCGTTCTTATGGTCGATTTTTACGGTAAGCGCGACAATACGGAGAATTACACTGTTTATCCGGAATCCGTTTCTTACGCGAATTACGAAACCCGTGGCAGACGAATGGATTACGTTGACGAAAGCGCGAGAGAAACGTGCTGGTACGAATGGGTTGCCGTTGCAAGATACGCTCTGACTTTTTTAATCGAGCAGAATCCTTCGGTTTCCAAAATAGGCGTTATCGGGATAAAGAACGGCGCGAATATCGCATGGCAACTCGCCGCTGTGGACGACAGGGTGAAATGCGCCGTGGTTATGTTCGGCGCGGGTTGGTCGGCTTATAAGGGTATCAACAAGTTTTCCGATTCGGATATCGTGATGAACGAGGAGAGAAGAAAATATATCGCGGCGGTGGACGCTCACGCTTACGCGCAATACGTTAAATGCCCCGTTCTTTTTCTGACGTCGACGAACAGCACCGAATTCGATTTCGACAGATCGCTCGATACGCTTTCGAGAATAAGAGCGGACGTGCCTTACGTTTTCAACTTTTCTCCGGGATTCAACGTTTATCTCGACGATTATTGCAAAAAGGACGTGGAATTATTCCTTTATTGTCAGTTCGACATAAATAAATTAGTATTTCCGAAATGTCCGGAAGTGTCTATCGAACAGGACGGCAACTTTCTTGCTCTCACGCTCGATTATTCCACGGAAGTTAAAATAGAAAGCGCGAAGGTTTATATCAACGAGGGCGTTATCAATCCCGCCATAAGGAACTGGAATTCCTGCGATTTCGTCGGCGACGAAGCGGAAGGCAGAATGAAGTACGAATACGTTGCGAACGGAAGCACGAAAAACGTTTTTGCTTTCGCCGTAGTCAGATATAAAAACGGGCTTACGCTCAGTTCAAAACTTGCTTATAAGAAAATCGAGCCTACTTCGTCCAAAAAATCAAACCTGATTTATTCGAGCAGGGACGGGCTTGGCGGAATAACGTTCTACGATAAAAACGCTTCCGAAAAAAGCATTTTCGTCGACGAAAGTAAGTTTTTGGAATTGGTGAAAGGCGCGGACGGTATCTACGGCGCGTATTCGCATTGCGGACTGATAAGTTACAAATTCAGCGAACCGTGTTGCGCCGCGGACGACTCGTCCATTCTCGAAATGGATTTCTTCACTTCGGAATTCTGCGTTTTAAAACTTGTGTTTATGGTGGCAACGCCGTCGGGAGTCAAGGAATTTACTTATTCGTTCGAACTCAAAAGCGGCAAATTCTGGCAGAACATAATCATCAGATTGAACGAATTTAAATCCGCCGAGGGGATGAGTATAAGAAAATACGAGGATATTTTCGCTCTCAGAATCGAATCGGGCGGCAAATACGTGGTTAATAACATCCTATTGATTTAAAATGGAAAACGACATTAAGCGAAACGAAAATTTTAAAATAAACGACAGGCTTATCGGCGCGCCGAAGGAAAAAGTTTTTTCTTTCGGCGACGTCCTGCTTATCGCGCTTATCGTCGTTATGCTTGTTTTTTCCGTTGCGCAAAGAGTGTGGATTTCTCCTGTGAATATCGACGGAAATTCGATGAATAAAACTATCGACGACGGCGACTGGCTCGTTATGAATAAACTTGCCAAGCCGGATTACGGCGACGTTGTGGTTATCGGAATAACGGGCGAAACCAATTACATTAAAAGAGTAATCGGTTTGCCGGGCGATACGATTTGCATTGACGACGACGTCGTTTACAGAAAAAGGAAAGGCGAAACGGAATTTACGCCGCTCGACGAACCTTACGCTTACTATTCGACGGCGAAAAAACATGAAAAATACGCGGCGACGATAGTTCCCGAAGGTAAAATTTTCGTCCTCGGCGACAATCGTTACGAAAGTAAAGACAGCCGTAGTCCGGACGTGGGAACGAGAGATATAACGGCGGTTATAGGCGTCGTTCCCGAATGGGCGATAAAGAGAAAAAGCAATATCACTTCGTATTATAACGTTGTGATGAAAATAGATAATTTCATTTTGGGATTGTTCGGCGCGAAAGCCGATAACGGGAGAAATAAATGACAAACGTTTACAACGATAAAGATTACGAAAACGCTCTGAAATTAAAAAAGAAGTTGCTCGCGATATACTTCGCCGTTCTTGCCGCCGGGATTATCGGTTGCGCGGTGTTCTTTGTTTTGTTCCTGCGTCTGCCTTACATTTCGACAAGCGAACTCGAATCACAGAAACAACTTTACCTTTTCTTCGCTTGTCTGATATCGGGCGTAGAAATAGTTTTTTCGTTTATCTATCTCGGTATTCCTTATAAGCGCGCAAAATGCTATTTCAGACTGATGGACGACATCAAAGTCGGCAGAAAGATGTTAAACGAAAGTACTTTTTTACAGAACGAAACTTATATAAGCGAAGTCGGTAACGTTGATTTTCACGTTATGGCGGTTCTCGAATGGTCGGATAAAACTCAGGAATATATGAGAAGAAACGTCCTCGTCGATAAGGAAAAGCCGATGCCTGACTTCAAAAACGGCGATATAATCAGATACGTTACGCACGCGAACGTTCTGCTTGCTTACGGTTTGAAATCGGACGACGATATTTTTGACGATTTTGAACAGAAATAAATAAAAAAACACAATACGGAGGATATAAATATGTCAAAGAAAAGAAGCGAAGTAGCGGAAAATCTTAAATGGAGATTGACCGATATATTCAAGGATCAGAAAGAATTCGACGACTTATTGGAAAATATTTCCGGGAAAGTCGATTTTTCGGCATACGAAGGCAAACTTGCCGACGAAAAAACGTTGCTCAAATGCCTTAAAGAAATGGACGAGGTTGAAACGGTTCTCGAAAAACTCGACGTTTACGCTTATATGAAAAAGGATCTCGACGCAAGAGATTCCGAGTCGAACGCTCTTCTGACGAGAGTTGAAAACGTGATTATTTCTTATAGTTCAAGCACGTCTTTCATCACGCCGGAAATCACTTCCATTCCGGACGAAAAACTCGAAAAAATAATCGCCGATCCCGATTTTAAGGATTATGATTATATGCTCAGGAATCTTCTCAAGAGCAAAAAACACGTTCTTTCCAAGGAGAGCGAGAACGTTCTCGCTATGGGCGGACAAGTTTTCGGCGGGTTTCACGATATTTTCGGAATGATCGACAACGCCGATATGCCTTTCCCGACGATTGACGTAAGAGGAGAAAAGGTCAAGGTAACTCACGGCGTTTACGGGCTTATGCTTCAGGATAAGGACAGGGACGTGAGAGAAAGAGCGTTCAAGGCTTATTACAACGCTTATATTTCCCTTATCAACACGATTGCCGCAACCTACATCGGCAACGTAAACAAGGACGTTTTCCTTACGAGAGTAAGAAAATACGACAGTTGCCTTTCCAGGGCTCTCGAAAACGAGGACGTTTCGCCCGAAGTATACGAAAACCTTCTCGAGAGCGTAAACGAGGGATTGCCGCTTATGCACAGATATATCAACGACCGTAAAAAAGTACTCGGTCTTGACGAAATGCATATGTGGGATATTTATACGCCGCTCGTTGAAAACGACGATCTCAAACTCTCTTACGAGGACGCTTTCAAACTCGTTAAAAAAGGACTTGCTCCTCTCGGCGAAGACTACGGAAAACTTCTTCAGACGGCGCATGATAACGGTTGGATCGACGTTGAGGAAACAGAAGGGAAGAGAAGCGGAGCGTACAGCATAAGCGTTTACGCAATGCCGCATCCTTACGTTCTCCTTAACTATCAGCCGACTATCCACGATGTATTCACAATCGCGCACGAACTCGGTCATTCCATTCACTCTTACAAATCGGAAGCGACTCAGCCTAAGGCAAAAGCCGATTACAAGATTTTCGTTGCGGAGGTTGCAAGCACGGTAAACGAAGTGCTTTTGCTCAAATACCTTCTCAAAAACACGGAGAACAAAGAACTTAAAAAGTATCTTTGCTCTTATTATATGGATATGATCCGCACAACTCTTTTCCGTCAGACCATGTTTGCGGAATTCGAGTATATCGCTCACGACGCGTGCGAGAAAGGCGTTCCGCTCACGAAAGATTATCTCAACGAGAAATACCTTGAACTCAACAAAAAGTATTACGGCGACGGAATAGTTTCCGACGACGAAATCGCATATGAATGGGCGAGAATCCCGCATTTCTATACCGCGTTCTACGTTTATAAATACGCAACCGGCATAATCAGCGCGATTTCGATTGCGGAAAGAATTTATAAAGAGGGCGACAAAGCCGTGGAAGATTATTTCAGATTCCTTTCTTCCGGCGGATCGGACAGCCCCGTCGAACTTCTTAAACTTGCAGGCGTCGATCTTGCGAAGAAAGACGCGTTCAAGGCGGCAATGAAGTCTTTTGAGGACACGCTCGCCGAATTTGAAAGTTTATAACAAACAGTTTACAAAAAATCCGGAAAACCGGATAAAAGAGGGATAATATGCCGCAGATAAAAACCAACGCTATGCCGTATAATCTCGAGGCGGAGCAGTCCGTTCTCGGTTCTATACTCATAGATATGGAATTACAGTACGAAATAATTTCAAAACTCAAAGAGGGAGATTTCTATCTCGAGTCGCATAAACTTATTTTTGCGGCAATGTATCAGATATCGGCGGCAAATACCCCCGTGGATCTTGTCACGCTTTCGGATGTGATGGAAAAAAACGCCACGCTCGAAAAATCGGGCGGAATGGATTATCTCACTTCGCTTGCGAGAACGACTCCGTCCGCGGCGAATTACGCGTATTATCTCGATATCGTCAAGCGCGACAGCACGCTTCGTAAACTGATCCGAAGCGCGGATAAAATATCCGATGAATCCAGAAATTCCACCGACTATTTAAAATCGGTGGCGTTTGCGGAAAAGTGTATTTACGACATTTCGGAACAACTCGACACGAGTACGCTTTCAAACATAAACACCGCTTTTAACGGAATTCTGGATAAATATGAAAAAATACAGAAAGACAAGGATTATTTCCAGGGTTTGAAAACCGGTTTTACCGAACTTGATAAACTGACGAACGGTCTGCACGCGGGCAACCTTATCATTCTCGCCGCAAGGCCGTCCATCGGTAAAACAACGCTCGCGATGAACATCGTCGAAAATATCGCTATAAAAGAAAAGGCGGTATGCGCCGTTTTCGCGCTCGAAATGACGAAAGAAGAACTTGCGCAGAGAATGATGTGTTCCGTCGCAAACGTTTCAAACCAGAGCGCGCTCAAAGGTAAACTCGAGGACGAGGACTGGCAGAAACTCTGGCAGGCTCAGAAGATTCTCAACGACACGAAAATTTACGTCGACGATACGTCTATGACTACGTGCGCCGAGATTCTTTCAAAGTGCAGAAGGCTCAAAAGCCGCGAAGGACTCGATCTCGTTGTCGTCGACCATATCCAACTTATGAACGCGATTAAACCAAGCGACAGCCGTCAACAGGAAATCACCGAAATTTCCAGAGGTTTGAAAATGATAGCCAAGGAACTCGATATCCCCGTCATTGCGCTTTCGCAGTTATCCCGTCTTGTCACGGGCAGAAAAGGACAGAAACCCGTTCTTTCCGATCTGCGTGAATCGGGAGCAATCGAGCAGGACGCGGATATAGTTATGTTCATTCACAGACCGGACCTTGCCGCCGAAGAAAAAGAACTCGAACAGGGAAAAGTCAAAAAGAACGTCGCGCAGATAATAATCGCGAAAAACAGAGCGGGCGAGTGCAGGGATTTCGATCTTCTCTTCAAGGGTGAAAAATCCAAGTTCATCAATCCGCCCGCTTCCTATATCAACGATATTCAGGCTCCGGGCGAAAGAATAAGGAAAAACGATTTCAATAAAATTTCGGACGGAGATATCCCTGCGGCGACGGATGACGACGCTCCGCTCGAGGGCGACGACAATTTCGGAGACGTGTTCTGATATGTACGAAACTTTAATTTCGGAAGTGAACGATGAATCGCTGGAACTCGCAAAAAAATATATTTTAAACGGCGAACTCGTCGGTTTTCCCACTGAAACGGTTTACGGATTGGGAGCGATCGCCTACAGCGACGAAGCGGTTAAAAAAATCTTCGAAGCCAAAGGCAGACCGCAGGATAACCCGCTTATCGTTCACGTTCATAAGGATTACGACGTCGATAAACTCGTTTACGTCGATTATGATTACGTTTATAAATTAAGAGAAGCGTTTCTTCCCGGTCCGCTCACCATGGTTTACAGAAGCAAAGGGATGATAAGTCCGGTCGCAACGTGCGGCCTCGATACCGTCGGGATAAGAATTCCGTCGAGCGAAGCGGCGCAGGCTTTTTTGAGGGCGGTTGACGTTCCCGTCGCCGCGCCTTCGGCAAACGTGTCGAAACACACAAGCCCTGTCACGGCTATGCACGTTTATGAGGATTTGCAAGGTAAAATCCCGCTTATTCTCGACGGCGGAAAATGCAGCGGCGGTATAGAAAGCACCGTTCTTGACGTTACCACGGATACGCCGATAATTTTAAGAAGCGGACTCGTGACGGCGGATATGATAAAGTCGGTTGTCGGGAAGTGTGGTTATTCGCAGAATAAACCTACCGATAAAATCCGCGCGCCGGGAATGAAATACCGGCATTATTGTCCGAAGTGTGAAACGGCGCTTTTCAGAAGAGATCAGACTGAACTTGCGCAGAAGTTGTACGACGAACTCGTTTCGGAGGGTAAACGTCCGTATTTTATGTGCGACGACGCGATTTTGACGAAAATAAAAGGCAACGTTTTAAGGCTCGGCGGCTCTGCCGAAGAAATAGCGTCTAATCTTTACGACAAACTTCACGAAAGCGAGGGTTTGGCGGATATGATTATCGCGTTCGAAGTGGAAACGGGCAGCGACGTTGACGTAGGAATTATGAACAGGCTTTCCAAGGCTTGCAAAAAATACGAAAATTAAATTTGCATAGCGATGACGAACGGAAGCCATTAATAAAACTAAAATCGAGGTGTTTTAAATGAAAATTGCAATCGGATGCGATCACGCAGGAATTTATCTTAAACCCGCGCTTATTGCTTATCTTGAAAAAAACGGTTATGAATTTACCGATTTCGGAACTTACACGGCAGAATCATGCAATTACGCCGATTACGGCGCGAAAGTCGCCGAGGCGGTCGCTTTCGGCGGTTACGACAGAGGAATTCTCATCTGCGGCACGGGCATAGGTATGTCCATCGTCGCAAACAAGGTCCCGGGTATAAGATGCGCTCATTGCCATGATAGTTTCTCGGCTCGCGCAACGCGTATGCACAACGACGCGAACGTTATCGCTTTCGGCGAAAGAGTTATCGGTTCGGGCGTTATGATCGATATCGTAGAGGCGTTTTTAACCACCGAATTCGAAGGCGGCAGACACCTTGCGAGAATTGCGAAAATCAGCGAAATAGAAAAAAAATATTCAAAGTAATCCGTTTGCGGCAGTGTTGTCGGTAACGGACAGAGGTTAAGATGAATTTAAAGGTAAGAAAAGCGGTGATTCCCGTTGCGGGTTACGGAACGAGATTTCTCCCTTTCACGAAAGCGGTTCCGAAGCCCATGCTACCCATTCTCAATAAGCCTGCCTTGCAGATTATTTCGGAAGAAGTGGTAAACAGCGGAATAACGGATATATTGTTTATCGTCGGATACAAAAAAGAGATACTCGAAAGCCATTTCGACGCCGCTCCGGAACTTGAAAAAATGCTTGCGGATAAAGGGAAAACCGACTATCTTGAAGAAGTTGTTTACCCGGAGCATATGGCGAAATTTACATATAAAGTTCAGGAAGTTCAGAACGGTACGGCAAGCGCGATCAAATTAGCGAAAGAATTCGTCGGCGACGAGCCGTTCGCGGTTCTTTTCGGCGACGACGTTATGTATAACGAAACTCGTCCGGTTATCGGTCAACTTATCGACGTTTACGAAAAATACGGAAAGACGGTGCTCGGTTGTAAAAGGGTAAGCATGGACGTAATATCGAAATATGCGTCCGTCGAGTACGATAAAATTCTCGAAAACGACGTCTATAATATGACGAAAGTCACGGAAAAACCAAAAAAAGAGGAAGCGAAGAGCGATCTTGCGCCGCTCGGCAGATACGTATGCTCGCCCGGAATTTTCAGGATAATCGATAACCTGAAACCCGGCGCAAACAACGAATATCAGTTTACCGACGCGCTCGATTTAATCGCGAGAAGCGAAGGCGCTCTCGCCTATGTTTTCGACGGAACGCGATACGATATGGGCGACAGATTCGGATATCTCAAAGCGAATATCGAATACGGACTCCGCGACGCGGAACTCAAAGACAAACTGAAAGAATATCTCAAAGAACTTATCGCCGAATAATGCGCGGATAACGTCCGTCGCTTCGGCTAACCTTTCTTCGGGGCAGGGAACATGAACGAATTTAAATGCACGCAGGGCGTTGTTTACGCGATAAAAAACGCTCAGGTGGTTTCTCGGAAATATAAATTGAATTACGTCGGAACGGAAGAGATTTTATACGGCTTGCTGTGTCTGCCTAAGTGCGGTTCTTGCAAGGCGTTGAACGATCACGGCGTAAATAAAGACAATTATTTTGAAATTCTTAAAGAAACCTTCCGTTATAACGATCAGACCGGCGGTTTCACGCCTAAGGCGAAAGCGGTCGTAAACAAGGATTCCGAGTATCTCGCCGACGTTGCAAAAACGAAATACATCTCCACGGAGCATCTTTTGCTGGCGATTCTCAACAAAAGGGATTGCGTGGCGATGAGTATTCTGCGCCGAATTGGCGTCGATTTTCCGTCCATAACCAAAGAACTCGAAGATAAAATTTTCCGCAGAGAGGAAAGGGTAACCGATATTCCCGCGGCGGAAACACAAGCGGATTCAACGTCCGAAAATACTGACGAACCGATTGCGACGAAAGGTGAGGAAGAAGCGAATCCTCTTTCCAAATTCGGTTATGATCTTACCGAAAAGGCGAAAGACGGCAAACTCGATCCGGTTATAGGCAGAGAGAAGGAAATCAACCAGATTATTCAGTCGCTTTCGCGCAGAACGAAAAACAGTCCCGTTCTTATCGGTGAGCCGGGCGTGGGGAAAAGCGCGGTCGTCGAAGGGCTTGCGCTCGAAATCGCATCGGGTACCGTTCCGGACGTGCTTCGGAACAAAACGATTTTTTCGCTTAACGTTTCGGGGCTTATAGCCGGCGCGAAATATCGCGGCGAACTCGAAGAAAGGTTCAAAAATGCCATCGATTACGTTATTTCGAGGGGCGATATTATCCTTTTTATCGACGAAATTCACAACATAATGGGCGCGGGCAGTACGGGCGACGGAAATCTCGATATAGCCGAAATGTTAAAACCGATGCTTGCGCGCGGAGAATTGCAGACGATAGGCGCGACGACGATCGACGAATACAGGACTTATATAGAAAAAGACCCCGCCGTCGAGAGAAGATTCCAGCCGATAAAGATAGAAGCGCCGAGCGTTGAAAATTCGATTATAATTTTAAAAGGTCTGAAAGATAAATACGAGGCTCACCATAACGTCGAAATAACCGACGAGGCGATAAAAGCCGCGGTTGCGCTTTCGGACAGGTACATTACGGACAGAAATCTTCCCGATAAGGCTATCGACCTTATCGACGAAGCGGCGGCGAAGGCTCGTTTGAAATATTGCTTTACGCCTAAGGAATATTCCGAAAAAACCGCTCAGTTAAGAAAGGCGGAAAACGAGTTGGAGTACGTTCTTTCTATGGGTGAAGATTACGCCGACGAAAAACGGCAGTTGCTCGAAAAAATCGACGGACTTCGCGACGAAATTTACAAAATAAACGAAAGAGCATTGGACGAAAGGAGCAATTCCACGCCGAAAATAACCGGCGACGACGTGGCGGAAGTCGTTGCGGAGTGGACGAAAATCCCCGTGACGAGAATAACGTCCGACGAAACGGACAAACTGAATAATCTCGAAAACGAACTGCACGACAGGGTTATCGGACAGGACGCGGCGGTCAACGCCGTATCGAGGGCTATAAAACGCGCGAGAACCTGCATAAAAGACCCGAACAGACCGATAGGTTCGTTCATTTTCGTCGGGCCTACGGGCGTTGGAAAAACAGAGCTTTCAAAAGCGCTTGCGGACGTTGTTTTCGGCGATAAAAACAGCCTGATAAAAATCGATATGAGCGAGTATATGGAAAAAAATTCCGTCGCGAAACTCATAGGCGCGCCTCCGGGATACGTCGGTTACGAGGACGCGGGTATCCTTACGGATAAAGTAAGGAGAAAACCGTACTCGGTTGTATTATTCGACGAAATCGAAAAAGCCGACCCCGAGATTTTCAATCTTATGCTGCAGATTCTCGACGAGGGCAGACTGACGGACAGCAAGGGTAAAACGGTCGATTTCAGAAACACGATCATCATTCTCACGTCAAACGTCGGCGCGGCGATCACGGCTCAGAGGTCGAATTTCGGCTTTATCAGCGAAGCGGATAAAGAACGCGAAGCGAAAGACAGAATAACCGAGGCTTTAAAGAGAAAATTCAGCCCCGAGTTTTTAAACAGGCTGGACGATATAATCGTTTTCCGCAGCCTTTCGAGAGAAGATTGCGGAAAAGTTGTGGACGTTCTGCTTGAAAAACTCATAAAACGCCTTGCCGATAACGGAATAAAACTTAAAGTTGCGGGCAGCGCGGCGGACGTTATCATCGATAAAGGCTACAACGAAGTTTACGGCGCAAGACCTTTGAAGCGCGCCATAACGACGCTTATCGAAGATATGCTGACGGACGCGCTCATCGACGGAAGGATAAAGAGCGGCGATGACATACTCGTTTACGCCGAGAACGGAAAAATCCGTTTTGTTAAAACAAGGTAACAAGGTAACGAGAGGTAACACAAATGGAAATCGGCGTTTCAACCGCGAGTTTGTTTTTAAGAGAATATAACGAGGATTCGCTCGTAACGCTGAACGAAATCGACGCGAGAACGTGTGAGATTTTTCTTGAAAGTTTTTCGGAGTATACCGAGGAATTCGGTAAACTGCTGCTTTCGAGAAAAGGTAATCTGAACGTACATTCTCTTCACGTTATAACGCTTAATTTTGAAACGGAATTGTTTTCCGCAAATCAAAGGGCATTCAACGATGCGAATTATTGGTTTGAGAGGGTTCTCTCCACGGGGAAACTTCTCGGCGCGCATTGTTACACGATGCACGGCAGAGCGAGAATAAAAGCAGGCTCCGACTACGATAATTACGAAAAAGCGGGCAAACGCCTTGCGATTCTTTGCGAAACGGCGGCGAAATACGGAATTAAAATTTGTCTTGAAAACGTCGCGTGGGCGTTTTGCAGTTATCCCGATTTTTTCAGAAAAGTAAAACAATACGCCCCCGATCTTATGGCAACGCTCGACATAAAACAGGCGAGAAGATCCGGCATAGATTATCGGGAATATATCGATGCGATGGGGCAAAACATAAAAACAGTTCACATTTCCGACGTGGACGAGAACGGAAAAATAAAACTTCCCGGCGAGGGAACATTCGATTTTGAAGAACTATTCAGGCGGCTTAAGGACGTCGGGTTCGACGGCGACGCTTTGATTGAAGTATACAAAGACGATTACGGCGACGTAACGGAAATAAAAAGAAGTCTTGACAAAATGCGGGAAATCGCTTACAAAATATTTTAAATCTTTAAGGAGAAGAACATATGGCTAAAAGATATCAGAATAAAGATTGGAAAAGAGCAATGACGATAAGGCTCGATTATAACAACATGATGCGCGAATTCATCGGCGACGAGGGGATAACGAGAGAAGAGTTGGTGGCGTACAGAAAATCCGCCGACAAAGCGCTCGGAAAACTCGAAAGCGAAAAAGGCAAAGGCTGGCTCGGCTGGATGGATTTACCCCTTCATCAGAGAGAAGTTGTGGCGGACATAAACAAAACGGCTAAGGAGATAAGAAGAACGGCAAAATATTTCGTCGTTCTCGGCATCGGCGGCAGCGCGCTCGGTCCGATCGCGGTTTTTCAGGCTCTTTGCCACCTTCATTATAACGACCTCCCCGCTAAGGAGAGAAAAGCGCCCAAGTTTTACGTCGAGGATAACATCGATCCTGAAAGAATGGCCGCGCTCTTTGACGTTATCGACGTCGAAAAAACCGTTTTCAACGTTATAACAAAAAGCGGATCGACTTCCGAAACAATGTCGCAGTACCTTATTATATATAACATGCTCAGAGAGAAACTCGGCGACAAGGTTAAAGATCACGTTATCGCGACCACCTCGAAAGATTCCGGCAATCTTATAAAAATCGCTAAAGCGGAGGGTTACAAAACGTATTACATTCCCGACGGAGTTGGCGGAAGGTTTTCCGAACTCAGCCCCGTGGGGCTTCTTCCCGCCGCTGTAACGGGCGTTGATATCGGCGAACTTTTAGCCGGCGCGGCGTATATGGCGAGAATTTCCATGAATAAAAATCTCAGCAAAAACCCGCCTCTTATGAACGCGATTTTGCAGGATATCGCCATGAAGAGAGGTAAAAACATTTCCGTTATGATGCCTTATGCCGACGGGCTTAAATACTTCGCGGACTGGTATTGCCAGATCTGGGCGGAATCGCTCGGTAAAGAAGTGGATAATAACGGCGTAACTGTCAACGCGGGGCAGACCCCGGTTAAATCGCTCGGCGTAACCGATCAGCACAGTCAGGTTCAACTTTACGCCGAAGGACCTTACGATAAGGTCGTAACTTTCATCGCCGTAAACAAATACAGAAAAGAAACGGCAATTCCCGAGGGTTGCGAAGATATTCCGGACGTGCATTTCCTTTGCGGTCACACCATGAACGAACTCATCGATGCGGAAAGAAAGGCCACGGAATACGCGCTCACCGTTAAAAAGAGAATGAATCACACGATTATTATTCCCGAAATAAACGCGTTCACCATCGGCGAACTTATTTTCTATTTCGAAATGCAGACGGCGTTCGAGGGCGAATTCCTCAATATCAACACCTACAATCAGCCCGGCGTGGAAAACGGAAAGAACGCCGCTTACGCGCTTCTCGGCAGAAAGGGTTACGAGGCGAAGAAGATCGAACTTTCGAGAACGCCCGAAAAGAAAGACGCGTATATTATTTAAGCGACGAAATTATAAACGATATATTTAGCGGCGGGCAAGCCCGCAAAAGATAAAATCAAAAGCAATTCGGAACAGGAGCAACTGATGCCAAAGAAAGACGATTTAGCAAAATATTTATTCCATCAGGGAACGAATTACAAAGCCTACGAATATCTCGGCTCGCATTTCGCAACGCGCAAAGGAAAAAAAGGCGTTATATTCAGAGTGTGGGCTCCTGCCGCGAAAGCGGTGTCGGTAGTCGGCGATTTCAACGAATGGAACGAAAACGCAACGCTCATGACGAACGACGGAGGCGTTTTTGAAGCATTCGTCGAAGGACTGAAAGTTTATGACAATTATAAATATTGCGTAACGTCCGACGGCGGTAAAGTTCTGAAAGCCGATCCTTACGCGTTCCACTGTGAAACTACGCCGGCAACCGCTTCCAAAATTTACGATCCGGACGGCTACTGCTGGAAAGACGAAGAATATTTCAAGAAGAGAAAAGGACAGACCACTCATTCTCTTCCGATGAATATTTACGAGGTTAATCTGTTGTCTTTCAAACGCAAAGAAAACGGCGATTATTATTCCTATAAGGAACTTATCCGCGAACTCGTTCCGTACGTAAAATCTCACGGATACAATTACGTGGAGATGATGCCGCTTACGGAATATCCTTTCGACGGGTCATGGGGATATCAGACTACGGGGTATTTCGCCGTAACCTCGAGGCTCGGAACGCCGAAGGATTTTATGGCTCTCGTCGATGCGTTTCACGAAAATAATATCGGCGTTATTCTCGATTGGGTTCCGGCGCATTTTCCGAAAGACGAATTCGGTCTTTACGAATTCGACGGTGCGCCTCTCTATGAAAATAAGGGTTGGGACAGAATAGAGCATAAAGAGTGGGGAACGAGAAGGTTCGATTACGGCAGAACGGAAGTTCAGTCTTTTCTCGTTTCGTCGGCGTGCTTCTTTTTTGAAAAGTATCATATCGACGGCATAAGAGTTGACGCGGTCGCGTCCATGCTTTATCTCGATTACGATAAAAAACCGGGCGAGTGGCTTCCGAATCAATACGGCGACAATAAAAACCTCGAAGCGATCGCTTTCATCAAAAAACTCAACGACGCGGTTCACGACGCCTATCCTTACGCGATAATGATTGCGGAGGAATCCACGGCGTATCCTTACGTCACACGCCCCGTGAAAGACGGCGGGCTCGGGTTTGATTATAAGTGGAATATGGGGTGGATGAACGATGTTTTGTCTTACGTCAGAATCGACCCGTTGTTCAGAAAATACGAGCATAACAAACTCAATTTTTCGATGATGTACGCGTTTTCGGAACATTACATTCTTCCCATTTCGCATGACGAAGTCGTTCACGGAAAATGTTCGCTTTTAAATAAGCAATTCGGTTCTTACGACGATAAGTTCGCAGGCGACAGAGCGTTTATGGGTTATATGATCGCTCATCCCGGCAAAAAACTTATGTTTATGGGCGCGGAGTTCGGGCAGTTCAAGGAATGGAATTATAAGGAAGGACTTGAATTTTTCCTTAAAGACTACGAAAAACACGCCGAATTGGACAGGTTCTTCACGGAACTTAACAAACTTTATCTTACAGAGCCGGCTTTATTCGGCGACGACGACGGATGGGACGGATTCGAATGGCTTGCCGCCGACGATAAAGATCTCAATTCGCTCGCGTTCGTTCGTAAGTTCGGCGGCGAAAAGATAATCGTCGCGATAAATTTCAGCGGGGCCGATATAAAATACCGGTTCGCCGCGGAAAAGGGCAATTATAAAGTTCTTTTCGATTCCGATAAAAAGATTTACGGCGGCGACGGAAAACGAAGAAAGAGAGTTTATAAAACGGAAAAGAAAGAATGGAACGGCAAGCCGTATTCGCTCGAAGTCGATTTGCCGAAACTTTCTTTTATATATCTGAAAAATAAATAACAGCGTAAATGCTGAAACGGAGGGAAAAATGATAAGTAAAAAAGAATGCGTCGCGATGCTACTTGCCGGAGGGCAGGGCAGCAGGTTGTTTGCTCTGACAAACAAAATAGCAAAGCCTGCCGTAACTTACGGCGGAAAATACAGAATAATCGATTTTCCGCTTTCAAACTGCGTAAATTCGGGGATTGACACGGTCGGAGTGCTTACGCAGTATCAACCGCTTATTTTAAACGACTATATCGGCAACGGCGAACCGTGGGATCTCGACCGTTCTAACGGCGGCGCGCATATTCTTTCGCCTTATCAGGCGAAACACGGTTCGGAGTGGTTCAAAGGTACGGCGAATGCCATTTACCAGAATATGCCGTTTATAAAAAGGTATAATCCCGATTACGTGCTTGTTCTGTCAGGCGACCATATCTACAAAATGGATTACGCCGATATGCTTCGCAGACACAAAACGTCGGGCGCGGCTTGCACGATCGCGGCGATAAAGGTTCCGCTTTCCGAGGCTTCGAGATTCGGAATTTTAAACGTCGACGAAAACGGCGTTATTTATCAATTCGAGGAAAAGCCGAAGCAACCAAAAAGCGACCTTGCGTCTATGGGTATTTACATTTTTTCGGCGGATAAAATGTATAAATATCTCGAAGAGGACGAAGCAGATGAAAAAAGTTCCAACGATTTCGGTAAAAACGTTCTCCCCAAAATGCTTGCTTCCGGCGAAAAAATGGTGGCTTACACTTTCGACGGTTACTGGAAAGACGTGGGAACGATAAATTCTTTGTTTGAATCGAATATGGATCTGCTCGGCGACGCGCCGAAATTCGATATTTCCGACCCGTCCTGGAGGATAAGGTCGAGAAACCCGATTGCTCCGCCGCAGTACATAGGCAAAAATGCGAGAGTGGTCGATTCGATCGTCGTTTCCGGTTGCGAAATCGAAGGAACGGTTGAAAACAGTATACTTTCGCACGACGTAAAAATCGCCGAAGGCGCGGTTGTGAGAAATTCCATAATTTACGCAGGCGCGGAAATTGAGAAAAACGCCGTTATCGATCACGCCATAATCGACGAAAACGTCAAAGTCGGCAAGGGGGCGAAGATCGGAGCGGAACAAAAAGGCTCATCGCTTTCGATTGCCGTCCTGGGAAGAGATATAACCGTTTCCGACAACGCGGTTGTCGAAGCCGGTAAAATAATCGACGAAAACGTTTAAGGAGGGGAAAAGAATGAGCACGCTCGGATTGATTTTTTCAAATATACACGACAATAACGTTCCGGAACTTACGGCTAAAAGAACGGTTGCGTCCATACCGTTTTGCGGCAGATACCGTCTTATCGACTTTGCGCTTTCAAATATGGTTAATTCCGATATCGCAAAAGTCGGAATAATAACCAAGAGCAATTTCCAGTCGCTTATGGACCATATAGGCAGCGGAAAGGATTGGGATCTTGCCCGTCACGTCGGTGGGTTGTATATTCTTCCGCCGTTCGGAGTTACGGAAAGTAACATGCTTTACACAACAAGGCTCGAAGCGTTGAAAAGCGTTACGGGTTTTCTCTCAAAATCTCATGAGGAATACGTCGTTATGAGCGATTCCGATATGGTTTGCGCGGTTGATTTCAAGCCGATAATAGCAAAACATATCGCAGACGGCGCCGAAATGACGCTCGTTTACGTCAAAAAGAACAGAAGCGAAGTCGGCGGAAGAGAGAACGTTTTTCTCGACGTTGGCGCGGACGATAAGGTTAAGGGGGTTGTTTACGATTCTAAGAGCGACGAAGTCAACGTTTTTACGAACATGATCGTGATTTCGAGAACTCTTCTGATCAGTTTGCTCGCCGAAGCCTTTTCGCACGGCTCGACTTCGTTTGTAAAGGACGTTATCGACGGTCGTATTCCCGCCGGCAGAGTTTACGCTTACGAGCATAAAGGTTATTACGAAGAGATTACGTCGTTGCAGAAATATTATGACGAAAACCTTAAATTTCTCGATAAAGAGAAGAGAGAAGAGGTTTTCAGAAAGGCTAACGTTTACACGAAAGTTAAAGATTCCACTCCCACCCGTTATGGTGATAACGCGATAGTCAACAATTCGCTTATTGCAGACGGTTGCAGAATAGAGGGCGAGGTTTATAACAGTATAATTTTCAGAGGCGTGACGGTCGGCAGAGGTACGGTTGTCAAAAACTGCGTACTTATGCAGAATACGATCGTCGGAGAGAAAGTTTCGATGAATTGCATCATCACCGATAAAAACGTTTACGTTAAGAGCGGGAGAAGTCTTTCCGGGAGCGAAAATCACCCGTTCTACATCTCAAAAGGAACAGTGGTATAAAAGGAGCGAATATGGCAAAAAAAGAGGTTAAAGTAACGGAAGAGCAGAAAAAAGAAACGAAAACCGCAAAGACAATTCAGGCGGAAGAAAAGGTAACGGCAAAGGCGACAACCGAAAAGAAACCCGCAACGAAGAAAACCGAAACCGATAAGAAACCAGCAATGAAGAAAACCGAAACCGAGAAGAAACCCGAAAAAAAGACGGCGACGGAAAAATCCGGGAAAAAGGATGCCGAAAAAAAGGTTTCTGAGAAAAAGACTTCTGAAAAGAAGGTTTCCGAGAAAAAGACTTCTGAAAAGAATGTTTCGGAGAAAAAGACAACCGGGAAAAAAATCGATAAAAAGATTGCAGAAGCGCCGGAAATTGCGGCGGGCGATCTTAAATTCGACGTAACGCCCGTCAAATCCGTTCTTTTTGTTGCAAGCGAGGCTAATCCGTATCTCGGCAGCGGCGGACTTGCCGACGTTATCGGCTCGCTTCCCAAAACTCTTGCCGCAAACGGTAAGTACGACGTAAGAGTGGTTATGCCGCTTTACGGCGATATAAGCGACAAATACAGAAGTCAGATGAGATTCCTTATGAATTTCAATGTTCCGCTTGCCTGGAGAAACCAGTATTGCGGCGTGTTTTCGCTTAAAGCCGACGGAGTTACGTTCTATTTTATAGATAACGAATATTACTTCAAGAGAAGCGGCTTATACGGATTTTACGACGACGGAGAAAGATTTGCTTATTTCTCCAAAGCGGCGCTCGAAATGATGGTTCATCTCGATTATTATCCGGAAATACTTCATTGTCACGACTGGCAGACGGCCCTTTCGGTTGTTTATCTTAAAACGTTATACGCGAATCGTTACGGTTACGATCATATCAAGGCCCTTTTCACTATTCATAATATAGAATATCAGGGGAAGTACGGCTACGATTGCTTAGGCGATTTGTTCGGTTTGCCCGAAAGCGTTAAGCCCGCGCTCGATTACGACGGGTGCTTAAATCTGATGAAAGGCGCGATACAGTTCTCCGACAGGTTTTCAACCGTTTCGAGAATGTACGCCAACGAGATCAAAAATCCGTTCTTCGCTCACGGACTTCAGTACGCGATATGCGAAAACGAATTCAAACTCACCGGAATTCTCAACGGAATAGACGAAACGGTTTATAATCCCGAAACAGATGAAAAACTGTTCCGTAATTACTCCGCGGACGATACGAGAGGAAAAGGCGTTTGCAAAAAAGAACTTCAGAAGATGCTCGGGCTCCCCGAAAAGGACGACGCGCCGCTTATTTCGATAATCTCGCGGCTTGTTCCCGCAAAGGGGCTTGATCTTGTCAAATGCGTTATCGAAGAACTTCTTGCGGAGAACGTTCAGGTGGTAATCCTTGGAAAAGGCGAAGGCGATTACGAGGATTATTTCAGAATGCTTGCCGACAGATATTCGGGCAAATGCAGAGCGATTATCGCATACAATAAGGATCTTGCGAGCAAGATATATTCGGCGTCGGATATATTCCTTATGCCGTCGAAGCAGGAGCCGTGCGGATTGTCGCAGATGATAGCGTGCAGATACGGCGCGGTGCCTGTGGTGAGAGCCACGGGCGGATTGTTCGACAGTATTTCGCCATACAATAACGATATGAGAAACGGCGGTAACGGGTTCGTGTTCGGTAATTACAACGCTCACGAAATGCTTTACGTGATAAAGGACGCCGTGTATACGTTCGGCAACAAAGACGAGTGGCGCGGAATTATGAAAAGGGCGATGACTACAGATTTCAGTTGGAAGAAGTCGTCGGGAGAATATGAGAAATTATACGACAATATGCTGGGCGAGATAAGATAATCGCGGCAAACAGGAGATACAAATGGGAAAAACCGATATCACTCCCAAGGAAATGAAGGACGTAATCAGCGGAAAACTGTCGAGATATTTCGGCGTGTCAATCAAAGAAGCGTCAACGGAACAACTTTATAAAGCCGTCGTTATGGCGGTGAGAGATATTCTTTTGGAAAAAAGAAACGCTTACCACTACAAAACCAAAGCGGCAAAGGCAAAGAGAGTTTATTATCTTTGCATGGAATTTTTGCTCGGGCGTTCGCTAAAAAACAACGTCTATAACCTTGGTATTGAAGAACAGGTAAGCAAAGTTCTGAAAACGAGAGGATTGACGCTCGAGGACCTTTATGAACTCGAACCCGACGCAGGGCTCGGAAACGGGGGACTTGGCAGACTTGCGGCTTGTTTTATGGACGCGCTCGCAAGCGGAAATTACCCCGCGATGGGCTATTCTATCCGTTACGAATACGGTCTTTTCAAGCAGAAAATCGTAGACGGCTGGCAGACGGAACTTCCGGACGTGTGGCTTCCGGGCGGCGAAGTCTGGCTCACGCCGCGTTCCGATATGGCGGTAAGGGTTAAATTCGACGGAAAAATCACCGAAGAATGGACGAGCGAAGGAATGAAAATCATTCAGAACGATTGTCAGGAAGTCGAAGCCGTCCCTTACGATATGATGATTTCGGGCAAGGATTCCGAAGCCGTTTCCGTTTTAAGACTCTGGGCGGCGAAGAGCGTGAGAAATTTCGATATGAACTCTTTCTCCGAGGGCGATTACGTCCGTTGCATGCAGGAGGATAACGAGGCGGAACTCATTTCAAAAGTTCTTTATCCGTCCGACAATCACTCGGAAGGCAAATCGCTCAGATTAAAACAACAGTATTTCCTCGTTTCGGCAACGTTGCAGAACATAATCAACGAGCACGTCAGAAGATACGGCGACCTTCACACTCTTCCCGATATGGCGGCTATTCATATAAACGATACGCACCCTGCGCTTTGTATCCCCGAACTTATGAGAATTCTTATGGATGAACACGGTTTCGGCTGGGACGAATCGTGGGATATTGTGAAGAGAACCGTCGCTTACACCAATCACACCGTCATGAGCGAGGCTCTGGAGAAGTGGAACGAAGATCTTATCGAGAGAAGATTGCCGAGAATTTACGCGATTTTAAAGGAAATCAACCAAAGATTCTGCGGCGAAATGTGGAACAAATTTCCCGGAGACTGGGATAAAATCGAAAGAATGTCGATACTTTCGCACGGTCAGGCGAGAATGGCGAACCTTTCGGTTGTTGCGTCGCACACGGTAAACGGAGTTTCCAAACTCCACAGCGAAATAATCAAGACGAGTATTTTCAAGGATTTCAACGACGCGTATCCGGAGAAATTCACCAACGTGACGAACGGAATCGCGCACAGAAGATGGCTTTGTCAGTCGAATAAAGAACTTTCCTCGCTGTTGACGGAATGTATCGGCGACGGGTTTGTCATGCATCCGGAAGAACTTGCTGAATTCAAAGCGTTTGAAAACGACGAGAGCGTGCTTAAACGTCTTGCGGAAATCAAAAGAATAAAGAAAGGGCAACTCACGTCTTACGTTTATAAAAAGACGGGATTCACTCTTTCGCCCGATTCGATTTTCGACGTTCAGGCAAAGAGGCTTCACGAGTATAAACGTCAACTTCTGAACGCGCTTTATATCATCAATTTATATAACAACTTAAAAGATAACCCCGAAGCGGACGTGATTCCGAAAACCTTTATTTTCGGAGCGAAAGCCGCGCCGGGTTATTATATGGCGAAGAGAATAATCAAACTTCTTTGTTCTATTGCCGAGGATCTGAGAAAAAATCCAGACAAGAGAATAAGAGAAAAACTCAACGTTATATATCTCGAAGATTACAACGTCACGATGGCAGAAACGCTTATGCCGGCGACCGAAATTTCGGAGCAGATATCAACCGCCGGTAAAGAGGCGAGCGGCACGGGCAATATGAAGTTCATGATAAACGGCGCGCTTACAATCGGCACGCTTGACGGCGCGAACGTCGAAATGAGAGAGTCCGTCGGCGACGAGAATATATTTATTTTCGGAATGAACGCAAAACAGGTTGAAAATCTATGGAAACACGGTTACGACGCCTGCGCGTTTTACAATAACAACGTCGTTCTTCAAAAGGTCGTCGCAAGCCTCAAAACAGGCTTTGCAGGGGAGAGGTTCGACGATATCGCGGCTTACCTCCTTACAAACTCGCCTATTGCCGACCCGTATATGTGTATGGCGGATTTCAGCGATTTTCTTGCTATTCACGATAAGGCGGATAAGACTTATAAAGACGTTCTGAAGTGGAATAAAATGTCGCTGAACAACATTGCCGGCGCCGGTATTTTCTCTGCCGACAGAAGTATAAAAGAATACGCCGAAAGAATCTGGCATATCAAACAGATAAAGTGATATATGCGCGTAACTTACGACCCGATTTCACGCCGGTTTAAGAGCGTGACGGGCGCTGTGTCCGATAGCGAACAACTTAATATAAATATCGAAATAAGCGGGGTTGAATCCTGCTGTCTGGTTCTTACGAGCGACGACGGCGGCGAGAATACGACCTATGCGGGAGAAAAATCCGGCGACAGATTCGGGTTTACGCTTCCGCCGTTAAAAAGAGGCTTGTATTTTTATCGGTTCTATGCCGACGGGCGTAAAATCGGAAAAGACGTTTTCGGCTTCGGCGCGGAAGGAGAGCATACCGACGATTTTCAGTTGCTTGTTTACAAAAGCGGAACGAAAGCCCCGCGCGGTTTTCACGGCGGGGTTATGTATCAGATTTTCCCGGACAGATTCGCAAGAGCGGAAGGATTCGGCAACGCCGACGGAAAAAGACTGAGAACGGATATTTACGGAACGCCCGATTATCTTCCGGACGAAAACGGGAAGATAAAAAACGATGATTTTTTCGGCGGTAACTTCGAGGGGATAAGACGTAAAACGGATTACCTTAAATCCCTTGGCGTAACGCACGTTTATCTCAATCCGATTTTCAAAGCGCATTCAAATCACCGTTACGACACCGGCGATTATTTGTCGTTTGATCCGCTTTTAGGTAGTGAAAAGGATTTTATGTCACTCGTAAAAACTTTCAAAAACAACGATATCTCCTTGATTTTTGACGGAGTTTTCAATCATACCGGCGATGATAGCGTATACTTCAATAAGTATGGCAACTATCCGTCGGTCGGCGCGTATCAGTCCAATGATTCGCCCTATTACGGTTGGTATGAGTTTCAACGTTTCCCGGACGAGTATTCTTCGTGGTGGGGCATCGACGTGTTGCCGTCGATCAACAAAAATTGTCCGCCTTTCGAGGATTTTATAACGGGTAACGACGGCGTTCTGGAAAAGTATTTTAAACTCGGCGCAGGCGGCGTCAGACTCGACGTGGTGGACGAGATAAACGACGGATTCGTCGAAAAGATTGCCGCCAAGGCTAAATCGTTCGGCGACGATAAAATCGTAATAGGCGAGGTGTGGGAGGACGCGACGAATAAAATCGCCTACGGAACGCGCAGAAAGTATTTCCTCGGCGACGAACTCGACAGCGTGATGAATTATCCTTTAAAGGATGCGATTATCGGATTTGCCTTGAGCGGAAAAGCCGAGACGCTTTATAAAACAGTACGCGAACAAATCGATAATTATCCCTTTCACGCGCTGAATTCACTTATGAACATTCTCGGCACGCACGATACGCCTCGTATTCTCACCGTCCTCGGCAAGCGCGGCAGACTTGAAAAAGAGCGGAGCGGAATGGCGGAAGAGAAACTTACGCAAACGGAAAAACGCGACGCAATAAAAATGCTCAGATGCTGCTCTCTTCTTCAGTTTTGCCTGTACGGAGTGCCGTGCGTTTATTACGGCGACGAGCAGATGACCGAGGGCAACAAAGACCCGTTCAACAGAAAATTTTTTATCGAGAACGAAAACAAAGAACTTTACGAATGGTATTGTTTTTTGTCCGGATTAAGAGAACGATACGATTGTTTCAAAGACGGAGAAACGGCGGACGTTTATTGTAACGACGGTTTGTTTTCATTTTCGAGGAATTGTAAAAACAAGAAGATCTATTTTGCCGTAAACTTTGGCGAAAGACCTATGAGTATATCGTTCGACGGGGCGGTTTACGAAATAACGCAAGGCGTAAAACTTTCAAAAATCATTGTCGGGAACTGTGATTTTGCAATTTTTTACAAGGTGACTGAATAATGATCGAAGGATTTGAACCCGTGTTTAACGAAAACTCGGAAGCGCTGATTCTCGGCAGTTTTCCGTCCGTAAAATCGCGCACCGAGGGTTTTTATTACGGTAATAAGAGAAATCGTTTCTGGAACCTTCTCAGAGAATATTTCGACTCGGATTTCGGCGACGACGTTCAGGATAAAACGAAATTTCTTCTAAGCCGCGGAGTCGCTCTCTGGGACGTTGTCGCAAGTTGCGAAATCGTCGGCTCTGCCGACGCGGATATAAAATCGCCGACCGTGGCGGATCTGAAAAGGGTGGTCGACGGCTCAAAGATCAGAGCGATCGTCTGCAACGGGAAAAAGTCGTTCGAACTCTATTCCGCGCATTTTGATTTTCCCGTTAAAGTTTACGCCTTGCCGTCCACAAGTCCGGCGAACGTATCGTTTGATAAAACCGCCTGGTTCGTGGCGTTTGACGAATTGCACTTAAAAGAAAAATAATGAACGTATACGAAAGGGTTGTTGCGGATCTGATGACAAAAGCCGATCCGCAGTATAAAATCTTCAACGATAAAATAACGAAAAGCAAAACCGAGTCGTTAGGCGTGAGAATACCCGACGTGAAGAAGATCGCAAAATCGGCAGACAAATCCGAAATCGAAGAATACCTTGCGGAATGTAAATTTGCTTATTACGAAGATACGCTGCTTTACGGTTTGCTTCTCGCAAGGCTCGGCGCGGAGGAATTCTGGAAGAGAAAGGACGAGTACCTTTGCAGGTGCGACAGTTGGGCGCATATAGATACCGTCGTGCCGGAGATCAGAATCGGCAAAGCGGATAAAGAGAAATTTTACAAACTCAACAAAGACGGAATTGAAAATCTCGACGGATATTATCTTCGTTTCAGAATAGTGATGTTTATGCGGTTTTACGTTGATGAAACGCATACGGACGAAATTCTTCGTCTGATGGACAAACTCGACGGAAAGGGGTATTATAACGATATGGCGATAGCCTGGCTCGTTTCGGTTGCGTTCGTAAGACAGCGCGAGATAACGCTCGCATATCTGCAAGACGACAATCTCGGCGAATTTACGCATAACAAAGCGATTTCAAAAATTCACGATTCGTTCCGCGTGAGCGATTCGGATAAAAAATATTTAAAAACTTTAAGGAAATAACAATGGATATCTTAAATCAGATTACGCAGGAATTCAAACTCAGGGAGGACCACGTAAAGAATATCGTTGAACTTCTCGACGAGGGGAACACGATACCTTTCATCGCCCGTTACAGAAAAGAGATGACGGGACATATCGACGATCAGGTACTGAGAGAACTTTCCGACAGGCTTACTTATCTTCGCAATATCGAGAAGAGAAAAGAAGAGGTTTCCAAATCGATAACGGAACAGGGAAAAATGACCGACGAGATTGCCGCGTCGCTTACGGCAGCGGAAACACTCGCCGAGGTTGAAGATATTTACAGACCGTATAAACAGAAGAGAAAAACGAGAGCGACGGTCGCTATCGCGAAAGGGCTTGAACCGCTTGCCGATATCATTTACGCTCAGAACGTGACGGAGGGAACGGTCGAGGATCTTGCAAAACCGTTCGTGAACGAAGAACTCGGCGTCGCAAGCGTCAAAGAGGCGATCGCCGGCGCTGAAGACATTATTGCCGAAAGAATTTCCGACGAGGCGGAACTCAGAAAGAAACTGCGTAAGATTTATCTTAAAAACGGCGAGATTTCCTCGAAAATACAAAAAGCGGAAGAGGACGGCGCGAAAACTTACGAAATGTACGCCGATTATTCCGAACCCGTTTCCGAAATCAAATCTCACAGGGTTCTCGCGCTCAACCGCGGCGAAGAAGAGGGATACCTTAAAGTCAAAGTCGCAATCGACGAGGAGTTTGCCGTCCGGGTTTGTGAGGTCGGCATAGTCAAAGAGGGCAGCGTTACCACGCCGTGTGTGAAAGCCGCCGTTGCAGACGCATATAAACGTCTTATTCAGCCGTCGATAGAAAGAGAAATCAGAAACTACCTGACGGAGAACGCGCAGGAGCAAGCCATAAAAATGTTCGACGTGAATCTTCGTCCGCTTCTTATGCAACCGCCCGTTAAGGATAAAGTTACTATGGGCTTCGATCCGGCATACAGAACGGGGTGCAAGATAGCGGTCGTCGACGGAACGGGTAAAGTTCTTGACACCACAGTCGTTTATCCTACGCCGCCGCAGAGCAAAACCGCGGAGGCGAAAGCCGCGCTCGAAAAACTCATCGACAAATATTCGGTTGACGTTATCTCTATCGGAAACGGTACGGCGTCCAAGGAATCCGAAATATTCGTCGCAGATATGCTTAAAGATTACGGCGGAAAGGTCGGCTACGTCGTCGTGAACGAAGCGGGCGCGTCGGTGTATTCCGGTTCGCCGCTTGCCGCTAAGGAATTCCCGCAATACGACCTCACCTTGCGTTCGGCGATTTCCATTGCGAGAAGATTGCAGGACCCGTTGGCGGAACTTATAAAAATCGATCCGAAGGCGATAGGCGTGGGGCAGTATCAGCACGATATGCCGCCGGCTCGGCTCGACGAAGTTCTCGACGGCGTTCTTGAAGATTGCGTAAACAGCGTCGGCGTGGACCTTAACACAGCAAGTCCGTCGCTCCTTTCGAGGGTTTCCGGGCTTAACTCCGGAATCGCGAACAACATAATAACTTACCGCGAAGAAAACGGAAAATTCACGACGAGAAAGCAACTTCTCAAAGTTGCAAAACTCGGCGCCAAGGCGTATGAGCAGTGCGCGGGCTTTCTGAGAATAAGAGACGGTAAGAATATTCTCGATAACACTGCCGTTCACCCCGAATCTTACGAGGCTACCGAAAAACTTCTGGCGTTGTTCGGTTACACCGATAAAGACGTTGAGGAAAGAAAACTTTCGGACCTTCCCGGGCAGATAAAGAAATACGGCGAAGCGAAAGCCGCCGAAGAATGCGGAATGGGTGTTCCTACGATGAACGATATCGTCGTCGAACTTCTTAAACCGGGCAGAGACGTGAGAGATTCGCTTCCCAAACAGGAACTTCGTTCCGACGTTATGGATATAAACGACCTCGTTGTCGGTATGGAACTTACCGGAACGGTGAGAAACGTTATCGACTTCGGCGCGTTTATCGACATCGGCGTCCATCAGGACGGACTTGTTCATATTTCGGAAATATCCGACAATTACGTCAAACACCCGTCCGACGTTCTCAAAGTCGGGCAGGTCGTTAAAGTAAGGGTTCTTTCGGTTGACGTTAAGAAAAACAGAATCGGTCTTACAATGAAAAAACCGCGAAAAAACTCCTGATTGTCTGATTTCTTTGCAAAAGCCGGATTTCTTTACAAAAACTTGACAAAGGCTTTTCGATGTGATAGAATAATCAAGACGGCTATAAATGCCGTGTCACATTCGGAGGAAAAATGGATACGTATTCTAAAGTGGTTTCTATAATCGGCGAACAACTCGGTATTCCCGCATCGTCCATAAGCAGAGAGAGCGACATCGTTAACGATCTCGGCGCAGATTCGATCGACGTCGTGCAACTTCTTATGGCTCTCGAGGATGAGTGCGGCGTTACCGTAACGGAGGACGACGCCGATCGTTTCAAAACAGTCGGAGATATAGTCGACCTTATCGATAATCATTGATATACCGGAGTTGTATATCCGGCTGACTGAATAAAAGCATAAAGGCGTACGGTTGATCCGTTCGCCTTTTTTTGCTTTTTGGGCGCAGTTAAAATTTTTTACCGTACAATCACTTTATACGCTTGTAAAAAAAGAAGATTGTGTGTTATAATTTAAATATACTAAAATAAAGAGGTGATACCGTTGGCGCGTAAAAACGATTCTTTTGTCAATAAAGAACTTTGGGGAATGGCTCTGATACTCGTAACGGTTTTTTTATTTTTCTCGCTTGTTACGGGAAATAATGTTTTTTATCCCGTCGGCGGAATATTGCAGGCGTTTCTTCTCGGAGCAATGGGATATTTTTCTTTCCCGTTGCTTATCGTTTTGTTTTTCGTCGGGCTTATTTTGCTTATCGGCAAACTTAAACCCTCGAAACGCGGCGCGTTGCTGTCGTTTTTTCTCTTTATGTGTATGTTCGGGGGCTTTGCGATAGTTCATCTCGCGCTTTCCCCGGTGCAAAACGGGCAAAGTCTTTACGATTACGTTAAAGACGCTTTCGGAGCGGGGAGCGGAGGTTATTCCACTTCCACTGCCGGCGGCGCGCTTTTCGCTTCGCTCGATCATCTCCTCGTGCAGGGCTTAACCGCTGCCGGGACGTTCGTCGTCTGGTCGCTTGTCGTTGTGCTTTGCGCGTTTGCGGTGTTCAGATTTGCCCCGACCGTCGCTTCGCGCGGTAACGACAAAGAAGATGAAGAGGTAACGGAAAAACCCGTGAAACGTTCGGGAACGAAAGAAAAGTCCGCTTATGACGACGTCTCCCGCGAAGATGACGACGAGTTTAAAACCGTCGAACGGGATTATCGGCGCGGCAGGCAGAGTTACGACGAACCCGCGCGCAAGGAAAAGGTTTACGGTCTTGCTTCGGGCAAGAAGAAAACCCTCGTCGTCGGCAATTCCGATTTCGAGATGAAACGCGACGACATGACTTCGGACGGATATGAAAACGTTTCTTATCGCGGAAACGTTTCGTCGGGAAAGACTTCGCAGAGAGGGGATAAATCGCAGTTATACAGCGACGAATACAACAAGGACTTTGAAAGCAAACTCAGATACGTAAAATCGGGGCGCAACGTCGATTCGGACGCATATCCCGATAAAGAGAAGACGTCCCAGCCTTATGACAAACGCAAATCTTCTTTCACCGCCGTGGACGGCGTGGACGATTCGGGCATAAGCGGAGATATCTACATGCCGAATTCTTTCAAAGCCGCCGTTTCCAAACACGCCGCGAAAAAGACTTCGGATTATAAAAACGGCGATATCGAAACCGAAATGGAAGAATTAAACAGCGAGGTCAGCGACGACGTGTTGTCCGACGCGAAAGAAATCGACTTCGACGTTCCGTTCGACGACGAGATAAAGAACGATTATTCCGACTTCGAGGACTACGGCAGACGCGAAGAAGTCGCGCCGAGGAAAACCGACTCCATAAAACCCGAAAAAACGGAAGAGGTTCGCCGCGCGGATACGACATCGGAAAAGAAGAGCGGCAACGCCGGAAAAACAAGCGGGGAAGAAAAAGAACACAATCCGTTCGACGAGATGCCGTTCAACTTCAAGTATAACGCCCCGCCGCTCGATTTGCTTAAATCTTATTCTTCGCAGGAAAATTACGCCGACGTCGAGTTCTTCAAACGCGATAAGGCGACCAAGATAATAAACACGCTCAAGGTTCTCGGCGGCGTTGAGGTGAGCCTTGCGAATATCGTTCACGGACCTACCGTAACGAGATTCGATATTTCCATTCCCGACAACGTGTCCATAAAAACCGTTTTAAAGTATGCGGACGACCTTAAACTTCGTTTGGAAACGAAAAACGACATTCGTATCACTCCCATTCCGGGCGCGTCGCTTATAGGCGTGGAAGTCGCGAACGAGCAGAGGTCGATAGTAGGGCTTAAAGAGGTAATCGAAAGCGACGTTTTCCAGAAAACGAAGAAAACCGCGCTTACGTTCGCGATAGGTAAGGATATCGTCGGTAACCCCGTTGTCGCCGACCTTACGAAAACGCTTCATATGCTTATTGCGGGCGCGAGCGGAACGGGTAAGAGCGTAGGGCTTAACTCGCTTCTTATCAGTTGGTTCTATAAATACAGCCCTGCGGATTTGCGGCTTATAATCGTCGATCCGAAACTCGTCGAGTTCAAAGTGTTCGAGGGTATACCGCATCTTTTGTTCGGAGATATCATCACCGACGCGAAAACAGCCGTGGCGATGCTTAACTGGGCGGTTAAGGAGATGGAAGCGAGATACGCGAAAATGGCGGAACTCGTCGTTCACAACATAGACGAATACAACGACCTTATCGACCCGAGAAAAACGCGTAAACTGCCGAAGATCGTCATTATAATCGATGAATTCGCCGACCTTATGTCAACGGATAAAAAGACTATAGAAGAAAAGATCGGAAGACTTGCGCAAAAAGCAAGGGCGGCGGGAATGTATCTTATTCTCGCAACGCAGCGTCCGTCGGTCAATATCATCGAAGGTTCGATAAAAACGAACTTCATTTCGAGAATGGCGTTCAAAATGTCCAACGCGACAGACTCCGCAACGATTATCGGCGAAGGCGGCGCGGAAAAATTGCTCGGCAACGGCGATCTGCTTTACAGAATGAGTTACATGGCCAACATGGAAAGAGCGCAGGGTGCGTATATCGATATGGACGAAATCAAAGCCGTCGTCAATTATATCAGAGACAACAATGAATGTTATTTCAACGAGGCGGCAATGAAAGAGATCGATAACGAAGCGAACCCGCAGATCGAAAGCGTTACGGGCGGCGACGAGAAAGTTCCCGATTATTATATCGAGGCGTTGAAAATTGCCGTCGAAACGGGAACGATATCGATTTCGCTCATACAAAGAAGGCTTAAATCGTGCGGCTTCCCGAAAGCGGCGAAAATTTACGACTGGATGGTTGCAAAAGGATACGTTCTGAACAGTCAGGGAGGAAAGCAGAAACAAGTTACGCTTTCGCCTGAAGAGTTCAATGAATTATACGGAGATTATGACGTCTGATAAATTAATCAAAGAAAAAACAATCGGGGTGATCTCGCTCGGTTGCGACAAAAACAGAGTGGATACCGAAAAAATGCTTGCCGTTCTCGGTTCGGATAAAATCACGCAGGATCAGGAAGAAGCGCAGATAATAATCGTCAATTCGTGCGCTTTCCTCGAGAGTTCGAGAAAAGAGGCTATCGAAACGGTTTTCGATGTGAACGAACTCCGAAAAACGGGCAAACTCGAAAAAATCGTGCTTACGGGATGTATGCCGCAGAAGTTTGTGGCAGATATGTTTGACGAGTTTAAGGAAGTGGACGTGTTTTTAGGCACGGGAGATTACGAATACCTCCCGGAAGCGATCGAACTTGCTTACAAGGGCAAGCGCGTGAATTTCGTCGGCAAAGCCAAAGAATTCAAAGAGAAGAAAAGAGTTGTCACAACGCCGCTTCATTACGCTTACCTTAAAATCGCCGACGGGTGCGATAACCATTGTACTTATTGTCTTATCCCTTCGATAAGAGGTAAATATCGCTCGGAAAAAGAAGAGGACCTTGTTGCGGAAGCGCAGAGCCTCGGCGACGTGAAAGAACTTATTCTCGTCGCTCAGGACGTCACGCGGTATGGCGAAGATATTTACGGCGAAAATAAGTTCGCGGAACTTCTTAGGAAACTTTCCGCGCTCGACAATATCGGTTCGATAAGAATTTTGTATTGTTATCCCGATAAGTTGACTGACGAACTCATCGCCGAGATAAAGAACAACAATAAAATAATCAAATATCTCGATATCCCCCTTCAGCACGCCGATCCCGTAGTTCTGAAAAGAATGAACAGAAAAGGTACAGGGGAGGGTTATCTTAAACTGATTGCGAAGTTAAGAAAAGAAATCCCGGACATAGCGATTCGTTCCACGTTCATCGCGGGTTTCCCCGGCGAAACGGAAGAACAGTTTGAAAATCTGCTTGAATTCATAAAAGAAGCGAAACTCACGAACGCGGGATTTTTCGCTTATTCGAGGGAAGAGGGAACGCCGGCTTATCGCCTGTCCGACCAGATCGACGAAAAAGTGAAACAAAGCCGCGTCAAAAAACTTTACGCCGCTCAGAAAAAAGTTTCGGAAGAAAGAAACAAAAGCCTTGTCGGCAAGCAAATCAAAGTCATCTGCGACGGCGTGGATTACGATAAACAGTCCTTTTACGGAAGAGCGTATTTTTCCGCGCCCGAAATCGACGGGAAAACGTACTTTACATACAACGGAGAAATAAAACAGGGCGAATATTATAACGTGAAGATAACGAAAGCGGACGCTTACGATCTTTACGGCGCGGCAACGGAGGTGTAAAATGAATCTGCCAAACAAACTCACTCTCGCGAGATTGATTCTGATACCGTTTTTTATCGCGGCGTTTTATCTCGGATTTTTCATGGGACATTATTTTGTTGCTCTCGGGATATTCGTCATCGCGTCGATTACCGATTTTTTCGACGGTTACATTGCAAGAAAGTACAATATGATAACCGATCTCGGGAAGTTTCTCGATCCGATTGCGGATAAGGTTCTCGTTTTGTCGGGGCTTATCGTTCTGATATCCGATCCTTACGAAACCAACGTGTTCGCTCAGATAGGTACAATCGGCATGATTTACGGCGGAATCGGCGTATCGATAATTATGGCTCGCGAAATGGTCGTTTCGTCGCTCAGAATGATGGCGGCGAAAAAAGGTGTTGTTCTTGCCGCGGAAATGACGGGAAAGGTTAAAACTTTTTTTACGGACGTGACGATAATAATTCTGCTTCTCACGGGCGATTTGCTTAATTTCGCTCCGTCGGTGGGAATTATTTTCGATTATATAGGTCTTGCGTGCTTCGGAATCTCGGTGTTGCTCACCGTTTATTCCGGGATCTCGTATCTGATCAAAAACAAAGAGGTTTTCAAAGGTTGATGGATAAACCGGAAAAAACGCGTTCGAAGGCTGTTCTCAAAGCGTTCGGAATTCCGGACGCCGCAATTCGCGAAGAAATAACCGCAATAAAATCGATTTCGGCGGGCGCGGAAATAACTTTCAAAAAGAATCTGTTGGACAAAACGATATCTTTCGATTGCGCGGACGAGGCGTCGCTCGCGAAAGCCGTTTGCTCGTTCACGAGGCGTTTTGCGGAGAATATTTACGCCGAATACGAAGTTTCCTTGCAAACCGTACTCGTCGATATCCTCAAAATGGGGAAATTGAAAATTTCCGTTGCCGAATCGTTTACAGGCGGCAACCTCGCTTCGAGAATAGTTTCCGTGCCGGGCGCGAGCAAAGTGTTTTACGAGGGGATTGTGGCGTATAGCGAAGAGGCTAAAGCAAAAAGGCTCGGCGTTTCGCGCGAGTCGCTTAAAACGTACAAACCGGTTTCGTCGCAGGTCGCCGGTGAGATGGCGGAAGGTCTTCTGAAAGAAAGGGAAAGCGATTTCGTCATCGCAACGACGGGACTTGCCGGTCCTCAGTCGGACGAATCGGGTTTTCCCGTCGGGCTGTGTTATATAGCGGTCGGCTCGGCTCAGGGCGTAACGGTTTATAAGTACAAATTTGACGGCAACAGAGAAGAAATCACCGAAAAAGGTGTGCAGACGGCTTTGTTTCTTGCAATTAAAGGCGTAAAAAATATTTAATTTTAACGGGGGTAAAAGTCCCTCAACAGGAGAAAATATGTTGGAAGAAAAACAAAAGGCTCTCGATCTCGTTTTAAAAGAAATCGAGAAACAGTACGGAAAAGGAGCGATAATGAAACTCGGTCAGGGTTCGGCGGATAAAACGATAGACGTTATCCCCACGGGTTGTCTTACTCTCGACCTTGCTCTGGGAATCGGCGGCGTACCCCGCGGAAGAATTATCGAGATTTTCGGACCGGAATCCTCGGGTAAAACCACGGTCGCGCTTCACGTTATCGCGCAGACACAGAAGAGCGGCGGAGTTGCCGCGTTCATCGATGCGGAACACGCGCTCGATCCCGTTTACGCGGCAAAACTCGGCGTCGATCTCGATAATTTATACGTTTCGCAACCGGATACAGGCGAACAGGCTCTCGATATAACCGAAAGTCTCGTAAGAAGCGGCGCGGTGGACGTCGTCGTAGTTGACTCCGTCGCGGCTTTAACCCCCAAGGCGGAGATCGAAGGCGATATGGGCGACAGCCACGTCGGTTTGCAGGCAAGGCTTATGTCGCAGGCTCTGCGCAAACTCACGGGTATCACCAACAAGTCCAAGACCTGCGTTATTTTCATTAACCAGTTAAGAGAAAAAGTCGGCGTTATGTTCGGCAATCCCGAAGTCACGCCCGGCGGCAAGGCCTTGAAGTTCTACGCTTCCGTCAGAATCGACGTTAGAAAAGCCGACGCGCTTAAAGACAGCGACGGTATGTTCGGAAACAGAACGAAAGCGAAAATCGTAAAAAACAAACTCGCTCCGCCGTTCAAAACCGCCGAGTTCGATATAATTTACGGCGAAGGTATTTCGCAGACGGGTTGTATCGTCGATCTCGGCGTAGAGAAGGGTATTCTCGAAAAAAGCGGGTCCTGGTTCTCTTATAACGGCGAAAAGATTGCTCAAGGCAGAGATAAAGCGAAGGAATATCTCGCAAACAATCCCGCCGTTGCCGCGGAAATCGAGGCAAAGATAAAGGAAGCCGTCGCCACCGCGAAGGAATCCGCTCAATAAAAATATTATCGCCTTTCCCGGTTTTCGGGAAAGGCGAAATAAAATTAAAATTTAAATGAAACAGGAGATTTTGGTGCAGAGATCGGTATCGGCGATTTTATTTCTTTTGCCGTCTGGTCCGATTACGATTACGTGTTTGCCGTTTGTGTAAGCGATTGATCCGTCGGAAAGCAGACAGTAATCGATAACGCCGTTGGCAAGGCTTGTCGTTTCGCCGCTTTCTGTTCTCCTGACGAGTTGCCACGACCACGGCGCGACGCCTGCCGGATTGTCTTTATGTCGAAGATTTTTCTTGTATTCTTCTTCGGCGTTTATCAGGTTGTCGTCGATAACGATCATTCCCTGAGATTTTTTCATTGTTTTTGCGGGGTTTGCCGATTTTTCGGTGAAGCCTTTTCCCGTGAACATCATCGTGAACATTTCGGCGAAATAATAAATTGCTTTGAGCAGTTTCCACGGAATAAGGATAATGTCGAGCAGAAGCCTGAAAAACCCGGTTTTATTTTTCTGTTCGGGGCGAGTTATGTAGAATAAATTACCTTTGCCGTCGTCTTTCGGTCTTATCAGAGATTTATTCGGATCGGAGAGAATTTCTTCTATGTCGCCCGTAAAAACGTCGTAAGAGTATATCGACGAATGAGAGAATTTAACGAACTCGCCGTCGGCGTTTCTTCCAACGCCTTTGCTCGCAAAGTAAACGAGCGAATCGTCCGAACGGGAAAAACTCGCGTCGAAATCGCAACTGTCGCCGTCGGTAACGGTCATATAATCGTTGGTTTTAACGTCGTAAACGGCGAGGTGAGCGTTCTCGTAACTTGTCTTTATGCAAGTAACGAATTTATCGTTTTCCGTGTCGGGACACGCGCCGCAGAATATGTTTTCGCGCGAGTGAATCACGTGTCCTTCGCTGTCTTTTTCGGCGGTAAGGTCTTTCGTCATTATTCCCGAAAGGTCGTTCACGGTAATGGAGTAAATGATTTTGTCGGGCGAGCCGAAAAACTCTATCGAGTTAAAATATGAAATTATGTCGGAGGCGGCGTAAGAATCTTCCGCGGCGCTTTCGCGCATAAACCTTGCGCCCATGCCTTTGGTTTTCCATTCGACGCTCTTCGCGGCTTTAATCGACGCGTCGACGTAATTGGAATAGAAGTCGGAGCCGAATTCTTTTATTACGCCGTCCGTCAAAGTTTTGATGACGAGTCGGTCGTTAAAAACAATTTTATCCATAAAATCATTATAACATAGCAAATAACTAAAGTCAACAAATAAGGAGTATTATGAGCAGAGGAGACAAAGCCTACGCGTTTTTCAACGAGGGTTATAACTGTTCGCAGGCGGTTGCGCTTGCTTTTGCCGATCTGTATCCCGAAAAAGCGGACGATATGGTCAAAATCATGTCGTCGTTCGGCGGAGGATTTGGAAGAATGCGCGAAGTGTGCGGCGCTTTTTCCGGGATATGCGCCGTTTTAGGTCTTTTATGCGGATTTGCCGGTAAAAACGGAGTTTCAAAAGCGGAACATTACGCTATCGTCAGAGAGTTGGGTGAGCAGTTCAAAAAGGATAACGGCTCGCTTATTTGCCGTGAACTTCTCGGCGCAACGGCAAAACTTTCTTCCGAAGATCCGTCGGTAAGGAGCGCGGAATATAAGGCGAAAAGACCGTGCGCGGAACTTTGCCGTTACTGCGCGGACATTCTCGAGCAAAAACTTATCGAAAAAGGCGTTATATGAAGTCGTTGAAAACACTCTACAAAATCGGCAGAGGACCGTCAAGTTCGCACACGATGGGGCCTGAAAAAGCCTGCAAAATAGTTTTATCCGACTTTCCGGACGCGGATTTTTTCCGCGTGGTTCTTTACGGTTCGCTTTCCGCAACGGGGAAAGGGCATCTCACCGATAAAGTGATTGAAGAAACGCTCGGTAAGGAGCGTACGGAAGTTGTGTTCGGCGAAACCGACGGGCATTTCCGTCACCCGAACAAACTGACGTTTTTCGTCTTTAAAAACGGCGCGCAAATCGCCGAAAGGACTTATTACAGCGTCGGCGGGGGCGCGATAGAGTCGGACGACGGTATTTCCGTTGAAGAAAAAGACGTTTATCCCCATTCTTCGTTTGCCGAGATAAAAACGTTCTGCGAGGAGAATAATCTTAAACTCTGGCAATACGTCGAAGTTTTTGACGAGCCTGACGTGTTCGAGTATCTGAAAGAGATTTGGCTCGCGATGAAAGACTGCATAAGGCAAGGTCTTTCGGTAAGCGGCGTTTTGCCGGGCGTGCTTAAAACCGAACGCAAGGCGAGAACGCTTTACGAGCAGTACGCTCTTAACGAATCGCCAACGGCAAGGCAGAACAGAATGGTGTGCGCTTACGCTTACGCTTGTTCGGAGAATAACGCTTCGGGCGGGCGGGTTGTCACAGCCCCCACGTGCGGGTCGTGCGGCGTTGTGCCTGCGGTTTTATATTATCTCGAACAAACCGAAGAAGTTCCGGAACGCGAAATATTGAAGGCGTTAGCCGTTGCCGGGATTATAGGCGACGTGGTGAAAACCAACGCTTCCATAAGCGGGGCGGAATGTGGTTGTCAGGCGGAAATAGGCGTCGCTTGCGCAATGGCTTCCGCGGCGGTAGCCGACCTTTACGGAATGAATATCGACCAGATAGAATACGCTGCGGAAATTTCGATAGAGCATCATCTCGGTCTTACGTGCGACCCTATCTGCGGGCTTGTTCAGATTCCGTGCATCGAACGCAACGCGGTCGCGGCGTTAAGGGCGCTCAACGAAGTCACGTTGCCGCTTTTTATAACGGGAAGCAGAAAAATCACTTTTGACGACGCCGTTAAAACCATGTACGAAACAGGAATCGATTTAGGAAAGAAATACAGGGAAACCGCGCAGGGCGGACTTGCGAAACTATTTAAGTAAAATGTATTGCGTATATTTAAAGAAAAACGAAGAAAAGAGAGTTCTCAACGGATATCCGTGGATATTCGCCAACGAAGTTTATAAAATCGACGGCAAGGATAAGCAAGGTTCGGTTGCCGAAGTGCGAGGTTTCGACGGGCGTTTCGTCGGGCTCGGAACGATAAATCATCATTCCAAAATCATCGTCAGAATGTTAACGCTGAAAAAGGAAGAAATAGACGAAGATTTTTATCGCAGACGTATTCTCGCGGCGGTTGAGTACAGAAAAGAACTCGGTTACGATAACAATTACAGAGCGGTTTTTGCCGAATCGGATTTGTTGCCGGGGCTTATCGTCGATAAATACGGCGACTATTTGTCCGTGCAGTTTCTTTCGCTCGGAATGGAAGTCGTAAAAGAAACAATAATCAAACTTCTCATCGGGATTTTTAATCCGAAAGGCATTTACGAGCGCAGCGACGTATCCGTGAGGGAGAAGGAAGGCCTTGAACAAAGAAAAGGCGTTATTTACGGCGAATTCGAGCCTCGCGTAACGATTATCGAAAACGGCCTGAAAATGGTCGTTGACCTTGAAAACGGGCAGAAAACGGGATACTTTCTCGATCAGAAAGAGAATCGCGACAACCTGAAATGTTACGTTAAAGGGAAAACGGTTCTCGATTGTTTCTGTAACGAGGGCGGGTTCTCTCTCTGCGCGAAAAAATACGGAGCGACCGAAGTCACAGCCGTCGATATAAGCGAGAAAGCGATTGAACTCGTCAAAGAAAACGCCGCGCTGAATGGCTTGGATATAAAAACCGAAGTCGCGGACGTTTTCGAAAAACTCAGAGAATACAGAAAGGACAAACGCAAATTCGGCGTGGTCGTTCTCGATCCTCCGGCTTTCACAAAGTCCGCGGACACGGTTAAAGAGGGTTACAAAGGCTACAAAGACGTAAATATAAACGGCTTGAAACTTGTTGAAAAAGGGGGATATCTCGTAACGTGCAGTTGCTCGCAACACTTAACGCTCGGTCTGTTTTTGCAGATGATAAAAGAGAGCGTTATCGAAAGCGGAGTGAGAGCAAAACTCGTCGAGATAAGGATGCAGGGTAAAGATCATTCCACGTTTATCGGTTACGATGAGAGTTTATATCTTAAAGTGGCGGTAATAAAGGTGTTATAACGTATGGCGAAAAAGAAAAACAAAAGAGAAAAAGAACTTCAGAAATTCGTTGCCTGCCTGGTTGTCATCATCATAATAACCGTAATCGTTCTCGCGGTGTTTTATATTTCAAACGGGTATAAGTTCGATTTCGGTTTTCTCAAAAAAGAAAGCGAATCCGTTTCGGTTAACTATTCCGAGGTGGATAACGTAAGAGATCTTAAGGTATATTTCATCGATATCGGGCAGGGCGATTGCATTTTCATCGAACTCCCGGACGGTAAGAATATGCTTATCGATACCGGAGAAAAGAGAAACGCCGGCAAGGCAAAAATCGATAAATATCTTCGCGACGAAAAGGGTAACAAAGTAACGATCGATTATTGCGTCGCAACTCATCCGGACAGCGATCATATCGGGCTTATGCCGTATGTTTACGAGCAATACGACGTACTGAAGTCGTATCGTCCGTACGTGTACTCCGAAAATAAGTCCGCTTCCGCCTTGCCTTATGAATTAAACAAAGGCATAAAGATAAAAAATTCAAGCAATATTTATTACGATTACATAACGAACGTTAACGCAGAGCAGACTTATTGGGAGTTCTTTAAGGACGATTCCGATTTTTCAAACGGTTTCACGGGTAAAGACGGCGAGATTTACGAGTATACGGTCAATTTCGTGATGCCGTACGCCGATAACCTTAACGATTATCAGTATTTCACTACGCCGAACGATTTTTCGGCGGTTATCATGCTCGAGTATGCCGACAGAAAGATTCTGTTTACGGGCGACATAGAGTACGAAACGGGCAAGAAAGGCGCGGAGCAAAGTTTCATAAGAGAGTTCTCGACAAGCAATCCCGCGATGGTCGATTGCGACGTTTTAAAGGTTGCTCACCACGGCAGCGATTCGTCAACTTCGCCAGAATTTTTATCTCTCGTAAAACCCGAATATTCCGTCATTTCGTGCGGATTGTCAAACAAACACAGACACCCGCTGAAGAGTACGCTCGATAATCTTGTAAAATGCGGGAGCGAAATTTACAGAACGGATTTGCAAGGTACGATTATCCTCACGATAGATTCGAAGGGAAAAATAACGCTTGAAAAACAGACGGATAAGTACGACGGTAAGATTTTAGACGACGGCGATACGATTAAACAATACGAAATCGATCACGCCGACGAAATCGAAAAATTCAAAGCAACCCTGTAAGAATAAAAATATACGCCGATTACAAAAATTCCTTTTGTAATCGGCGTTTTTGAAAGGTTTTATGTGAAGTCGAAAATTATTTTTTTGTCGTTATCGAGTTTGAGCCTTGCCGAAAAGTTCTTTCCGGATTTGGAAATGAAATCGAGTTTATCCGTTCTTCCGTCCGAAAGAATTTTCGCGGCTTGTTCTTTCGTGATAGCGCAACCGAGAATGTGCAGATTGATTTTAAAGTCGCATTTTCCGGGAGCGGATTTGTCATCAGGACTTTTTCTGCTTGTATCGTCGCCGTTGTGTTTTATATTGCCAAAGTTGTCCGCGCCCTCGCAGACGTAAGCGAATCTGCCGCGCGTAACCTTTTTCCCGCACTTCGGGCAAACGCCTATCTCGTCGCCGAAGAATCCCGATCCGGCGTTGCGGTCGTTATCGAAAACTTCCTTGATTTCGTTTTCGGCGATTTTAACGCTTTCTTCAACGGTCATTTCGCCGTGATAAACTTTCTTGAGCGCCTGACCTAATTGGCTCGTTTTGTATTTGTCCATCGAGATGTTCATATCGACGAGTTGTTCGATGAGAAATCTGCCGCCTTTTTCGATGTTGTAAACGTCTTTTTTCAGCGATATGTATCCGCTTTTTTTCGCGTTGTCTATGATTCCCGTTCTTGTCGCTTCAGTTCCGAGTTCAAGCCCCTTGAAAATTGCTTTATAATCTTCGTCGTCGCTTTCGTCGGACGATTTTTCGTCCCGGAACGGATTTTTGAGATAGTTATTTAAAGTTTCGATTGTGTAGTGCTTCGGCGGTTGCGTTTGCTTTTCCTCGGGGTGAAAATCGACGTTCACTTTGTCGCCTTTATCGAGTTTCGGCAGTATTTTATCCTTTCTTTCGCCGCCATCGTATTTCGTCCAGCCTTCGGTGAGAATCATCGAGCCTTTTATCGAATAATCTTCTTTTCCTCCGAGCGAAATCGTCAGTTCCGATTTTTCCACGTAACATTCTTCTTCGCAGAAAACTGCCACGAATCTCCTTAAAATGGCGGAGTAAACGAGGAATTCCTCTTCATTTAACGCCGTTTTGGCAGGGATTTTATAAGTCGGCGTAAGAGCGGAGTGCGATTCGATTTTCGAGTCGTCGAAAATGGTTTTCTTGTCTTTGAAAACGATGGGATAACCGAGTTTTTTAACGCCCGAAATAATTTGCTTAACTTTATCCTTTTCGTTCGTGGCGAGATATTCGGAGTTTGTTCTCGGATAACTCACGTAGCCGTTCTCGTAAAGTTTCTGAACGATCGAAAGGCTTTTTTCCATCGGCATTTTATATTTTTTGCCGAGAAAATTCTGCAATTTGGTGAGAGAGTAGAGTTTGCCGGGGAAAAGTATTTCTTTTTTCGATTTTTTATCGGTGACTATCGCGTCGAGAACGTTCATTCTGCCGCAACATTTTTCCGCTTTCTCCTTATCCGAAAATTTATATCCGGAAACGAGTTCTATAACTTCGCCGTTGGTTTTCGCTCGCGAAACGAGAGCGTAATAAGTTTCGGGTTTAAAGTTTTCGATTTCGCAATCTCTGTCGTAAATCGCTTTCACGATCGGCACGATAACTCTTCCCACGCGGAGCAGAGTACCCGATTTTATGCTTGCGTATCTCGTGAGATTAACGCCGTAAAGCCAGTCGATATACGTTCTCGAAAAACCCTCGTTGGCGAGATTTTCGTATTCTTTTTCCTCTTTCATTTCCGAAAGAGCCTTCGCTACGGTCTGCGGCGTCTGGTCAGGCAACCATAATCTGTAAAACGGTTTGTCCTTGTCGAGAGCGTTGGAAACGCACAGCCGCACTATTATTTCACCCTCTCTGTCCGAGTCGCCCGCGTTTACGATTTTGTCAACGTCGTTTCTGTTGAGAAGATATTTAATCGTTTCGAACTGTTTTTTAACTCCGTCGTCAACTTTCCCGTCGAAGTCTTTTTTAAGATTGAAACGGAACTTGTCGGGAAAGCAGGGCAGGTTGTCGAGCGTCCATTTTTTCGAGGAGGGCGCGCTGCCGTAATCCTCCACGTCGCAAAGCGAAAACAAGTGACCGAACGCCCAGGTGACTATGTAATCGGAATTTTCGTAATATCCGTTTTTTTTCTTCATTTCTCCTATGCCCGAAACGATGTTCCGCGCCAGGCTCGGCTTTTCCGCAATAATCGCAATCATAAAAACATGTTATCACTTTTCAAGCCGCGATGTCAATTTTTTTGGCGGTAATTTTTTTATTTCAAGCCGCATTATATAATTGTAAAGACGTTGTAAACGGAGTGAAAAAATAAAAAAAATATTTTGCGAAAAGCCGATAAAAACGTTTGACAAACTCATTAGCGTAAGTTATAATGCAAATATAAAAATTGAATATCCGTTGCCAATATAGATTTGAATATGAGGGTTCAGATGTTTCTACCGCGCGCCGCAAAAGTCGCGACTATTGGGAATATTTTTCGTCGTTGAATTTTTTCTCGGCGAAAGGTTTATCATTGGCAAACAGGTTTTTAAAAGCCTGTTTTTTTGTTTTCAATTTTATTTTACGACAGAGGAAAGTCATGAAGATTTTAGAGGAAAGAATCGAAAAAGAAGGGAAGATATATCCCGGAAATATCGTTAAGGTCGGTACGTTCCTCAATCATCAGTTGGATACGACTCTTCTGATGCAGATGGGCGAAGAAATCGCGCGTTTGTTTGGAAACGACGGAGTGAATAAAATCCTCACGGTCGAGTCGTCGGGTATAGCCATAGCCGTTTTTGCGGGCTATAAAATGGGCGTTCCCGTTGTCTTTGCAAAAAAGGGAGAAACGAAGAATATCCGCGGCGACGTGTATTCTACCGAAATCGAAAGTTTTACGCATAAAAGAACATATAACGTTATAGTAAGCAAGGAAGTTATGGGCCCGGACGATAAAGTGCTTATCGTGGACGATTTTCTTGCTAACGGAAAAGCGCTCGAAGGACTTATGGATATCGTTAAGCAGACAGGGGCGGAACTCGTCGGCTGCGCGATAGCGATAGAGAAAGGTTTTCAGGGCGCGGGGGACAGATTAAGAAGCAAAGGAGTCAGAGTGGAATCTCTCGCTTTAATCGACGAGATGACCGACGACTCGGTTAAATTCCGAAGATAATACGGCGATATTTCTTTGGGATTTTTTATTTGTTTTTAAATTTGCTAAAAATCGCATTAAAGTGCGAAAAAAGGAGATAATGTAAATGAAAAAACTCTTAACTTTGTTGCTTGTCGCAGCGATGGCATTCGGAACGATCGGCTTCACGTCTTCTTGCAAGGGCGATGAAAAAATTGCCGCTCTCATTGCGTTGCACGGCGATACTTCTTCTTACGACAAGAACTTTATCGACGCGTTCAAAGCCGCTTGCGAAGCAAAAGGTCTTACGAAAAAACAGTACACTATCGTAACCGATATCCCCGAAGAAGGCGATGATTGTTACCAGAAAGCGGCTCAGTTTGCCGACGCAGGTTACAAAGCCGTTTTTGCTGATTCCTTCGGTCACGAAGCAAATATGCTTAAAGCAGCCAAGGAATATCCCAACACCACTTTCTGCCATGCAACCGGAACGAAGTCCTCGCTCAGCCTTGACGCCGACGCCACGAACGACACTCCGGCAAACTTCCACAACGCTTTCGCTTCTATTTATGAAGGAAGATATCTTGCAGGCGTTGCCGCAGGCTTGAAACTTAACGAAATGATCGCCGCCGGCAAGTTCACCGCGGAAGAAGCCAAAATGGGTTACGTCGGCGCTCATCCGTACGCTGAAGTTATCTCCGGTTTCACTTCTTTCTATCTCGGCGCAAGATCCGTTTGCCCCACCGTCACCATGGAAGTAAGATACACTTATTCGTGGTACAGCGAAAAGGGTGAAAAACTCACTGCCGAAGCTCTTATCGACAACGGATGCAAACTTGTTTCCGGTCACGCAGACTCTATGGGTGTTCCCACGGCTTGCAAAGAAAAAGGCGTACCCAACGTATTCTACAACGGAACTACAACTCAAGACACTTTCGTTATCGCTTCCAAGATCAACTGGCAGCCTTATTTCGAACTTATGATTGACAGCGTTATGAAAGAAGGCGCTAAACTTCCCAAGGATTACGTCGGAAGCCTTCACACCGGTTCCGTTCAGATAACCACTCTCGGCAAAGCCGCCGCTGAAGGAACTCAGGCTAAACTCGACGAAGTTAAAGGTTTGCTTGAAGGCGGCAAGTTGAACGTATTCGATTGCTCGAAGTTCACCGTTAAAAACGCTAAAGCAGATACTTCTAAGTTCTCCAAAGCCGGAAACATCACCATGGACGAAAACGGACACCTTACCGGATACAAAGCGGACGTTATCGACCTCGGAGATTACGCAGGTGAAACCGAAGTCGTTGTAAACGGAGTATTTAAGGAATCCGATAAGAGATCCGCTCCTTACTTCGATATCGTCATCGACGGAATTTCTGTCGGCGAAGACGTTAAGTACGATGACTGATAATATTTTTCGTCGCAAATAAGTTCAATGTAAGCATAGGCGGAGCAAAACTCTGCCTATGCTTAAACTTTTAAAAAACATTTAAGGTTTCCGGAAAAGAAATTCCCAAGGAGGGCGACTCTTGGAAAAACAGATTGCAATCGAACTCAGAAATATTACTAAAACGTTCGGCAAAACGATTGCCAACAAGAACGTTAACCTGAAAGTTTATAAAAACGAAGTACTTGCCATTTTAGGAGAGAACGGTAGCGGAAAAACTACGCTTATGAATATCATCAGCGGAATATACGCTCCCGACGAAGGCGAAATTTTCATCAACGGCGAGAAGGTTTTCATCAATTCTCCCGAGGACGCTTTCAAATATAAAATAGGAATGATTCACCAGCATTTCAAACTGGTGGACATTTTCACCGCTGCCGAAAACATAATTCTCGGTGTAAACGAGAGCAGAGGTCTTAAAATTAAAGAAGTTAACTCCCGCGTCGGCGCGATAGCCGGTAAATACGGTTTTAATATAGACGTAAAAAAACACGTATACGATATGTCCGTTTCCGAAAAACAGACGGTTGAAATACTGAAAGTTTTGTATCGCGGCGCGGATATTCTTATTCTCGACGAACCCACGGCTGTTTTAACTCCGCAGGAAACCGAGAAACTTTTCGACGTTCTCCGCAAAATGCGCGACGACGGCAAGGCGATAATAATCATAACCCACAAGTTGAACGAGGTTATGGAGATTTCGGACGAAGTCGCCGTTCTTCGTAAGGGCGAATACGTAACCACCGTCAAAACGGGTGAAACAAACGGAAACGAACTTACCGAAATGATGGTCGGAAAGAAAACCGAACTTAAAATCGACAGACCTAAGGTAGAGAAAAAACTTCCTCTTCTGGAAATCAGAGATTTAAACGTCAACTCCGACGACGGAAGCAAAGCCATAAAGAACGTTGACTTTTATATAAGAGGCGGCGAAATTCTCGGCGTTGCCGGCGTTGCGGGTTGCGGACAAAAAGAACTCTGCGAGGCGATTGCCGGGCTCAGAAAAGTTCAGAGCGGACTTATAATGCACAAAGGCGAAAGCATTTTGGGGCTTCCCGCGAAAACGATAATCGAAAAGGGAATTTCGATGAGTTTCATTCCCGAGGACAGACTCGGCATGGGCTTGGCGCCGTCTTTTTCCGTAACGGACAACGTTATGCTTAAAACTTACGGAGAAAGCAAATTCCATATCAAAAAGTTAGAAATCAAGGACACCGACAAAAAATTTAAAAAGACGTCCAAAAAAGTACTCAATTCGATAAGCGGATTTATCAATAAATTACCTTGCGCTTTCGTAGACAGGGCGACGGCGAGAGAAAAGGCGAAACAACTCGTTGAAAAACTCGAAATCGCAACTCCGTCTACGGAAACTCCCGTAAGAAGACTTTCGGGCGGTAACGTTCAGAAAGTTCTGGTCGGAAGAGAAATCGAATCCGCGCCGAACGTCATCATCACGGCTTACCCCGTAAGAGGTCTTGACGTAAACTCCGCGTACACGATTTACGATATTTTAAACGAACAGAAACTCAAAGGCACGGGTATTCTTTTCATCGGCGAAGATCTCGACGTTATGCTTGCTCTTTGCGATAAAATAATGGTGCTTTGCCACGGCAAAAATATGGGTATCGTTCACGCCGACAAAACGACGAAAGAAGAACTCGGGCTTATGATGACCGGTTCGCTCGACCTTACCGAAGAGAAAAAAGAAAAGAATTTCGGTATCGCGAAGGATAGTAATCTCACGGAAGAGCAGTGGGAAAAAGTAAAGGAAGAGGAGGCTGCCGAGAATGAATAAAAGCGACGTAAAAACCGCTCGTGTAAACGACAAAAAAGTCAAAGAACCTCTCTTCCACGTTGCAAAACGCGACGAAATAACGTTCCGGAAAAAATTTGCGATATACGCGATTTCGATAGTCCTTTCCCTGTTTTTAGGCGGACTTATCTGTACTATAGCGTCGGGAGGCGAGGGTAATCCGTTCTCGTTCTTCATGTCGCTTTTCAGCGGAATTTTCGGTTCGTCCCGTAAAATCTGGTACTTTTTGCAACAAACCGCGCTGTTGATCGGCGTTTCGATGGCGATCGTTCCGGCGTTCAAAATGAAGTTCTGGAACCTCGGCGCAAACGGACAAGTTCTTATAGGCGGACTTGCCACCATTTCCTGCATGTATTATCTCGGCGGAAAAATGAACGACGGGCTCGTTATTCTGTTTATGGTAATATCGAGTATCGTTGCGGGCGCGATATGGGCGGTTATCCCCGCGCTGTGCAAAGCGTTTTTTAACACGAACGAATCTCTTTTAACGTTGATGATGAACTATATCGCTCAGGGACTCGTAACGTTTTTCGTTGCGGTATGGGTTAAAAGCGGATCGGGAAACCTTCAACCTATTCCATACGGAAATATTCCGCAAATCGGAAATCCTTATCTGCTCACGATTATAGTCGGCGCGCTCATCACCTTGTTTATGTGGATTTATCTGAAATTCAGCAAGCACGGGTATGAACTTTCGGTCGTCGGCGACAGCCCGAATACGGCGAGATATATCGGTATAAACGTTAAAAAAGTAATCATCAGAACCCTTTGCTTATCGGGCGCAATATGCGGTATCGTCGGTCTTATGCTCACCGGAGCAATGTCGCACACGATAGGAACGAATACCGTTCAGAACATGGGCTTTACGGCGATTATGACGACGTGGCTTGCAAACTGCAATCCTTTGATGATGATTTTCACGTGCGCTCTCGTTATGTTTGTTTCGAGCGGTATGCAACAGGTAAGAATGGATTTCGCCCTTACCAACGATTCCACGGCAAACGTTGTTATCGGTCTGGTTTATTTCTTCATCATCGCGTGCGCATTCTTTATTCAATATAAAGTCGTTTTCAGAAAAAATCTCAAAATCGTCGATTTTTTCAAGAAAATTTTTAAGAAAAAGAAAACAGAGGAGGGTATGTGATTTATGATATCTTTTTTGCAAAGCGCGATAAGATTTTCGGCTGTTTTTATTTACGGTTGCGTCGGTGAAATCGTAACCGAAAAATCCGGTCACCTCAACCTCGGTATTCCGGGAATAATGTGCGGCGGAACAGCCGGAGGATGCCTCGGGGTTTCTGTTTATATGTCCACGCTTTCCAATCCTAACGCCCCGAATTATATTCTGCTTTTATTGTTCGCCATCGTTTTCGCGGCGCTATTCGCGGCTATTCTCGGCGGAATTTACGCGTTTTTAACCGTATCGTTAAAGTGCAATCAGAACATTTCCGGTCTTGCTCTCACAACGTTCGGCGCGGGATTTACGCAGTTTATAATGGATAACTACGTAAACCACGAACTGTTAAGCCCGGCGAGTACTTATATAGCAAAGTCGCTTCCGTTTGCGGATAAACTCGGCGCATTCGGCGAATTGTTTTTATCTTACGGAATGCTTTTCTATATCGCGGTCGCTATTGCCGTTGCGGCTCTTATAATACTGAAAAAGACGAAAGTCGGTTTAAGGCTCAGAGCGGTAGGCGAAAATCCCGCCGCGGCAGACGCAGTCGGTATAGAAGTCAACAAGTATAAGTACATTGCCATTCTTATCGGTTCTGCAATCGCGGGACTTGGCGGACTGTTCTACGTTATGGACTTTGCGCAGGGTATGTATGAAAACTATTCAACTATAGAGTCTTACGGTTGGTTGTCGATCGCGCTCGTTATTTTCAGTTTGTGGAATCCCGGTTTTGCGATTATCGGTTCGGTTGTTTTCGGAACTCTCGATTCGTTAAGTACTAAACTTGGATTGAATTCCGCGGCGCAGAACGCGCTTTTAGGGCTTATTCCTTACGTCGTGACGGTCGTCGTTCTTCTTGCCGTAAGCATAACGGGCAGCAAAAAAATTCAGCCGCCGGCATCGCTCGGCATAAATTACTTCCGAGAGGAAAGATAAAAAACAAAAAGCGTGTTCTCGAGAATACGCTTTTTTTATTTTACGCCTTGTTTCTCCCGATTGACTTTGCGGATAAAAAAATATATAATGATTAAAACAGAGGTTTGGAATGTATAAAATAGTAAAAAAAGATTTTTTGTCCGACAATATTTTTATGACGGACGTTCACGCCCCAAGGGTTTCCGCTAAATGTCTTCCGGGGCAGTTTGTCATCGTCAGAACCGATAAAAACGGCGAGCGTATTCCGCTCACGATATGCGATTATTCGAGAGAAAACGGAACGATCAGGCTTGTCGTTCAGATTATCGGCGCGACGACTTTGAAAATGAGCAGACTTTCTGTCGGAGATTGTCTTGAAGATATCGTCGGTCCGTTGGGTAATCCGTCCGAACTTATCGATAAAAGCGACGACGAGTTAAGAGATAAAAATATTGTTTTCGTTGCCGGCGGAGTCGGTACGGCTCCCGTTTTCCCTCAGGTTAAATATCTTGCGGAAAGAGGCTTCTCGCCGGACGTTATTATCGGCGCGAAGACGAAAAATCTCGTTATCCTTGAGAGCGAGATGAAAAAATACGCGAAAAACATTTTTGTATGCACGGATGACGGCAGTTACGGATTTAAAGGTCTTGTTACAGATAAACTCTCCGAACTTGTAAAAAACGGCAATAGTTACGATCTTTGCGTGGCGATAGGTCCCGTCATAATGATGAAGTTCGTTTCCGTTCTTACCGAAAAACTCGGCATAGAGCAGATTGTCAGCATGAATCCCATAATGGTCGACGGGACGGGAATGTGCGGCGCGTGCAGATTAACGGTCGGCGGCGAGGTTAAATTCGCCTGTGTAGACGGTCCCGAATTCGACGGGCATAAAGTTGATTTCGACGAGTGCGTAAAGCGTATGTCGCTTTATAAAAAGGAAGAAGGCAAAGCGTATTTAAAAGCGAAAGAGGGCGAAACGCACCACGGCGGCTGCGGGTTTTGCGGAGGCGAAAATGACTGATAAAACCAAAAGAATTCCGGTCGGCGAACAGCCTGCCGAGATAAGAGCGAAGAATTTTAAGGAAGTTTGCCTTGGTTATTCGGATGAAGAGGCGGTTTCCGAAGCGGAAAGATGTCTTAATTGTAAGAATAAGCCGTGTGTTTCGGGTTGTCCTGTCGGGATAGACATTCCGTCGTTTATAGCCGAAGTCAAGAACAAAAACATCGAAAAAGCCTATGAAATCATTTCGGAAAGTTCCGCGCTTCCCGCCGTCTGCGGAAGGGTTTGCCCGCAGGAAACGCAATGCGAGGGCAAATGCGTCCGAGGGATAAAGGGCGATGCGGTTTCTATCGGAAAACTCGAGCGGTTCGTTGCCGACAAATCGAACGCAAACGGTTACGGCAACCTGAAAACCGAAGAAAAAAAAGATAAAAAAGTTGCTGTGATAGGTTCCGGACCGTCGGGGCTTGCCTGCGCGGGCGACCTTATAAAAAAAGGATATCCCGTTACGGTTTTCGAGGCTTTACACGAGTTCGGGGGTGTGCTGACTTACGGAATCCCCGAATTTCGTCTGCCTAAAGAAAAAGTGGTTTTTAAAGAAATCGAAAAACTGAAACGTCTCGGCGTTTGTTTTGAGAAGAACGTTATTATAGGGAAATCGGTCACGATAGACGATTTGTTTGAAAAAGAGGGTTTTTCGGCTGTCTTTATCGGGAGCGGCGCGGGTTTGCCGCGTTTTATGGGTATCGAGGGCGAAACGGCGAAAGGCGTTTTTTCCGCTAACGAATTTTTGACGAGAAGCAACCTTATGCGCGCTTTCTACGAAAATTCCGATACGCCTGTTTTTAAGGCAAAAAAGGTTGTGGTTGTCGGCGGAGGAAACGTTGCGATGGATGCCGCCCGTACGGCGCTCAGATTCGGCGCGGACGTCACCGTCGTATATCGCCGCGGCGAAGAGGAACTGCCTGCAAGAAAAGAAGAGGTTTTCCACGCGAAGGAAGAGGGCGTTAAGTTTGAGTTTTTAACTAATCCCATAAAAATTATTGTCGATGAAAGCGATTTTGTCACGGGAATGGAAGTTGTCGGAATGACGCTCGGCGAACCAGATAAAAGCGGAAGAAGAAAGCCGATTGTCAAAGAGGGGGCCGGCAGAATTATCGATACGGATTGCGTTATCATGGCTCTCGGAACTTCGCCGAATCCGCTTATCGTTTCCACAACCGAAGGAATCGAAACGAATTCTCATATGTGCATAACCGCAGGCGAAAACGGAGAAACGACGAGAAAGGGAGTTTTTGCCGGCGGCGACGCGGTAACGGGCGCGGCTACGGTTATTCTTGCTATGGGCGCGGGTAAAACCGCCGCCAAAGCGATTGACGAATATATTATGCAAAAATAATT
>URKE01000007.1 GCA_900548285.1 uncultured Eubacteriales bacterium | reverse complement strand
TTGCAACCAGAATAACCGTCTATAAGTCGATTATCCGCCGTTTTAAATCCCAATCAAAATATTTATCCGCCTTTTATACCGACGGCATAATTATCTGCCGAGGCGTTTTTCGATTCCCCTTTCTTCGTCGTAACGCGACAGACACGCCAGATATTTTTCGGATAAAACGAAAAGATATCGCTCGCGCTGAACGTAATCGAGCGAATAAAAAAGTTTTTTATCCATAAGCCTGTCGAGCGCGTCGGACGGCTTCGCTCCCTCCTCATCCAGCATTGTTTTCACTTCGTTATAAAACGCCTCTTCGTTTTCGGCGGGCTTGTTCACCGTCCGCACGACCATTTTTCTGAAGTAATTTTCCACTCCCGAAGGGGCTAACCCCTCCGCTTCGGCTTTTTTAACGCCGCTTTCCACCTCTCTGCGATAATCCTCCCAAAATCTCGATTTTAAGCGTTGTTTCGCCTCTTTTGCCGCCGATTTGATGCTTTTTGCGATTGCCATTATATCACTCACTCCTGTCAAAAAGATTTTCGGGCAAAAAAATACACCCGATAATTTCTTCGGGTGTAAAAAACTCTTTCGACCGGGACGATTTATGCCCGCGGTTTGGTTTTGGTTTGAGAAAATCAGCCCTTAATGCTTCTCTTTCTCGCTGCCTCCGCCTTCTTTTTACGTCTGACGGAAGGTTTTTCGTAATGTTCTTTACGGCGCAAATCACCGATTATGCCGTCTCTCGAACACTTTCTCTTAAATCTGCGAAGCGCGTTATCAAGCGATTCGTTTTCACCGACTCTGATAGTGGACATATCCTCAACCCTCCTTTGCCCAAAGGCTCAGCGTTAAAAGCGTATAGATTATACCAAACGGAGAATTTATTGTCAAGCGTTTTCGCGCATAATAATTTCACGGAGTTTTGGCACGGCGCGGTTTAATCTTGTCCGGCAACCGATTGTTTCTTATTTTACCCCGCTCGTCTTTTTCGCTGCGTTTTCGCCGGCAATCCGACCTATAATTTTCATCGAGGCGTTGTTGAAATGCCCCGCCGCGTCCGGATTGAGATTCTTTTCTTCGCGTGAAAGTTCCGTCGCGACGTCCGTAAGCATAATCGCCGTTCCCTCTTCCGCCGCTCTTTCCTGCGCGCGCATAATAGCCTCGTCCGCATCTTCCCGTCCGAACATTGAAGCAAAATAGCCGACTTTGATAATCATAAAGGCGGTTATCCCCAAATCTTTTTTCAGGTCGGCGATTAATTCGCGAAGCATCGCAAGATAATCATCTTCCGTCGTTCCTGCAAGAGCGTCGCTCTCGCCCTGCAACCACACGAAAAACACGTTCCCTATCTCGTCCGTCGTTTTTTCAAAACACGCCTTCGCCTTTTTCAGAAGGGCGGCGTATCTCTCTTTCCCTTCTTCGCGCGAAGGAAGCCACTGCGAAATTATCGTCGCGCCTTTCGCCGCGTGAACGCACACGACTTTTCTGCCGCCGACTCTGCAATAACTTTCCGCAAAATAAGGAACGAGCGAGCCGTGACCGAGATGAGAAGCAAGCAGAAGTTCGCCGATATCTTCCCCGACGGGGTTTTTCAGCGGAACGAAACTGTCGGTAAGCAGCCTGTATTCCGAAGCGCCTGCGACAGGTTTGTCCATCGGGTCGCTCTCCGTCTGTCCCTGCATATTGCTTTGCCCCGAAAAAATCAAGATATCCGTCATATTCCCTCCGCAAACTCGCGGCGATTTTAAAATCGTCGTTATTTTTAGCACATTATAACACAGCATACAAGCCGGTTTCAACTCTTTTTACCGATCCGAAAAAATCGGCTAAAAAAACATAAAATCTTGCTAAAAAAACATAAAATCTTGCTAAAAAAAGAATATCCGCCGCGCGCGTTTTGGTGTATAATGAAACATATTACAATCGGAGTACCGTCAAAAATTATGAATATACCCGTTCTGAACAACGAAAAAGAATCCGTGTTTTATATGGTTACCGTCAACGGCGAAAAAGCGCACGTTTACGAGCATTACGTTTCCGCCGCGCCAATCAACCGCCGTTGGCCGGGGCATCAAAGAGAAATTTCCCAGCGGGAAAAATCGTATTTCGCCCGGTTTGAAAACGAAAAGGCGGTCACCGTCGAAATAAAAAGCGAAAAAACCGGCAAGCCGATCGTCCGCCCGATATCGTCGCGCGTGTCCGTCGATATTACGGAAAACGGATATCGTTTCACGCTTACCGAACACGGCGCGTATTCCTTCGAACTCGGCGACGCTCATCAGAATCTGCATCTGTTTTTCGATAAGCCGAAAACTTACGAATTTTCGCCTCGCGAAAAAGTAATCGCTTTTCGCCACGGAACTTTCGACGTCGGCGAAATCGTTCTCCGCTCCGACGAAACGCTTTTCGTTGACGAGGACGCGGTGGTTTACTGCAATATCGTTGCCGAAAACGCCGAAAACGTTCGTATCTGCGGGCGCGGGATTCTCGATAACTCGAAATCAAAAGAGAAAATTCTGTTCGACGTCGAAACGGGCGACGGACAAAAGGACGTGATGAACGCGGAAAGAAAGCACTTCGTTTCGATCCGCAACTGCCGTAACGTCACGATAGACGGACCTATCTTGCGCGATTCGCTTTGCTATAACGTTTCGGCGGTCAACGTGGACGGATTCGTGTGCGAAAACATCAAAATAATCGGTTGCTGGCGGTATAATTCCGACGGCGTGGATATGCAGAACTGCCGCAACACGCGCGTTTCCGACTGTTTTTTCCGCACTTACGACGATTGCGTCTGCGTGAAAGGCGACGGAAACGTGAGAACAAACTGCGAACACACCCTGATTGAAAACTGCGTTTTCTGGTGCGACTGGGGGCATGCGATGGAAATCGGGCTGGAAACCTGCGCGGATAAAATCACGGATATCCGTTATCGCCGTTGCAAAGTTATCCGCACAAATTTTGATTTTCTGCATATAGGTTGCGCGGACTACGCGAAAATAAGCGACGTGACTTACGAGGACATAGATCTCGAATTTGCCGGCGACGAACGCGCCCCTCAGTATCAGGAAAAGGACGGCGAAACCTATCTTCCGGGCGACGAGCCGTACTTCCCGACGCTTATCGGGCTGGGAATTTTCCGCCACTTCGAATATTCCGTCGGCAACGAATACGGACATATCGAAAACATAGTTTATCGAAATATCCGCGTTCACAACGCTCCGGATCTGCCCGTTATCGAAATAAGCGGCGCGAACGAAGAACACAAAATCAAAAACGTCACGTTTGAAAACGTTACGCTCGACGGCAGAAAAGCAACTTCTTTGAGCGATTTTAAAACGGGAATAAAATACGGAGAAAACATCTTAATAAAATGATTAAAATAAACGGATACTTCACGGACGGGTGCGTCATTCAGGCGGACAGCGAATTTTCGATAGCGGGAAAAACCGCACCGCTTGCCGAAGTAAGGGCCGACCTTTGCGAAAAAGAAACTCTTTCTTTTTGCGTCCGAGCCGACGAAAACGGGGATTTTTCCGTTTTAATTCCGCCGATAAAAGGCGGTTTATCGACTTATAGCCTGATTTTTTATGTAGACGGCGTGAAAGAGAAAACAATCCGCGACGTGGTTTTCGGCGACGTGTGGCTCGGAGCGGGGCAATCCAACCTCGAACTGAAACTTAAATATCTTTCCGATTGCGACAAAGCGACGGAAGAGTTCAAAAACTCCGCTTTCAGGTTTGCGGATCTTCCCAACACAAAAAGTGCGTATAACGGCGCGGGCTTTTTCGGACTTCAGCAAGAGGACGGCGAGCCGCTCGCCGAAGTTAAATGGAACACGCCCGACGATAAATCCGCCGCGCTCGAAACGGCGGGTTTTTCCTTTTTGTTTGCGGGCGAAATGCAGAAACACAGCGATTATCCCGTGGGCGTTTTCAACGTTGCCGTTGGCGGCTCGAACATCACTCACTGGCTCCCCAGCGAACGCTTCGACAACTTCCCCGCGTTCCGCTCGGAAATCAAAGTTTGCGACGGAAAAACCGAAGCGGGGTCTTTATATTATGAAAAAATCCGTCCGCTCAAAGGGCTTGCTTTCCGCGGCGTCGTGTGGTATCTCGGAGAGAGCGTTGCCTGGACGGGCGCGCCGACCTGCGCCGAATATCCGCCGCTTTTGATAGAGTTAATCGACTTATACCGCGACTTATTGCGCGGAACAATGGATTTTTTGCTGATGGATATCGGCATCGAAGGGTATGACGAATTCAGCGTAAACTTCGTGAACGAAGCAAATTCGATCGCGCAAAAAGCGCGAAACGGCGTTATCCGCTGTCCGCTTTTCGATTTATCTCAGAAATGGCTTATTCCCGACGGAAAAGGAACGTGCCACCCCATTCACCTCGTTGAAAAACGCGAGCATGCCGGGCGCGCGGCGGATCTTTGCCGCCTGAACTTCATCGAAAACAAACCTGCCCGTTGCCCCGAAATTTCGTCCGTAGATTATAAAGACGGAAAGGCTTTCGTAAGGTTAAGCGACTGCGTTCGCATTTTCTCTTCGGACGGTCGCGATCTTTTCGGGTTCGCGCTCGCCGGAAACGACGGAAAATTCGTCGCGGCGGATGCAAAATTCGTCGGAAACGACGGAAAATTCGTCGCGGCGGACGCAAAAATCGTCGGCGACCGCGAAATTGTCGTTTCATCTCCGTATATTTCTTCACCGTCGCGGCTGACTTACGGTTTTTTCCTTTATAACGACGTCTGCAACCTTGCCGCGAAAACGGAAAACGGACTTATTCTCCCCGTTCTTCCCTATCGCGACAAAACGGAATACTTCGGCGAACTTTTTTATGAAGAATTCAACCCCGCGTTTTTCGCCCGCGAGAAAATGTACGAAAACTCGTTCGGCGACCTCGGCGGGGGCGCAGGCTACCGCGATTGTTACCGCGCGAGCGAAATTTTCGGCAGCAAACTCGCCCGGGTTTCTTACGGCGACGGCGAAGTTATTTTGTCGATACCTTACGACCCTTACGCCTCGTGCATGGCGGGGCTTTGCCCGAATATTCTCCGCGTGAACCAGCCGCACTATCTCGATCGATACGATAAACTTTCCGTTACGTTAAAAGCGGAAAAGCCGATAACGCTTATCGGAATTCACTTCAGAACCTGCGACGGAAAACAGTTTTTCATTGTTCCGCAAATAAACGGAAACAAACAAAGAAATTATCAAATCCCCGCCGATAAGTCGATTAATCTTGATTTTGACCTATCATCGGCAATAGATATCCGCGAGGGCGACTTCCCGCTCCCGAGAGATTTAAGGAAAAAAATCGCTCTTATGCAGATTACTTTCCGCTCGACGGAAAAAGAAAACGAAGTACATTTGCGGAAAATCGTTCCTTATTACAACGCATCCGAAAACCCCTCCGACGCGAAGATACAACCTGCCGCCAAGGAAAACAAAGACAAACTATTTATTTACGGAGATTAAAAACCGATTATGTACTACGCAATGCTTATCGGAGCGTCATTTTTGTTCGGCTCGCAGTTCATGGTGACGAAAGCCTTTGAAAAAAATTACGGCAAAACAGTTCGGGCTTCATTGTCGTTCAGTCTGCTTTACTCGCTTTTTGCTGGCGTGATTTTCTTTATAATAAAACTGGTTTCATCCGGAACGGTTTTCAACCTTAATCCGTTTTCGCTGTGTATGGCGTTCGGGCTTTCGCTCGTCAATATTTTAAGCAGCGCGATCGGTATAAAAACCCTCGCACTCGGCGACATTGCCGTTTATTCGCTGTTTTTAATGCTCGGCGGTATGATCGTTCCGTTTTTCGCGGGCATCGTTTTTCTGAAAGAAAGCGTTTCGGGCTGCAATCTCATCGGCGTGGCGATTATGATTATCGCGCTCTGCCTGCCCGTTTTTTTCGGCAAAAAGAATAAAAACGCCGGAGAAGCGCAAACCGACGGCGACACAAAGAAAAAGACTTCCGTATTTTTTTACGTTTTGTGCGTGTTTTTGTTTATTCTTAACGGACTCAGTTCCACGCTCTCGAAATTCAATTCCGTCAGAGAAGGCGCGGCGCTCGGCGCGGAATTCACTTTTTACACTTACGGAATTCAGTTCGTAATCTCGCTTGCCGCGTTCGCGTTGACGACGGCGTCAGGCAAAAGCGATAAAACGCAGAACGAAGAAAAACAACCCGTCATCCTTTTCCGTCCCGTAGCGATAGGGTGCGGAGCGGCGTTCGGCGCGGTAAACGGAACGGCTTTTCTCATGTCGTCCGTCGCGGCGGAGCACGTCGTTGCGGTTGCGCAATATCCGCTCATCACGGGCGCGACAATACTTTTTTCGAGTTTGCTCGCTTTCCTTTTTTATCGCGAAAAGCCGACCGTGCTCCAACTCGTTCAGATCGTGATTTCGCTCGCGGCGACAATTTTATTTATGTTCTGACGTTTGCGTCTGCGCGAATTATAAAAAAACAACAAAAAAAGCGTTTCCGAAGATCCGAAAATCCGAAGAACCGCTTTTTATTAGGCATTGCATTCCTTATCACTAGTTATTTTTGCGGTGATAAACCGATTTATGCGGCGTTAAACGCCGCTCGTAGTACGGCAAGTACAACTTCGGGCGTTTGCCTTGCCTAAACGAGCCGCAATGCGGTCGGTTTCTCATCCGCAAAAATGCTTCGCACCGAAAAGAGCGCATTTTTTGATGATTTTTTGCGAACGTGAGGGTTGCTGTACTGGACGTACTGCGCCCGAACGGTCGCGGAAAATAGCGAAAAAGACGCCTTTTCGGTAATTAGTGATAAGGAATGCAATGCCTATGCTTTTTACTGCTTTTCGATTCTATAAACAATCGCTTTCCCGTCGCTCGCAACGCCCACGGCGATATTTTTCACCGAGCGGTATTGCTTTTCGACCGTTATAACCGTTTTTTCGGTCACGTCGAACGGCGTTTTCTCGTCGCCGACAAACAAAACGCCTTTCCCGAGAACTTCCGCGGCAAATTTGTTATTTCCCTTTTCGGAAGAAAGAATCTGCCTGATCTCCCCGTTTTCAATGTTTTCCGCCGCAGCGCCGTTTTCCGCGCCCTTAATGTTCCCGCCGTTGCCGCCAAGGCGAACAAAGCCCTCGCCTTGCAAAAATTCAACCGCGCCGCTTCGCTTCCAGTTACATAATCTGTCGTGAAAGTCGCCGTTTACGACCTCTACGGAAGATTTCAGTTCGTTATCCGAAACCATATTCGTCACTTTAACCGTCAACAAGTCGCATTTAGAGAGATAAATATTATTGCGGAAAGTGATATCCGCCACCGGCGAATAATCGTCCGTTTCCGTGCCGTCAAACGGCTGTTTGCCGTGATAGGGATCGTCGCACCAGGTTCCGACGGCGCATCCGCCTTTTAAAACACAATCGTGAACGAAAACGTTTTCCGTCATCTCGAATTCCTGATTTTCGCCCGATTTTCCCCACGGAATGAACGCTATCGCCTTTCCCCATCCGCCGTAAGCCGAGTTGATGTAACTAAAGCAAATCTCGACGTTATCTATCGAATTGTCCGCGCCGGGCGTGCAATCCCAATAATTGCCGTCGTAGCCGCGCGGGTCGATATAGCCGGGGTTCAGAGTTACGCCGTCGTCGTTCGTTACCATCGTCACGTTCGCGATAAGGTAATTTTTAGAGCCGTTTATCCCTATGCCGTCCGCGCTTAAACACCTCGGATCGATAAACTTCAGGTCGTTTATAAACGCGTTTTTGCAGTGCGCCGTGAAAAGATGATAACTGTTCGCCCGCACGATTGTAACCCCGCTCACCTCGAAGTCCGTGCATTTGTTGAACATTATCGGGATAATGTGGATGAGCGAATTACAGTGAATATCGTAATACGGCCAGCCGCCGCAAAGAGCCTCGCTCCCCGTATCCGCCATTCTTATCCGACCTTTGCCCGTAACTTTGAAGCGGCTTATTCCGTTGCCGTAAACGAGCGGCTTGTTATGCACGAGGAAGTTGTGCGCCCACTGAATGGAATAGTAAAAATTATCGTGTTCGTAAGCGACGGGATAGGCGTAATGCGCGGGAACTTCGCTCTGAACGAGCGTCGCGCTTTCGTCGATACGGAGTTCCACGCCGCTTTTCATCACGATATGAGTTGCGACGAAACAACCGTCTTTCAGAACCACTTTTCCGCCGCCCTCGCCCGCCGCTTTGTCAACGGCGCGCTGAATCGCTTCGGTATCGTTATCGTAAAAGTTGCCTTTCGCGCCGAAATCTTTCGCGTAATAAGTTTTGCCCGCGATTTTCACCCGATACGGATTTTTAACCGCGACGGGCTTTTTATTCATAAACGCCACGGCGAAATCGTCGCCGATAATATCCTTTTCCTGCGACGGCGCGACCTCGAACAATCTGATTTTTCCCGCTTTGCGCAAAGGCTCTATTTTTATGCCCGCAAGCCGCTCGCCTGCCGACGAAACGAGGCTCTCTATCGGAACGATCGTCGTTTTTATTCCGCCTTTTTCAAGCCTGAACGAAACGCCTTTTTTCGTAAATTTCTTCTTTTTGTCCGTCAGAACGTAAAGCCTGAAATCTTCGCATCCGCCGAGGTTTTCGGCGGTTATTCTCAAACTGTCCTTTATCGAAATAACGGCGTTTAAAACGGAATATCTCGCCTTTGAAAACGCCGGAAAAACAAGCGGCTCGAAGTCGGAAAATTCATATTCCAGAAAGCCGTCCGAACCTGTTGTTCCGCCGCCGGTCGCCCGCCCGTCTTCCGTCGGAATTTTGCCGCCGGTCAATTTGCCGCCGCCGGAAAAATTTCTGACGAAATCGCCTCTTTCAAAGCGGAAATCGACGATATTTCCGAAGTAAATCTCGCCGATATAAGCGTTTTCGTTTTCCACCGGGATTCCTTTCACGCTGTAAAAGGAAACAACCATTTTCTCCGCGGCGCAGACGGCGGAATTTCCCTCAAGAGAAACGAGCAATCTCGACCACCTGTCGTTGAAAAAGTTGATTTCGTCAACGCTTTTTTCGCCGTTCGCGCCGTAAACTTCGATTTTAATCATATCGCACGGCGTTGCGCCGTTCACGGCGATCGAGAGCGCGTCCTTATCCGAAAAATCCTTTCCGCCGAGCGGAACGGTCACGGAAAAAGGTTCGCCCTGTTTTTGCGGAATCAGTTCGAGCGCGGCGTCGCCGTCGTAAGTCTTTTTAGGCCAGCACAGAATCTTTTTCGTCATTCCGAGTTTGCCCACGTTTTCGCCTGCCGCGGCTTGGGAAATATCGACGTACGCCCTGTCCGTCATATAATAATTTTTGTAAATCCGTCTTTCGTTCGACATATCAGAACCACCTTTGAAGCGCGCCGTCTATCCGATCGGCTATCGCCGCCATACCTTTATCTCCGGGGTGAGCGCAAATGCCGGAATGTTCAAACTTTCCGTAAGCCTTCATGGACGCGTCCTCGCCTAAGTCCTCGAGTTCGACGAGCCTGCCCTCTCCCGCTTTTTTCCGTATCGCGTCCGATACGGTTTTATTTTTCCAGAACGAAGTGGTGTAAATCACTTCGCCGTTGCCTTTGTTAAGTTTTTTGATAAGATCGTCGAGCGCGTTTAAAAAATATTCGCCGTCGATCTCCGTCGAAACGTTTTCCGCCAGGCGGAAAATTATAAAACCGGGTTTAAAACAGGCGAGATCTTCAAAGTTTTCCTCTTCCGCTCTGCCTTCGTTGACCTTTACTTCCCACGCGGCGGCTTGCTTAACGGCAAGAAAAAAGTCAACGTTTCTCTCCCTCCATTTTTTCATCAGGAGATGCACGTAATCGTTCTCTTCCGCCGATGCCGCCATACCGAAATCATGATACCAGCCGATAGACGGCAGAACGCCGTGGCGGGTGATGGAATTGCCGACGATGAGTATTTTGATTTTCGCGTTTTCGTCGCCGTAAAATCTGAGCGAATCGGAATTGACGAGTTGCCCTTTTGCGGAAACGGTATTTTCTTTTATTGCTTCCATATTCTGTTAAATATACGGGGGACTTGCGTCCCCCGTAACGAGTTTTGTTTGTTATGCGTTTGCCGCGTGAGGATTTTCATCCAGTATCTGAAGATCAGCAAGGTAAGTTATTATCGTTGACGACGGTTCGATACGACTGCTCCACCAGGTTTCCGGAGTTGTGGCCGTATAATCCATAACGACCTCATACCAAACCCCTTGCGAAAGAGCGGGAACCTCTTCGCCTTGCAGATTATAAATTTTCACGTGCGCGAGTTCGCCGATAGCCGCAGCCTGCTCGCCGAGTATGAACGTTCCGCTATAATCGATATAAATTTTAACGGAAACATACTTGCCGGCAAAATCCGCAGTTTTAACGTCAAGTCTGCCGGACCACCAGTTGCCTGTATTCGTGTACTTATACGCGTTTTCGACGTTTTCAAACGTTCCGACTCTTTCCATAGTCGCCGCTTCCGGCGCGCTGAGATATTTATCGATAACCGAGAAGAACGGATCTTTGTCGAGAATCTGCAAATCGGCGATATACATACTTTCGTTCGGATTGACGCAGATATAGTTTACCCAGTTGGTTAAACCGCTAAGGTCGATGACGATATATCTCCATTCATCTGCAGAAAGCGCGGAAACCTTATCTCCTTTCAACGTACGATAATAAATATTATTATCAAACGTCCAACCGCTGCCTTTCTGAACGGAATTCACCCAATCGATGCTGTAATTGACCGTCGCCGAACCGTTAAGTTTTGCTTTCAGCATCGTAACTTTGCCTTTCGTAACAAGAGTTGATAAGTCAAAACCGATTACGTCTTCGTAGAAACTACCGGATTTGTTCGTGTAAAGATACGCGTTTGCAACGCCGTCAACTTTTCCATCCTGTTTCTCAATCGTTCCTCTCGATATCATCATATCGATGTTAGTTACTTCCGGATCCGGATTTTCTTCAGGATAGGGATTTTCATCGAGAATCTGCAAGTCTGCAAGGTAGGTAATTAACGGACTTGTACCCTCGAGGTAACTGCACCAGTAAGATTCTTCGGGAGCGATTCCGGTATAATCCAAAACGATTTCGTACCAGGTATCTTTAAGCATTTCGGTAATTTTTTTGCCAGAAAGACTATAAATCTTGGCGTAAGAACAACTTGTTACGGATTTTTGATTCTGATACAGATTGAACGTTCCGGTATGTTCGTTGCGAATTTTTATCGAGATATATTTGCCTTTGAACGCGTTTACGTCGATGCTGATTCTTCCGGTGTACCAGTTGCCGTTATTCGTATACTTATACGCGTTTTCTACGCCTTCATACGTTCCGACTTTTTCTATAGTCGATTCGTCTGCGCGGGCGATATACTTCGCGATGTTCGAGGTGTCTTCTTCGGGAATATCGAACGGACGTTCGTCGAGAATTCTGAGATCCGCAATGTACGCGCCCTTGCCGGTTTCGCCGGTTGCGTCCATAGTGATATAATTCATCCAGTCTCTGTTTCCCGTAGCGGTGAGATCGATAACGAGTTCGTACCAGACGTTTTCGACGGGTGTTTTGACGTATTCTCCGCTAAGAGTGAAATGGTGAATGTTCTTATCGAACGTCCAGTTGTTTCTGTCATAGGAGTTGACGTAGTTTATAGAGAAGAACAAACGAGCCGCGTCGTTATATCTTACTTTAAGCGCGACGGCCTTATTATAGTAAGTTTCGGGCTTAAAGTCAAGTCTGCCGGCGTACCAGTTTGCGGTGTTGTTCGTATAGAGATACGCCTCTTCAACGCCGTCGATCGCTTCCGCCTGCTTAACGAGGCTTGCCGCCGTAGTTAATTCCTGCGCGATTTTGCTGCTATCGCCGACGATTTCGGGGTCGGCTTTGAGATATTCGAAGTTTCTGACGTATCCGATCGCAGGCACGTATTTGGAGCCGGGCAAACCGATATAGAACAGATCCCATTCGGGCAGATTGTTTTCATCGTAAGGCACGTCGACGAGAACGGTGTACCAGCCGCCCTGTTTAAGCGCGGAGAGATTTCCTCTTTCGTTGTAAATGCGAACTGTGTCGTGCGTGGCGGTATCCGGGGTGATAGTCGTTTCGAGTTTAACGTCCGCTTTGCCGTCTACGCCCTTAATCCAGTTGCAGATTCCGAGACCGTTGCCGCTTGCGATATAAATATCGAACTTAATATAATGATATCCTTCGGTGAAGAATCCCTGCGGTTCAAACGCGATATTGTGAATATCGTTGAAAGAAATCGTTCCGCTGGAAGCCGTTATCTGACTTCTGATCTTATACGAACCCGCAAAGTCGCCGTTTGCTACTTTTTTGACCGAAACTGCCTTAGAACCGATAATGAGTTTGTTAAGGAAATCGTCCTTTTCGTCGGTCACTTCGGGATCTTCCACTTCGCCTATCGGGTGACGGGCGTCGTAAGTTCCGTTCGGCAACAGATTAGCCGTGGTGTGATAAGCAAAGTTGCGGAGATACGCTTTCTGTCCGTTCGCCGTTGCGTTTATGGAGAAGCCCATCATCGACCAGCCGTCGGTGTAAGTGGAAAGGTCGTAAACGATAGTATACCACTGCCCCGTTACGAGTTCCGTTCCGTCGGCAAGGCGTTGTCCGTCCGCTCCGTAAATGTGGAGAAGGTCGTCGTCGCCGGTGTATTTCCCCATCAGCGATGCGCCGAATTTGTTCCCGGTGGTGGAAAAGTCGTACATGCAATACGCTCCGGAATTGCTCTGGAACGCCGAAGGTATATAAACCACGAGCGCAGCGCTGTCGACGAGGTAAATATCATAAGAGAACGTCTTGTATCCGTTATTCGGAATACTCTCGAGAGTGCTGCTTACAACGGCGTTATCCCAATAATTACCCTCTTTGCCGAGAGTATACGCGTAACAACCCTCGAACTCGCCGTCGAACACTTTATTGAACGTGCTGCCGGCGTTGGGCGACATAAGCGCGCCCGCGTTATATTCTACGGTATCGTCGTGGACGGTGATTTCGATTCTTCCTGTAACGGTGGTTTCGCCGTTATTGTACGTGAGAAGAATCACCGCTTTGCCTATCGCTTTAGCGGTTACGGTAAGACCGTCGAGTCCGACAAATTCCTCGCCTTCCTCGATCGACGCGACGATCGTCGCTCCCTCGACCTTTTCGGCGTTTACGAACACTTCCGCTTCTATTTCGTAAGACGTGGGATCGACGTCGCCTTCGAGAATCGAGAGCGAAACTTTATCCTTAACGGGTTTTACGATATCCGATTCTTCAACCGTAACGGAAACGGCTTTCGCGGCGGTCGTAAATCCTCTATACGTCGCTCTTACCTGAATTTTCGTCATTCCGGCAGCGACGCCGCTCACCGTTCCGTCCTCGGCGACGGTAACCTGATTGCCGACGGGATTGTAAGTATACGTAACGCCTTCCGTAACGTCGGTTTCCTTATACGTAAGAGTAAGATGCTCTTTGATGTCCGCCGTTTTTCCCTTATAGACGGAAAACGCATCCACCGTAAGGAACGGTCTGTCGCCGGTGTCCGTTACCCTGATCGGGTAAATCACGGAGATATCTCCCACCGTTGCGCTGACCTCTGCCAAGCCCTCTTTCTGACCCATAGCCGAAACCACGCCGTCTTTAACGGTTACAATCGTTTCGTCCGCGCTTGCCCACGCGGCAACTCCCGAAACCGACTCCGGTAAAGTCAGTTTTTTGTCCTCAAAAAGATCGAGCCCGATTTCCGACATTCTTATTGTGTCGCTTCCGCCGGTCGAACCTGCGGATTCCGAAGTTCCGGGTTTGCCGCAGGCGAAAAAGCACGCCGTTGCCGCAACCATACACAAAATCAATGCCAAAAGTCTGATTTTCTTCATATATTTTCCTCCTGTTTTTTCGTTTCGCCCGCCTCGCTCCGTTTTGACGAAAACAATACGCTCCCCCCATAGGTCGCGAAATTTGCGAAATCGATTTTTTTAATTTTATATTTTAAAGCCTTTCGCCGCGCGATTTTTATCGCTATGCCGCGTTTAAAACCGCGGTTACGCGTTTTAAACCGAAATTACGCGTTTTAAACCGAAATTACGCGTTTTAAACCGAAATTACGCGACGATCGCTCCGAAATATCTTCTGCCCGTCACTTTGTTTCCCGCGGCGTCGTAAAGATTTCTGCCTTTTAAAAGCAACGCGCCTTCCGAGCATTTTCTCTCGCCCGGAACGTAATCGTAAATTTTCTCGTAACCTTTCGCGTCGTCCGGAATTCCGATAAGCGGATCAAACGAAAACGCCTTCGTATCGGAAGCGACTTCCGCAAAACTTTCGCTCATATTATAATAGACGTTGGAAAGGAAAAGATAATCTTCGCCCATATAGGTATAACGAAGATAACTCTCGTTGGGTACGGGGCTTAAAAACACGTTGTTTTTGAAATAAAACTTGTTCGGCGAAGAGGAATCGTACTCGCTGTCCCACTTCGTGACGGTCATGAGCGGCTGCGAAACGTTATCCGTGAAAATAACGGTGTTGTTCTCAAAGTATACGTTTTCGCACGAACCGGCCACGTGCATCAACGCGGGGAAATTGCCTTTCTTTTTGCCGTTGCGGGCAAAAACGTTGTTTTTTATGAAAACGTCGCTCCATTCCGCGCGCCCTTTTTCTATGACGACCTTGCCGTTTTCGTCCTTTCTCACGTTTCCGTCCTCGTCGCACAGCGTAACCTGTCCGCCCGTGTTGCAAAGCAGAATACCGCCGCCGTCGTTATCGTGAGAATAATTGTAACGGAAGAGAATGTTTCTGCAACCGATATCTATATCGAAGCCCTCGCCGTCCGCGCCGCCGTTCGCAAGGTGACAATAAGCCGCCTCGTTATACTGCATCACTATATCGGACGATGAAATGGGCCACATTCCAACGTTCGCCGTTCCCGATCTGCCGAGGAAATTCGCGTGGTAAGAAACGTTTCTTTCAAAATAACCGCCTTTAACGCCGATCATAACAAGTCCGTCGCCGCCGGTCAGATTGATTTTGTTGCCGACGAAATTGACGTTTTTGGACGGATAATAACCGTGGTCGTCGTCGCAATAGGGATTCACGCCCCACGCCACGCCGATTTTCTTAATCCAGTTGCTCGTCATGAAAACGCCGCTTCTCGAAACTTTTTCGATGGTGTTGTTTTCCACCCATACGTTTTCGAGCCAGCAGGGCGACGAACCAGAGGCGGTGTTGAAAATTATGCCGCCGCGCTCGTAAACGAACACGGAATCGACCTCCGCCACTCCGTCTTTGCCGAGTTCGTCAAGACGGTCGAAATAACTCTCTTCGACGTCGCTTTTCGTCCAGTTCCAGTTTACGTTGTGAATATAACAGCCGGAAATCACCAGGTTTTCGTAATGCCCCGTAGTGAAAACGTAAACGCCGCGAAGTCCTTTCGGGTTCGTTATCTCGACGTTTGTCAGCCGGATGTTTCCGCCGCTTATTATAACGGCGTTATCCGCGCCGTTTCCGTCGATAACGGCTTGTTTTTCCCCATAAGAAGTAATAATGAGCGGATTGGTCTTGTTTGCGGAATATCCGCTTATTTCAACGCTCCCGCGGAAAGTCCCTTTCAGGCAGATTCTGAGCGCGCCTTTTTTGGACTGATTGCGAATCGCGTCGCTTAGAGCCGAAACGCTCTTTTTCGGCGATTCTTCCGAAAATCCGTCGTTCGCGTCGTCGCCGCCGTCCGCGTCGAAATACATATCCGTATACGCGGTCATGTCGACCTCGTCATACTCGGGCGCAGACGAAAGCAACGTATAATCGGATAAATCCTCCGCGGATTCGCTCGCGGTAACGCTTTCTTTCACCGACGAGCCGCTCTCTTCCGGTTTACCCGCGGACGAACTCCCGGGAGAACACCCCGCTGTGACCAGGCAGAACAGCATCGCCGCAGCGATAAAAACAGACAATAATTTTTTCATCATTTTTCCCTCTTTGCCGCGCGCTTTCGGATAGGTCGAACCACGCGGCGACCGTTTTATTTTTCCGATTTATTATTCTTCCGAAACGGAGTAGCCGTCCGGCGCGGAAACTGTTTTGCCGTCCTTTCCGTTTTCGAGTTTCACAAATCCGCCGTTCACGGGAATTGATATCCGATAACCTATCGGCGAAGTCACTTTTTTTATGTGAACGGTTCTGCTCGTTTCGTCCGTATAGCGGTATCCGCTGAGCGAAAGAACGATCATGTTAGCCGCGTACGCGCCGAATCCGTGATTTAAACTGCACTGAATTCTGTCATGCTCCCAGAGCGTACCCGTAACGGAGGCCATTCCGTAATAAAACTCTCTCGCTTCTTCGAGAAATTTGTTCCCCAGCCCCTCGCGGACGAGATAGTCCGAACGAAGCATGTTGCCGATGAACGCGTTGGACTTGGCGACAGAAGGATAAACCTTGGTTTCGTCGCGCAAAGGTCCGAACTTTTCGAGCAACGCGTTATATAACGCGGGGTGAGTTTCGCGGGTAGCCGTTCCGAAGTAAAACGCGTAATACTGACAGGTTTCCGTAGTATGCCCGACGAGCGTAAGTCTTCCGTCCTTTCTTATCGCGTTATCCTCGAAAAATTCGCCGTCGAACGAAAGTTTACGGATAGTTTCTTTCAGTTTTTCCGCCTTTTCGACGTACTCTTTTTCTCCGTAAAGTTCGCCGAACGCCGCCAAAGCCGCCGCGTAAAGCATATTCGACGGAAAGTTCACCCCTTTCACGTAATCGAGATCGCCCGCCCTGGACCACTCCACGAAAACCCAGTTTTCGAGATTTTCCAAAAGCCCGTATTCGTTTTCAAACTTTTTGAAATAAGAAACGACTCCGCGCGCTCTTTCTTCGCTTTGAGAACGAGTTTCCTCGTTGCCCGTTCTGCGGAAGTTATCCTCAAGTTCCAGAAGATAGAACATCATCCAGTTTGGGATAAACTCCGGTTCGCCGAAATCGGCGGGATAGCACATCGCGAGAATCCCTTTCCCCAGCCCGATATTTTCGGACTGATAAGCGTAATTTTCAAGGAAAACCCTCTCTACGGCGTTGCCGCCCGTAAAAAGTTTTTCCGCCCGCGACGAAAAATAAGAATCGCACAACCACCCGGCGCGCTCTCTCGACGGACAATCCGTGAGAATGTCCACGGAATTCTGAGCAAGCGTTCTCCTCGCCGCTTCCGTAACGACGTTGAGTTTTTCGTCGTCGCACTTAAATTCCATTCTGCCGGTGTTGGGGTTTTCGTAACGGATCATTCCCGTTTCGTTAAGTTCTATCTCGCCCGAAAGCGCGACGATTTTTATATACCCCGCCGTGTAAGGCTCGAAAGATATGTGTTTAAACTCGCCTTTTTTAACCGCGTAATCGATGATGTTTATCGAGTCATTACGCCAGAAATCTATGGCTATAGGTTGATTATCGACCTTTTTTGTCCTGTTATCGACCTCTTCGAACAGAACTAAAACTTCGGCGTCCGTTTTTGCCGTAAATCCCGTAACGATGAACCCCGTCAGCGAATAAGGAAAACGGAAAAGCGCGTACTCCCCGCTTTTTAACGCGCCGTTATACGTTGCGGCGGCGTTTTTCCGATAGGTTAAGCCGAACGCTTCGTCAAACGGCTTTACTTCAAGTTCGTCCCTGTCGAAAATACAGATTTCCTTATCGGTGAGATATCTCTCGTCGGCGAATTTCCGCTCCGGATTCCGTTCAAACGTTCCCCATTCGGTAAAGTCGAACTTTTCTTCTTTGAAAACGGGATAATCGACGCCCCTCGGAATGATTTTCTTCGGCTCGGCAACGCGAACCGCGACCTTTTTGCCGAAATCGGCCGAAGAAGCGAACGACTGCGGAGGAAGATTGAACCGATAACACTCGGTAAAACTCCGCTGAAAGGAAAACCGCGCGGTTTTTCTCAGCCTTTCGGTTAAAATTCTGCAATCGGAATTTTCGTCCGTCGCGAAAACTATCTTTCCGTCCGCCACGCCTTCCGCCTGCAAAAACGACGGCTGATCGAGAGAATAAAAACTCTTGCAGTTATACCCCGCGACTTCGATTACTACGTCGTTTTTCTCGCGCGTCGCCCCGAAAAGTTTCCATTCGTCCGCGCGGAATAAACCGTGCGCCGCGCGCGCCGGTCCGTAAGCGACGAGTTCGCCGTTTAAAAACGCTCTGTAAAAACAACTCGCCGTCAGCCTTAATATCAGTTCGGAACACGCGCCGATCTCCCATGCGAACACGCATGAAAGATTCATCGTTTTTTCCTCGCCTTCCGCCCACACGGGCATGGCTTTTTCAAACTGTTTTTCAGTAAGCATAAGCATCTCCTTCCTTATCACGATTAAGCAAGCACAATGTCGAACGACATTTTTATTTCGTCATCTCTCACTTCGTAACGCTCCGCAAGGGGCGCGCCGCACGCAGCCGAGCCTACGCCCGTCGTTTTCGCGTCGAGAAACAACATCGTTTTGCCGGTATTCTTTTCCATCATATAGTCGTGTTTTCGATAATCCCCGATATCGTAAGGAGTCGCCTGGAAGCAGAAATCCTTTCCCGATACCACGGAAAACGCTTTATCTTGCGAGAACAGGCTCACCTTGCGGCAATCGCACCGCTCACCGCAATCCTGCGGTTTCAGATACATAAAATTCATCTCCGAAACCTTGTTTTTGTAATGCGAAACGGCAAGACCGAACTTTCTGTCCGGGTAATTTTCCACGTCGCCTCTGCCGAAATATTCACATTCGTCAAACTTCTCCGGCAAAGTGAATTTCAGCCCGAAACGCGCGGGATTAGTCACCCATTCTCTCTTTTTCGCCGTCATCGAAACGCCTATCGCGTCGTCGCAGAATTCGTAACGCAATTCAAAGTCGTAAAGCGGCTCGACGATATCCGCAACGATTTTGCCTTTGACGAAAACTTCGTTGCCGTCGCAGGTTATCTCGTCCGCACGAGAACGGACAAACGCCAGCCTGAGCCTTTGCCATTCTTCGAGATAAGGCAGGTCGTTGTCTATCGGCTCGCGATAAAGCGAAAAGTTCATCGGCGCGACCATAATCTCTTCGTCGCCGCCTCCGAGTTTCACGCTTTCGATCATTCCGTCCTTTCCGACGGTCGCCTTATACCCTTTACCCCTCGCGACGAACGTCCTTTTCTCCCGTTTCACGTCGGCTTCGCCCGTTTTTTCTTTCACGGGATAATCGCCGGAGAGGACTATCTGTCTTGTCGCAACCTTTTCCGATTCGTTGAAAAACTCAAAGATAATCGCGCTATAGCCCGACTTTTTGAAGTTAATCTTAAATTCACGGCTCTCTTTCGGCTTTATGCCGAGCAAGGAATATTCTTCCGTTTTTTCGGTTTTGCCGTTTATTTCGTAGCGGCATTTAAGCGAGATTTTATCGAGCGGAATAAAATCGTAACGATTGATCACGCGGAATCCTTCCGCCGTTTGCTCCACGTCCACGGGGGCGTAAATCTGCCCGATTTCGTAAAGCGACGGGTGAATTCTTCTGTCCGTGTCCACAAGTCCGTCCACGCAGAATTTGCCGTCGTAACGGCTGCACGGCTCTTTTTCGTTAAAATCGCCGCCGAACAAAAATCTGCCGCCGTCCGTTTTAACCGTGTGGCAACACCATTCCCACACGAACGCGCCGAGAAAGGTTTTTTCGCCGTAAATATAATCCCAGTATTCTTTCGCGTCCCCGCAGGAATTGCCCATGGCGTGCGTGTATTCGCAAAGCATGAACGGTTTGCCTATTCCCGCCGAAATCTTATTTCTGCAGGTTTCGACGCTCGCGTACATCATGGACGCGACGTCCATATATTCCGGATCTCTCCACTCAGTTTCGGGGAGCATTCTCGTGGTGTTCCCCTCGTAATGAACGGGGCGGCTGTCCGCGGCGTGGAGATATTCGCTCGCCGCCTTGAAATTTTCGCCCCAGCCGGCTTCGTTGCCGAGCGACCACATAATGACGGACGTTCTGTTTTTATCTCTTTCGTACATTCTCTCCTGACGATGCAGGTATACGTCTTTATACAACGGGTTGTTCGCAAAATCGTCGAAATGCCGCGGATCGCCGTAATAATGTATGGTTTCCAGCCCGTGCGTTTCGATATCCGCTTCTTCGAGAACGTAAATCCCGTACTCGTCGCAAAGTTTCGCAAAAAGCGGATGCGGCGGATAATGCGACGTTCTCACGGCGTTTATGTTGTATTTGCGGAAAAGTCCGAGGTCCTTTTTCATCAGATCGACGCTTTCCGCAAACCCGTCGGTCGTCATGGAATGTCTGTTCACGCCTTTGAGTTTCACGGGCGCGCCGTTGATTTTTAACACCGAATTTTCAATCGAAATCTTTCTGACGCCGATCTTTTCTTCGATATATTCGCCGTTATATTGCAGAACGAGCCGATATAAAAACGGCGTTTCCGCTGTCCAGAGCTTAACGTTTTCAATTAAAAATTCTGTTTTTTCGCCTTTTTTTTCGTCGATTAACCTTTCGCCGTCGTACAGTTTCACCGTCGCCGGGCGGTCGCATACAACCGAAATCGTTCCCATTTTCAGGTCGGTGTCCGTCGTGATTTTATAATCGGCGATATGGTCCTTCGGGCGGGAGATGACGTAAACGTCGCGGAAAATTCCGCTCATGCGGAGTTTGTCCTGATCCTCGAAATAAGTTCCGCAGCACCATTTCAGAACAACTGCTCTTATCTCGTTTTTCCCCGCCGCCACAAAAGGCGTGATATCGAATTCCGCCTGAGAATGAGACACGGTGGAATAGCCGACGAATTTTCCGTTTACGAGCAGATAAAGACAACTGTCTACTCCGTCGAAAACGATATAATGCTTTCTGCCTTCTTCCGCGACGACGTAATCCGTGACGTAAAGCCCGCACGGGTTTTCCTTATCAACTTTCGGCGGATCGAAAGGAATGGGATAAAAGAAATTCGTATACTGATTGTAATCGAATCCCTTTAACTGCCAATTGAACGGAACGGAAAACGTTTCCGCAGGATTTTCGCCGAAAACTTCCTCCGTAAACTCGGAAAAAAAGGCGAATTTCCATTTTTTGAGAACGACAACTTCCTTCGATTTTTCCTTATCGGGCGAAAAATTCTCGTCCGTGAAAGGTATATAATAACTTCTTGTTTTCAGGGCGTTGACCTGATTGACAATTTTTTCGTGATAAAATTCCATAATTATTTTATTACGGTGATTCCGTTTGTCTGCGCCGCGATTTTTTCGGCGTTTTCAAAGCCGTCGAGCGAAGACGGGAGAAAAATTCTGCCCGAAAACAATTCGGGATATTCTTCGTTTGCCGTAGCCGCGCAATCGCCGCCCGTGTTTTTATAATAGTTTCCATCGAACTCGAAACGATCGCAGAAGTCCATGAAAAACGAGCAATTCTTTTCGACGGGCGCGTAAAACAGATTGCCGCGGAAAGCGAGATCGTCCTGCCTGCCGCAGTTCGCGTAATCCGCCGTTCTCACGATCATCTGATTATCGAGATCCTCGCGCATTATCACGGTGTTGTTTTCGACCGTGAGTTCCCTGCACGTGCTTGAAAAATGGATAAAATTCGGATTTTCGGGCGTTTTTCCGTTGTTCACGGCAACGCAATTTCTTATCGTCACTCTTCTCCACACGCCCTGCGCGCGGTATTCTTTCTGTTTGCCGTTTTCGTCCAATACGGGTTTTCCGTTCTCGTCGAACAGCGGCTGAGTTGTTTCGGCGTTGCATAAAAGAATCGCTCCGCCGTCGTTATCGTGCGCGTAGTTATACTCAAATAGAACGTCTTCGTTCGCGATGTCGATATCGAATCCTTCCCCGTCCAACCCGCCGTGTTCGAGATGAGAATAAGCGGCTTCGTTATAACGGATCGCGATATCTTTGCAGCCTATCGGCCAGATTCCGGCGTTGGCGTTGCCCGTTCTGCCGAGATAGTTTGAATGACAGGACACGTTTCTCTCGATAAGAGAATGTACCGAACCGATGAGAACTATGCCGTCGCCGCCGGTGTAAGTCACCTTATTGCGCGAAATTTCAATTCTTTCGGAGGGATACCAGCCTTTGTCGTCGCTGAAATAGGGGTTAACGCCCCAGCACGTTCCGGGGCGGCGAATCCATAAGCCCGTGAGGAAAATTCCGCTTCTCGAAACGCGGGTTACGAAATTATCCGTTATCTTCACGTCGCGATAATTGCAGGGTTTTCCCGCCTCGTCGGACGCAAGGAATATTATCCCGCCCGTTTCGTAATAAAATCTTTTCTGCGGACAAACGCTTTCCGGGTCGATATCGCGGATATCGATTTCCTTTTCGCTTTTGTCGTAAATCCAGTTGAAATTGACGTCCCTTACCACGCAGTTGCGTATGACGAGATATTCAAGACTTCCCGCCTCTTTCACTTTGACGAATATTCCTATCAAACCTTTCGGGTTGGTCACTTCCGTTTCGGAAAAAAGCGCGTACCCGCGCGAGATTTCCACGGCGCAATCCTCGCCGTCGCCGTCGATAATGGGTAAAGCGCCGTCGCCGTAAGAAGATACGATGAGGGGAATACCTTTATGAGAAGCCATGCCGCCGACAACCACTTTTCCGCGAAAAACGCTTCCGCGCCTCAGAAAAACTTTAAGCGGTTCTTTAAGCGCGAGAATTTCGTTGAGTTTTTCAACGCTTTTAAAAGGCGAATTTTCGCTTTTGCCGTCGTTATCGTCGTTACCGCTTACGCCGTCGAAATAATACGAACTATACGTTGCGGCGGAGAAATCGAATTCTCTCGGTTTCTGATCGAACATGTTTCTCCTTTTCAGGCGCAAAACGCGCCGAGATAATTCTTTCCTTCCGCTTTTACGCCCGCAAAATCATAGCGGTTGAGCGAAAGAAGTTTTTTGCCTTTTGAAAATACTTCCGCGTTGGTCGGTCTGAACGCTGCCGCGACCGAATAACCGTTTCTGTCTTTGGGGAGCGTTATGCCCGGATTCAGATCGAGAATTGCGGAGGCGTCCGTGATTCCGTTCCACTCGTCGAAGAAAGATTCGGGGAAATTCCAGTAAAGATTATTCTCGAAAACGTAATCCTCGGAATAGGACATATCGATTTTAGAATACTGTTCGCCTATGCTGTAAAAAATGTTGTTTCTGAAAACAAAACCTTTTTGTTTGCCGCTTTTTCCCCAGTCCGCCGTGGTGATGAGATTCTGAGAGAACATACCCTTTTTCATCACGACTATGTTGTTTTCGCAAACGGCGTTATAACAATCGCTCGAAACGACGAGAAACGCGGCGTTTGTTCCGCTCGCGCCGTTGTTGGCGAAAACGTTGTTGCGGATGTAGACTTTATCCCAGTAACCTCTGTCGTCGAAGGTTTTCTGTCTGCCCGTTTCTTCGTCCATAACGGGGCGACCGTTTTCGTCGTACAGAGGCATCTGAGAATGAACGTTGCAAAGAAGCAAGCCGCCGCCCGCGTTATCGTGCGAGTAGTTATACTGGAAATAAATCTCCGAGCAGCCGATATCTATATCGAAACCCTCGCCGTCCGTGCAACCGTTATCGAGATGGGTATATCCCGCTTCGTTATACTGAATGTAAACTCTTCTCGCGTTGACGGGCCATATACCCGCGCAGGCGTTGCCCGCTCTGCCTAAAATAGCCGAGTGAATAACGGTGTTATGCTCTATCCAGCAATCCTGAACGCCGATGGGAACTATTCCGTCGCCGCCGACGTAAGAAACGTCGTTGCCGCTTATCACGACGAATTCCGGCGGATACCAGCCGTCGTCCATGCTTCTGTATTTATTCACGCCGCCCCAGCCGCAACCGTTGCCCGACTGCCAACTGCTGTCGAAGATAATGCCCGCTCTGCCCGTTTCGGTTATTTTGTTGTTCATAACCCAGACGTTTCTGAACATTCTGTAATTCTGACCGTCGCCTTTGGGCGCGACGAAATAAATTCCGCACGTCGAATAATGGTAACTCTTATCGGGGCAGACTTTTTTCACGTCCACGATATCCTTCGTGTTACCCTCGCCTTTTGCGAACGCCTCCACGCCGAAATCGTATTCCCAATTCCAGCCCACTTCGTGTACGTAACAGTTTTCCACGACGATGTTTTCGGAAACGCCGTTTTTCGCCGCTTCAACGCGAACGCCCTGCGAGCCTTTCGGATTTTTAATTTCGAGGTCGAAAATTCTCGCGTTGTCGCCGAGAAGACTGACAGCCGCACCCGCATCCGCGCTTATTATCGCGCGCCCGTCGCCGTAACTGCCGACGTAAAGTGGCTTTTCCTTGGACGAAACAAAATTCCGGAGCGTTAATCGCCCTTCGAACACAGAGCCGCCCTTGAAAAGAATACGCAAGCCCTCTGTCGCCCCGTCCACCGCCGCTTCCGCCGCGGCAAGCGTCTTTTTAGGCGTGGCTTCGCTCGTTCCGTCGTTTCCGTCGTCGCCGGAAACGCTGTCGAAATAATAAGTCGTATAGCCGCCGTAATCGATTTCGGCGTAAACGGGAGCGGACGGAACGTCTACGTAAGTCACGTCGTCGTCTCCCGACGAGGACGACGAATCGCCGCCGGGGATTGTTTCCGAAACGGTTTCGGACGTCGTTTCCGATTCCTGTTCTTTTTCGGACGCGGAATTCCCTCCGCCGCAGGACGCCGAACACGCCAGCGAAGTCGTTGCCAGAACGACCGTCATTAACCAATACAATAACTTTTTCATCATTTTCTCCGATATATTACTTTGAAAATCCCTTCGCCGAATAAATGAACGGCACGGGGAGAATAAGGAAGGACAAAACGGCGCAGACAACTCTTTTCCAGCCGGAAAAACTTCCGCAGACGTTCAACGCGGACTTCACCACGGCAAGATAACACAAGCCGAGGCAGATGACGACGGGAAGAAGCATAATCTGCCCGAGCCAGGTGTACGCCTTGATCGTGAGGTTATCCACGCCCCACTTCCAGTAAAGCGCGCAAAGAAACGCGATGACGAGGAGTTCCGCGAAAAAGCCGAACGGCTTTTCCACGGGAACGCTCAATATTTTTATTTTGCCCGTCCGCGTGATGTATTTCAGTCCGTAAACGGGGATAAAGATCGATAATCCCGGTTTTTCCGCCGAGCCTTTAAGCATAAAGAACAAGCCGACCTGCAGAATTTCGAGATATATCAGGATCGCAATTACCGTAATCCACATAGTGATTTTCCTCTGTCTGTAGGGTTTAACCTCTCAACTGTTTCATCAGGTTATATTGCTGAGTCAAAAAGTCGAGATATTCCTTGTCCTCCTTGAGATATTCCTGTCTGTAATACTCCGCGTAAGTGAGATTCGGGTTCATATTGCTCGTTCTCGACGGATTCGCGTTGCCCGACCACGCGGAAGCGGCTACGCCGTTCCAGTACATGTTGAGAGATGCCGAATGTAATGTCGACATACCCGCGTTTCTCGGAAGGATATAATCGATAATATCGTTATCGACGTAAAGGTCTTTGTTTCTCGAAGCGGTTATCCAGCCCCTTTCCTGCTCGGTATATCCGCTGTAAAGAAGGTCGGACATATTCTGGTTTTCGACGAGCGCGAAGATTCCGGAATAAGGCGCTTTCGTAAGGTACGATTCTTTACCCTCGGGATAAGAATACGTTCCGTCGCCGTTGTTCACCCAATGCGCGCCTTCAACGCCGTACATGCAGAGGTTGTAATTCTTAACGTCGGAATACATCCAATTCACGTATTTAACGATATCCTCGGCGTTTTTGGACGTACTCATAACGACCGCCGCCTTGTAACCTGTGGAAAGACGCATAAAGCCTTTCTTTTCGAGAGTTTTTTCCTGCGCGAGAGGGCCTAAAACGGTGAATTCCGCCTCGGGGTTCAACGCTTTTGTCTTTCTTGCCACTTTTATAAGATGAGAGACGGTGGGATCGGTCATGAACACGCCGGTAAGCCCGGAAATAAACTGACCTTCCGAAGCCTCGAGCGACTGAGTGTTCGCGTCGCTCGGGAGAATCTTCGCGTCTTTAACCCATCTGTATTCCATCTGAAGAAGATCCTTGAAGCCCTCCTGAGCAAAACCGGGCGCGATTATCGTTTCGCCTTTTTCGTTCTGCGTTTCGCCGTAGAAGAAATAACCCGCATTCGAGAACGCGCCCGTGAACACCTTTTCGATATCCCAGATCGCGCCGCTCACGGAATAAGCCGAATCTTCGTCCTGCCCCGTAACGTTTTTGGACTTCATCTTTTTGCACATATCCTCGAACTGTTCGATCGTGGTTAAAAGGGTAAGCCCCTTTTCCTGCGCTTCGGCGGCGTCGTCGGTGTAACCCACGGCTCTCATATAATCTTTTCTCACGAGAATTCCGTGTTTATAGGGGTTTACGTAAGACGGAATACCCACTATTTCTTCGGTAAACGTGGTCATCGTGTTGAGATCGGTCTTTTCGGAGATGTTCGTCCCGTAGCGACTTATAAGCCTTCCGAGGTCATAATAAATGCCCTGACCGATCGCGTAATCGTCGATACCGGAATCGAATCTCGTGTGAGAAACGACGATATCCACCTGATCGTGCGCCACGAGACTGTTCGCAAGAACGCTCTGCATGTTCGTGCCGAGATACTGAACGTCGAGATCGAGCGAAATGCCCGTGTCGGCGTAATACGCGTCCTCCACCGCTTTTTTAACGACTTTTTCTTCCGTGCCTTTAACCACGCTGTATTCGGAAGAACCGCCGCAATAAATAACTATTTTCTTGCCCGCGGGGCGAGTTGCGGGATCGTATTTCGTCCCGCCCGAAGTCGAATTGCTTTCGATCGGCTGAGAACTGCTTTCGCCGACGGAAGCGTCTGTCTTTCCGCACGCCGCGAAACTTATCGCCACGATCATCGCCGTGACTGCGCAAAGGATTTTTTTGAGTGTTTTCATCTTTTCCTCTCCTTGTTTGTTTTTATTGTTTTTGGTTTTTTGCTTTTACGTAAATAATCGCCGCAACAGCCGCAAGCGGAAGCGTAAATCCGCCGCCCGCGTTTGCGCCGCAAGCGCGGCAACGAGCAATTTACCTGCGAATTTCATCCTTTAACCGCTCCTATCGTGATTCCGTTCACGAAATATCTCTGGATAATCGGGAATATCGCGAGCAACGGCGCGATCGCTATGACAACCGCCGCCGATTTTGCGGAAAGAACGGGGGTGATGGCGGCAGAGCCGTCCAACCCGCCGGAATTTTCGGAGTTTTCGAGAATTTGTTTAAGCACAAACTGCAACGGGCGCAAAGATTTGCTCTTTTCGCTCTGACCGAGGTATAAAAGCGCGTCCATCCAACTGTTCCATCTGTCCACGAACATAAAGAACGCTATCGTAAGCACCATCGGCACGGATATCGGCAGGAACACGCTCACGAGAATTTTAAAATCGTTCGCGCCGTCGATCATCGCGGCTTCTTCGAGCGCGGCGGGAAGCGAATAAAAATAACTTCTCACCAGAATGATATGATAAAGGCTGAACATGCTCGGAATGATAAGCGCCCAGATCGTGTCGTAAAGCCCGATGCCCCTGATAACGAGGTAAAGCGGAATTGTGCCGCCCGCGAAGAACATCGTTATTATATAAAACACGTTGATTCCCTTGATGCCGACCACGTACTTTTTGCTGAGCGCGTAAGCGGTGATGAGCGAAACAGCGACGGAAAGAACCGTCCCCGAAACGGAAATTATCACCGAGTTGATTATCGCCCTCAGAATATTGTAATCGGAGGACGAGAAAATATACTCGTATCCCGCCGCGGAAAACGCCGACGGGAAAAGTTTATAGCCGTTCACCCTGAGAGAAATTTCCTCGGTGAACGAACTGATAATCATCATCCAGAAAGGCAGAATGAACGTTACGCATAAAATCGCGATTATGAGTCCGTTCACGATATCGAACGCTCTGTCGCTCTTATATTTCTTCATCTTTTCTCTCCTTTGTCGTTTTCCATAAGATAGTGATGCTCCGTTCCTATAAGCGGAACGTCCTCGAATTCTTCGGGAAAAGCCTCAACGATCGAATGAATTCCCGAAACCATATATTCGGCGGTCAGCCTGTAACCGGATGCGTTCATATGTCCGTTGTAAAAATACTTTCTTACGAATTCCGCGTCGTATACGGGCGCGTATTTATAAAAATCGAGAACGTAACAATTCGGGAGCGTTTCGCTCAGTTCGTAAAGAAATCCGACGAGTTGTTTCTTTTTCTTCGTTCTTTCCGCGTCGTCGGTTTCCTGCCTCGGCATGGTAACGAAGAAAAATTTTGCGTTCGGCTCGATTTTTTTGTATCTCAGCACGATTTCGGAATAATATCTCGCAAAAGTTTTTTTGTCGCCGCCGATATCCGCAACGCCGCCGATTTCCTGCCCCATGTTGAGCAGGTCGTTGACGCCGAGCGCGATGACGTAAGCCTGACATTTCTTTTCTTCGTCGAAGCAGCCGTTTTCTTCGGCCCAGCCGCCCATGTATTCCGAAGCGGACATTCCGCCGCGCGAGAAATTGTAAACTTTCGCTCCGGTCATTCTCCCGAGGAATTGTCCCCAGGAATAATCGTAAAGGTCGAGATAACTTCTTTCTTCTCCTCTTACGATTTCAAGTTCGCCCGAGGCGAGCGAATCGCCCACGCAGGCGATTTTTCTGAAAATCGCGCAGCTTCCGCCGCCGTAGGGTTTTTGTTCGAAGGGGCGGTCGAACGTAAAATCTTTTTTCATGCTCTTAAAGAACCCCTTCGTTGTCCGTTTTCTTGGCTATTCCGTTTGTCAGGATAACAAGCACAAGCCCTATCGCGCCCTGAATCAATCCGAACGCCGTAGCCATCGCGTAGCCCGAACCGCCCATTACCGCGGAATACGCCATCGAGCCGACTATGTAAGTGGAATCGTTTAAATACTGACTTCCGTTAGTCAGCGCAAGCACTTGTTCGTAGTTGTCGCGGATAAGGTTGCCCGCGTCCATGATGAGTTGCAACATTATCACGTTGGCTATTCCCGGAATCGTAACGGTGATGATTTTCCTGAATCTTCCGCCGCCGTCTATACTGCACGCGTCGTAAAGTTCGGAATTTATGCACCCGAGCGCGGACATATAAATGATAGTTCCCCAGCCGAGCGATTTCCACATCGACGAGAACGCGAGGAAAATCCACCATATCGTGGTATTTTCGGAGTACCAGTCCTTAACGAACGCTTCGCCTTTTATCGCGGAGATTACTTTGTTTAAAAGTCCGCCGTTCATCGAGAAAATGGAAAGCGCCATACCGCCTACGGCGATCCAGGAAATGAAGTTCGGCAGATACGATACCGTCCTTATGACCGATTTCGCTTTGCCCGACGAAATTTCGTTGATCATCAGCGCGAAAATGAGAATCGCGGGGAAGTTGGTGGCAACCCTTATGAGCGCGATATAAATCGTGTTTCTGAAAACGAGAAAAACGTTTTCGTCCGCGCCGAGAACTATGTGTTTGAAGTATTTAAGCCCCACCCATTCGCTTCCGATGAAGCCGTCCGTCAGCGTGAAGTCCTTAAAGGCAATCAGCACGCCGAACATAGGCACGTAACAGAACGTTATCACGAGAATCGCGCTCGGGATAAGCATTAAATAAATCATTTTATGCCGTTTGATTCCGGCGAATTTTTCTCCGCGGAAGAACCTTTTCGCTCTGCCCGTGACTATGGAGAAAATCAGAAGTCCGACAAGAATCGCTCCCGCGCCCGCAAGGCAACCGATGAGCAGATAATTCGGGCTTTCTTCGTAAACGAAGTAACCGAGCATGTAATCGATTTCTTTTCTGCCGATGTCTTCGATTTTAACGGGTTTTCCGTCGTCGCCGTAAGTTATCCGTCCGTTTTCGTCAACGACGTAATCGTAACCGACGACGTTCGCCTGCGTTTTAAACGAGGTAATCTCGATTTTATTATCGCCCGTAACCTTTACGCCGACGGAAGAAACGTAAGCGACCTTGCCCGGAAGTTCGAGGGTTATTTTGTCCAGAAACCCTAAGCCCGCAAGGCGGAACATTCCCATATACGTTTTCGACGAGGATTTTTCGGCGATCGTCGCGAATTCCTTCGTCGTCATCGTTTTGCCCGTCGCGGCGTCGGTCGGAAGAATACTCACTTTGTTGTTCTGCAATAATTTATATTGTCCTATCGGGAGAGAGCCTTTTACCTTCATCAGCGATTTGACGAGATAACCGTCCGCGACGTCCTCTATCTCGGGGAAGTTCGCGCTCGTACTGTTCGCGAAAGACGAAAATTTATCCCAGGCGAACCAGTTCCACGCGCTCGTGAGCCTTGCGCTGAGCCTTCTCGTTCTGATTCCTACGTTATAAGAGTTTCCTTTATCCTTTACGTATTTCACCGAGAGAGTGTCGTTATCGGCCGAATTGTTGACGAGAATTTTAACGCTTTCGTTAACGTAAGCGTTAAAATTCTCGCTATCCGCAAGATATGCGGGAATCCTGTCTTTTTCTATAACGAGATCAAGATCCACTCTGCCCGATTTATCCATTTTCGCAATCGCATACGATCCCGATCCGCTCGTCGCTCCGTCCGCTTTCGCTTCCGTAAAAGACAACCCTGCGAAAACCGAAAAACACAAAGCGAGAAAAATCGCGAACGCGATCGCTGTGTTTTTCATTCTTTTCCCCGTAAGCCTCATGATATTCTCCCGCGCCCCGCGGACCGGTCGTAACAACGAGCGGTCCGCGGGGCATTATAATGCCGTTTCGGATTTTTATATTTTTATTGTAACCGCTTATATGCGCAATGTCTTTTCTTTTTTTTGCAATAATGTGTGAATAATTAACATTTTTTCGCCGCTCAAATTAAAACCGCGCCGCGTTCCGATAAGTTTTTGCGTTCTTTAATTGTTTTTTTTTGATATTTCCCCGTCAGAATGATGTTAATTTTTTACATATTATTTTTTCGTAATTTTCCTTGATATACGTTGATTTTTGTATTATAATAACAAATATAAGGATATGAAGGGAGAAAATAATGACAAAAAATTCAAATTATCCTATTTATAATTTTAATCTCATCAACGGGCTTTACACAGAGTTAATTTTTAACCACGATATCGAGCGGCACTGCCACATTTTCTGGGAGTTAACCGTTTCGATAAAGGGCGAATACGTCAACCATTTCGACAGCGGAGATATCAACCTGAAAGCCTGCTCTCTCACAATTATCCGACCTTCCGATATTCATTACGTAAACCTGAAAGGAACGCCCACCGTCTACCGCGACATCTACGTTTCGGATGAAAAAATGCGGCAGGTTGCGGATATTATCCACGAGGGATTATACGACGAATTGATAAACAGCGAAGTTCCCGTCACCTGCGTGATAGACAAAACGCATATCGACTCCATAGAAGCAACCGCCGCGAAGATTACCGCCGTCCGCAACAGCAACTCTCAGGATGAAGTGAACGTTCTTCACAACTGCCTCATCATGGAAACCCTGGCGGCTTACGCGGAAACGCGTTATTACCCCGCAAGGCAAACGCCGGACTGGCTGCTGGATATGCTGTCGAAACTCAACGTAACCACCTCTTCCGTTCTCGATTCGCCCTTTTCTTCTCTGCCCGAACTCATCGACAGAACGGGATACAGCCACGGACACGTCTGCCGCAAATTCAGAGAATATTTCGGCTGTACGCTTATTCAATATATAAACCGCCAGAAAATGGCTTATTCCACCACGCTTCTGCTCAACACGAACCTATCCGTTTCGGACATCGCGCAGACGCTCGGCTATTCGAATCAAAGCAATTATATCAACTCGTTCAAAAAGGAATACGGAATGTCGCCGCTGAACTGGCGAAAAACGAATCTGAACCTCATCAAACAATAAGGCTAAAATAAGGCGGCGTCCGAAATTTTTTCGGACGCCGCCTTTTGCCGGTAAAACCGACGATATATTATATATTGCTATTATTTCTTTCTGTATTCCAGAATCAACGCGCCGATTTCGTTGAGCATTTGTTCGGCAACCTCTTTGTCGACTCTGATTTTGAGTTTTTCGATACGTTTCGAGGGCTTCATTCCGTTCGCGCTGAAACTGAGAAGTTCGTAAACGGGTTGACGGGATCTGATTTCAAGTTCAGCCGAAGCGCCGTTTTTCGTAAGCGAAACGACGAGAGCGATGACGGCGAAAATCACCGCGACGACCGCTAATCCCGACGGAATTAAAAACCAGTAAGTACCTTCGACGAATCTGCTCCAGACAAATCCGCCCACGGCGAGCAGAACGCTCAGAACGAACAGAAATACCGAAAGGGCAACCGATCTTTTATAACTGTCGAAGTCGGTCAATATGTAATCGGCGTGGTCGATAGGCATTTCGTCGCGCTCGAAAGATCTTCCGCCCTGCTCCTGAGAGATGATTCTTCTGTCCGTGACGATGACGCTGTGCATAACGGTGTCATGCTTGGACTTCGTAACCGCATAATCATATTGTTTAATAAGAATTTCGTCCTTAGCCAACATTGTTTCCATCTTTCATTTCCTCCGCTTCGTTTTCGATTTTTATCTGCATAATCTCGTTTGAAAGCGCGTGAACCATACTTTCGGCTTCAACCATATCCGCCGTAAGGCATGAATCGTCTTTTTCGAGAACGTCGGCAAGATATCCGCTCTTTTTGTTGATGCACATAACTCTGCACGGAACGTCGGGGCGATCTTTCGTGTAAACCGTCACGCCGAAGCACATTCTGCTGCCCGCGCAAACGATCGAAAGAATTATCCCCACAACGGCAAGCACGCACGCGCCGAACGCGATCAACATATCCGCCGTAGCGTCGATAACCGTACCGATAACGCCCGCAACCGAAAGTATGCCGGCGACAAGGAACGCAACCGCAAGAACGGAAAGAACGACTATCCCCCACACGCAATAGCGTTTCGCGGTTTTGAAATAAGAGGAAACGCCGTCGATTCTGTCAACGGGGATCTCCACGTTTCTCTTGGCAGTCCTCTTTCCGCTTTCGGAATAAGCGGAATGAATGAGCCTTCTGTTTGTGAGCATCACCGTCGTTTCCGTTACCATGGTGCTGTTCGATTTGTCATGCATCGCGTAACAGTCGTAATCGAAACTATCAACGATTCTTTCGCCTTCCGCCAGAACAAGACCGTGTTTAGCCTGTCTTTGACCGAAAGCGTCGGCTTTTACGTTTTCGTCGACGTTCATCTGAAACCCTCCCTCGAATATAAAAAGAGCATATACTTACTCTATTTTATTTCTGATTATATTGATAGTATACTAAACGCTTCCCGATTTGTCAATGATAAATTTCAAATTTATATTTTTTTTATCGATAAATCCGACAAAAGGCTTGCCGAAAGACGTAAAAGGCGGCGGAATTTGCGAAAAAACGCAAATTCCGCCGCCGGTCGTTTATCGATATAACGGACTTAAAACCGCCCCGGGCGACTGATTAACCCGAAACGAGTTCATCCCTGACGACTGATTAACCCGAAACGAGTTCGTCCCTGACGACGGATTAACCCGAAACAAGTTCGCCCGGGCGACGTCCTGTTTTTATCAGGCGATGTCCTTTTTGATGATTTCGGGCGATTTTTTGCCCAGAACCACGTCTTTGTCGATAATCACTTTTTCCACGCCCTCTTCCGAAGGAATGTCGTACATGCTGTCGAGCATCAGATTTTCGAAAATCGTTCTCAAGCCCCTCGCTCCCGTCTTCAAAGCGATAGCCTTTTTCGCCACTTCCAGAACGGCGTCGTCCGTAACGACAAGTTCCACGTCGTCTATCCCGACGAGTTTTTTATACTGTTTGATTATCGCGTTTTTCGGCTCGGTCATAATTTTCACGAGCGCGGTTTCGTCGAGCGGGTGAAGTCCCACCACGATTGGCATTCTTCCTACGAATTCGGGAATAAGCCCGAACTTCGTGAGATCCTGCGGCTGAATTTCGTCGATATAAGCGATCGAATCTTCCTCGGTCGTTTTGAGTTTGCCGGCAAAGCCGAGCGACGAACTGTCCAGACGTTTGCCTACGATTTTGTCAAGCCCGACGAACGCGCCGCCGCAGATAAACAGGATATTCGTGGTGTCTATCCTTATAAAATCCTGCTGCGGGTGCTTTCTGCCGCCCTGCGGGGGAACGGACGCCACGGTGGACTCTATTATTTTGAGAAGCGCCTGTTGAACGCCCTCTCCGCTGACGTCGCGCGTGATGGAAACGTTTTCGCTTTTTCTGGCGATTTTATCTATTTCGTCGATATAAATTATGCCTTTCTGCGCCTTTTCCACGTCGTAATCGGCGTTCTGAATAAGTTTTAACAGAATGTTTTCCACGTCCTCGCCGACGTAACCCGCTTCGGTGAGCGTGGTCGCGTCCGCAACGGCGAACGGAACGTTGAGAATTTTCGCGAGAGTTCTCGCGAGCAACGTTTTGCCGGACCCGGTAGGCCCTAAAAGAAGCACGTTGCTTTTTTCTATCTCCGTATCGTCGTCCTTGTTCTCGTTTTTAAGACGTATTCTTTTATAATGATTATACACCGCGACGGATAAAACCTTTTTCGCTTTATCCTGCCCGACGATATATTTGTCGAGTTCGGCTTTGATTTCGTGCGGTTTCAAAAGCCGCGTGTCCTCGTCGCGATTTTTTTTCTCCTCGCGTTCAAGAACTTCCTTGCAGATATCTATACATTCGTCGCAGATATAAACCCCGTCGGGACCGGCAATGAGTTTCTTCGCGAGTTCCTTGGGTTTTCCGCAAAACGAGCAACGGCGATCGTCCTCGCCGCCGACATGATTGTTAGCCATTTGAACCTCCTTTCGGCAGAAAACAGATATTGCTTTTTGTCGGGCTTATCGTCCGGTTTTATCGTCCGGCTTTTCGCCCGGGTTTATCGTCCGGTTTGCCGGTTGATAAGCCGCCGCAATTAGCCGCAATTATCTGTTATAAAAAATCTTGTCTATAAGTCCGTATCCGAGCGCGTCCTCCGCCGTAAGATAATTATCCCTGTCGGTATCTTTTTCGATTTGTTCGATCGGTTTGCCGGTGTTCGCGGCGAGAACGGAATTGAGTTTCTTTTTGAGCGCGAGAATATGCTCCGCCTGAATTTTGATATCGCTCGCCTGCCCCTGCGCGCCGCCGAGCGGCTGATGAATCATTATTTCGGACGACGGAAGAGCGTAACGTTTGCCCTTTTTGCCGCTCGAAAGCAGAAACGCCGCCATGGACGCCGCCATTCCTATGCAGATCGTGGAAACGTCGCATTTGATGAAGTTCATCGTGTCGTAAATGGCAAGCCCGGAAGTGACGCTTCCGCCGGGGCTGTTGATATATATGTCGATATCTTTTGCGCTGTCCTTCGCTTCGAGATACAAAAGTTCGGCAACGACGGTGTTGGCAACCGCGTCGTTGATTTCTCCCGTAATGAAAATAATTCTCTCCTCGAGAAGTTTGGAATAAATATCGTACGAACGTTCGCCTCTGTCGGTTTGTTCGACAACCATAGGTATTAAAGCCATATTGTTCTCCTTTTGATTTAAAAGAGGTTGTTAAATCGGATTTTAACAGCCTCTTTCATCGCGATATTAAGCAATTGTGTTGTTTTCTTTAAGGAACTTAAAGAGTTTATCGATAACCACGCCGTTTTCGATGTAGCCGCGTTGTTTGTCGCTCATCGTTTTCGCGTATTCTACGGCGTCTTTTCCGACCGACTGAGCCTGTTCGGCAATCTTCGCGTCGACGTCTTCCTTCGTTGCTTCGATTTTTTCGTCGGTGAGAATTTTGTCGATTACGAGTTGAGTTTTCACGTGATCCTTAGCCGAATCTTTAAGACCTTCTCTGTACGCTTCCATGGTCTGGTTGGTGTATTTGAGATAATCCTCGAATTTCAGTCCCTGATACATAAGTCTGTAAGAGGCTTGCTGAACCATGTTGTCGATTTCTCTTTCCACAAGGCTGTCGGGGATTTCGACTTCGCTCTTATCCGTTATCGCTTTGATGATTTTGTCCTCGATTTCTCTCTCCGCTCTCTGAGCGTTGGCTTTTTCGAGTTTTTCCTTGACGCTCGCCTTATAAGCGTCGACCGTTTCGCTGCCCGTTTTTTCCTTTACGAATTCGTCGGTGAGTTCGGGAAGTTTCTTCTCCTTTATCTCGTGAAGAGTTACGGTGAACACGGCGTCTTTGCCTTTAAGTTCATCCGCGCCGTAATCGTCGGGAAACTTAACGGTGATATCCTTGGTTTCGCCGATATTCATTCCGACGACTTGTTCTTCAAATCCGGGAATGAACGTTCCGCTGCCGAGCGTGAGGTTCTGCTTGTCGGCGGTGCCGCCCGCAAACTTGACTCCGTCGATGCTGCCGCTGTAATCGATGACGGTTATATCTCCGTCTTTAGCGGGTCTGCCTTCGACGTTTTCTTCGGCGGCGTGCTGTTCCAGAAGTCTGTTGACTTCGCTCGTAACGTCGTCGTCCTTAACATTATACTCAACTTTTTCAATCTTTATACCTTTATAATCGCCGAGTTTAACTTCGGGTTTAACGGGTACGGTCGCGGTGAAGGTAAGCCCCTTGTCGTCGAGTTTGTCGATGCCCACGTCGGGTCTGTCGATAGGCTCGATGGTCGGCTCTTTTTCGAGTACGTCGTAATAATACTTGGCGAAAGCGAGATTGATCGCTTCTTCGTAAAACGCGCCCTTGCCGTAACTCTGTTCGATGACGGACTTGGGAACGTGTCCTTTACGGAATCCCGGTAACTGATATTTGCCCTTCGTTTTTTCGTAGGCCTGATCCTGCATCGCCGCCCATTCTTTCGCGGTAAGCGTAACGGTGATTTTTACCGAACTCTTTTCGCCTTTTTCAAAAGTGTATTTCATAATTGCTCCTTGATGTTTTCTGTGCGTGGTGCTATTTTAACACATTTTATTTTATTTTGCAAATTTTTCCGTCAATAAAATTTGCTTTTATTTAAAAAAAATATATAATTGTGTTATATCGTACCGTACAAGGTGTTATATCGTACCGTACAGATCGCCCGGAAACCGTATTTTTGCGGGCGGCGGAATAAATTTGTCGCAAACAAAAAGGAGGAAATTATGCCGCAGGACGCATTCACGCTTCATCACGCAGCCGCCGAACTCGACGGGATTCTTCGCGGCGCGAAAATAAACAGGGTGTCGCAACCCGACAAGGACGACGTTTATCTTCTCGTTTACACCTCGCGCGGAACGCGGACGCTCGTCCTTTCTTCCAACGCGGAAAACTGCAGAGTCGGGTTTATCTCGAAAGAAAAACCGAACCCGAAAGTCGCTCCCAACTTTTGCATGCTTATGCGCAAACACGTTTTAGGCGCGACGATAGAAAAGGTCGAACAACTCGGCTCGGAAAGAATAATCGCCCTTACGTTCGCCTGCAAGAACGACTTCCGCGATAACGTGAAAAAGATTCTTTACGCGGAAATCATGGGCAAATATTCCAACCTTATTCTCACCGAAAACGGGCTGATTTTAGGTTGCCTGAAAAACGCCCCCTTGGACGTGGCGACTTCGAGAGTTACCTTATCCGGCGCGGAATATAAGTTTCCAAAGCCGCAGGACAAAGCGGACTTATCCGATAAAAACGCCTCTATAAGCCGATTAACGGCGTTTTCCGGCGACAATCTCGATAATTTTCTCTTCAATAATTTCAAGGGACTTTCCTTCCCCACGGCGAACGAATTTGCTCACAGATGCGCCGGCGAAAAGGACAACGGGAGATTATACGAAAAACTTTATTCGCTCTATTTCAACCCGCCTATCCGCCCGAACGTTGCGGGAGAAGGCAAACTGCGGGATTTTTACGTTTTCGATTATATCACCGTTCCCGGCGAGAAAAAGTATTACGAAACCATAGCCGACGGACAGGACGATTTTTATACGACGCGCGACGTTAAAAAAGGCTTCGCGCTGAAACAAAAACAACTGCTCGACAAAATAAACGGTCTGATAAAAAAGAACACGAAAAAACTTCAGGGCGAAAAGGAAAAGATTCTTTCCTGCGAGGACTATGAAGAAAACAGGCTTAAAGGCGAATTGATAACCGCCTATATGTACAAAATCAAAGAGGGGATGAGCGAGGTTACACTCGAAAATTATTACGACGAAAACAAACCCGTGAAGATAACCCTCGACAAAAATCTCACGCCAAACAAAAACGCGCAAAGATATTTCAAAAAATACGCCAAAGAAAAACGTGCGCTCGAAATCGTCACTCCGCAAAAGGAGCAGACGGAAAAAGAACTCGCCTATCTCGGCTCGGTGCGGCTGGAAATTCTCGCCGCGGAAAACGTGGCCGACTTCGAGGACGTGGAAAACGAACTTATAAACGAAGGCATAACTCCTCCGCCGAAATTCCGCAAAAAGCAGGAAAAAGAATCGCCGTACAGGGTTTTCGACGTGGACGGATACGTGGTTAAATGCGGAAAAAACAACGTTCAGAACGACAGGCTCACTTCGCGCGCGTTCAAAAACGACGTGTGGCTTCACACGAAGGGCTACCACTCCTCGCACGTGATAATCGAAACCAAGGGCGGCAAAATCCCGGACGACGTTATCGTTAAAGCCGCGGAAATATGCGCGTTTTATTCGGAAGCGCAAGCCGCGAGCAAAGTCCCCGTAGACTACGCCGAAAAAAGGTTCGTAAAAAAGCCGCCCAAAGCGAAAGCGGGCAGCGTGATTTACACCGATTACAGCACCGTTCTCGTTGCGCCGGACGCGCACGCGGAACTCGCAAAATAACCAAACAAAACGAGTTTTCCGCTCCTGTTGAACTCACAAAATAACCAAACAAAACGAGTTTTCCGCTCACGTTGAACTCGCAAAATAACCAAGCAGGACGAGTTTTCCGCTCACGTTGAACTCGCAAAATAAGCAAACCCGACGCTCTGCCGCCGGACGCAAAAACCATAAATCTCACTGAAACGGAGGGAAAATGAAAATCGGATTTTTCGTAGACGTGTTCTACCCGATGATAGACGGCGTTATCAAAGTCGTCGACAATTACGCAAGGCTTTTAACCGAAAAGGGAAACGACGTGACCGTGTTCTGCCCCAACGGACTGACGAAGCACGACGATTCGGTTTACCCCTACAGAGTGGTAAGATGCGAATCGCTTTCGATCGATAAATACGATTACGTTGTGCCGATGCCCGCGCTCGACGCGAATTTTATGAACGAACTGAGAAAATGCGAACTCGACGTCGCGCATATTCACTCGCCGTTCGCCGTGGGAATGATAGGCAGAACGCTCGCGAAAAAACGCGGGATTCCCTTAGTCGCGACCATTCATTCGCAATATAAACTCGACTTCGAAAGAAACCTGAAACTCAAAAAGAGCGTGGAACTCGCGATGCGCGCGATGATGCAGGTTTTCAACGCGTGCGACGAATGTTACACCGTGAACGAAGCCATCCGTCGGCTTTACGTGGACGAATACGGCTTGACCGCGCCTTGTTATATCCGCCCGAACGCCACGGCGCACACGCCGATTGAAGATAAAACGTCGGCGTATAAGTTCGTTAACGATATGTTTTCGCTTAAAGAGGATGATCTCGTTTTCCTCTTCGTGGGCAGAATCAACTTCCTTAAAAATCTCGATTTTCTCATCCGCTCGCTTAAGGTTCTTAAAGACAAAGGCGTGGCTTTTAAAACGCTTTTCGTCGGCAACGGACAGGACGAGGACGAACTGAAAGAACTCGCCTGCGAACTCGGGCTTGAAAACGAAATAATTTTCTGCGGCAAGGTTGAAAGCAAGGAAACGCTCGAAAAAATCTACGCGAGAGCAAAACTTTTTCTCTTCCCGTCCTTATACGACACGAACTCTCTCGTACAGATAGAAGCCGCCTGCCAAAGCACCCCTACCCTGTTTTTAAAGGGCGCGAAAACCGCCGGCACGGTTACGGAAAACGTCAACGGCTTTTTCGCCGAACAATCCGAAGAGGCTTACGCGGAGAGAATAATCGAGATTTTATCGGACGAAGAACTTTATAACCGCGTGGCGGCAAACGCGCGGAAGGATTTGTACAGGACGTGGAACGAAGTCGCGGATATGATCGAAAACGACTACAAACGCCTTATCGCCGCGAAAGAAAATCAGCCGCAAATTTAATCGGACAATCTCAAACAATCTTTAAAAATCGTCCTATAAGCCGTTTAACGCGTAAACACAACCGCAAATAACACACAACGGAAAAGGACGCTCCCGAGCCTGTCGACACGGGAGCGTCCTTTTATTTTTGGAAGATTATTTCTTTTTCGTCGCGTTTCGGCAAGCCGAGCAATGCGCGCAATCGCCGCCGCAATCACAATCGTGTTTGCCTTGTTTCTTTCTGATTATCGACGTCACGCTCACGGCTATCACAATGCCGGCGCATGCAATTATTAAAAGTATTTCCAGAGCGCCCATATTTGCTCTCCTTTGATTAATTTATGCAATCAATCCGAATTTATTTACGTTCAAAGTTTTGCAGGCTTATTTCAAACCCGTTTTGCTTTTACGCAAGAACGTTCTGTTTTGCCGCAAGTTTTTTGTTTCTCATAACGATCACTACGGCGACCGCCGCGACAACCGCTGCCCAGATAAACGCCGTCCACCACCACGATCCGATCGTGTAAACCATAGCGGATACGACGTAAGACGTCGCTATCCAGAACAGGAGCGTCCATTTATAGCGTTTCTTATCCTGAAGTTCCGCTTTTGCCGTACCTACCGCCGCGAAGCACGGAATGGTCGTCATGTTGAACGCGATGAACGCAAGGAGTCCCGGAACGGAAATGCCCGTTGCAAGAATCATTGCCTTGACGGCGCCGACACCCGCTTCGCTCGTGATATTCGCAAGTCCGATTTCGGCAGCAACCGCGGGGTTAGCGATAAGGCAAGCCGCAAGCGTTCCGAATGTGGAAATGACGTTTTCCTTGGCGATAAGACCGGAAACCGCCGCAAGAACGAATACCCAACCGTATTCGCCGAGTTGACTTCCGAATCCGACGGGAGTGAAAATCGGCTGAACGAGCATCGATATCTTGGCAAGAATACTCTCGTTGATTTTTTCGTCGGCAAGAATATGCCACTGGAAATCGAAGTGAGTAAGGAACCAGATGACTATCGTCGAAGCAAGGATTATCGTGAACGCTTTCTTTACGAAGTGCTTCGTTTTATCCCAAAGGTGAGCCATAAGGTTCTTGAACTGCGGCGCGTGATATGCCGGAAGTTCCATTATGAACGGAGGCGTTTCGCCTTTGAGCGAGGTGTTTCTCATAAGCAGAACCGAAACGATTGCGGTTATTATGCCTAAGAGATACATCGAGTAAGTAATCAGATCCGCGCTGATACCCGTGCCGATAACAAGCGCGCCGGCAACTGCCGTAAGTATGGGAAGTTTTGCTCCGCAGGAGAAGAACGGGATAACGCGGACGGTCGCCGTTCTTTCTTTTTCGTCTGCAAGCGTTCTCGTGTTGATCATTGCGGGAACGGAACAACCGAAGCCCATGATCATCGGGAGGAACGCTCTTCCCGAAAGTCCGAATTTACGGAACATTCTGTCCAGAATGAACGCGATACGCGCCATATACCCGGAATCTTCGAGAATCGAGAAGAATAAGAACAATACAAGAATCGGAGGGAGGAACGAAAGAACGGCCGTGATACCGTCTATGATACCGTTATTGATAAGACCTTTCGCCCAGTCCGCCATTCCGCTGCCGTCTACGGCTTCCTGAATACGTCCGGCTATTTCGCCGACTATCATATCGTTCCAGATATTGTTTACCACAACGCCGGGCGAATAAATCGTTCCGTCGTAAATAGTTGCGAGCCATCTTCCGCCGTAGTTAAGAACAGGCACGCGGCTTCCAAGGCGACCTTCGTCGTCGGCGACAAACTCTCCGTCCTCGCCTTCGATGGAATAAGTACCGTTGCCGTTGTCGGTTACGCCTTCGCTTCCGACGGTGAGATAATCGCCGTTCTCGGTCATGTAGTAATCGAGATCGTCTTCATAAACGACGTTGCCGTCGTCGTCTTTTTCGAGGAAGGCTTCGTTATCGGAAAGAGAGGGCATCCAGCCGTCGCCGAATCCGTTTATAAAGAACAGGTTTTCGGAGAAGGTAAGGTGGAAGATAAGGAACAGAACCACGAGGAATATGGGAATACCCCAAACCTTGTGCGTAAGCACCTTATCCGCCTTGTCCGAAGCGGAAGTTTTGAATTTTTCTTTGTTTTTGCGGGTTACGACCGGCGCGAAGTTCTTGGATATGTATTTATATCTCGCGTCCGCAACCAGCGCCTCGAAATCGTTGCCGAAAATATCGTCGTTGAACGTCTTTTTGAACGCGCTGACCATTCCGACCGTTTCTTTGTGCATTTTCACTTCGATCTCGTCGTTTTCGACAAGTTTAACGGCGTGGAACAGCGGGTTTGCGACGTTCTGACCTTCGAGCGCGATTTTTACGTCGCCGATAACGTGCGCAAGGGGCGAATCCTTCAAAACGGTAATGCCTACGCGCTTTTTCTTGCTCTCGTTATAAGCCTTATCCATAAGTTCTTTAAGACCTTTTTCTTTGAGAGCGGAAATCTTTACGACGGGTACGCCGAGTTTGTTTTCAAGGGCTTTTTCGTCGATTTTGTCGCCTGCTTTTTCAACGGCGTCGATCATGTTGAGAGCGACGACCATAGGAACGTCTATTTCGAGAAGTTGAGTGGTAAGATAAAGGTTACGCTCTAAATTCGTAGCGTCGACGATGTTGATGACGCAATCGGGCTTCTCGTCCAAAACGTAATTTCTCGCGATAACTTCTTCAGGAGTGTAAGGCGAAAGAGAATAGATACCGGGAAGGTCGACTATCGAAATGGGTTCGGCGCATTTTTTATAAACGCCGTCGCGTTTGTCGACCGTTACGCCGGGCCAGTTGCCGACGTGAGCCGTAGAACCCGTCAGACTGTTGAAAAGCGTCGTTTTTCCGCAGTTCGGGTTGCCTGCCAGGGCAAATCTTTTCATTATTTGTTTACCTCCATATTGACGCATACCGCCTCGGTTTTACGAAGCGTGAGTTCGTAGCCTCTTATGGTAATCTCGATGGGATCGCCCAAAGGCGCTTTCTTTCTCATAAGAACGTCCGCGCCGGGAGTAATTCCCATATCGAAAAGACGCCTTTTGATTTTGCCTTCGCCGGTTACGGACTTTACCGTTCCGTGTTCGCCGACCTCAAACAAATTAAGAGTTTTCTCCATTTTATATCTCCTTAATCAAAACTGATTGATTACAAATCTTACGCGACGAAAATTTTCGTCGAAAGGTTGCCGTCGAGGGCGATGCGTCCGTCCTTTACCTTAACTACAACGCTTCCGCCGCTCGAACTTAAAACCGTAATTTCGCCGTCCAACGTTATCCCGAGACTTTCGAGATGTTTTTTCAACTTTTCGTCCGCCGCTATTCGGACTATTCTGAGTTGTTGATTTGTCGGCGCTAAAACTATAGGCATACCTTTTCTCCTTTTTCACTTTGCCTCAGGCGATTGCATTAAACCACAATCACCTGCGGCTAAACTATGGCTTAGTTTATTTTTGAAATGTGAATAAAACTTCAATTTCGCATTCATTATAGCAAGAGCAAAAACCGTTGTCAAGCAAAAATATGAATGTTCTTTCATATTCATAAAATTTTTCTTGCTTTTTTTTTCGGAATATTATATAATGGATATATGGAAAAGACGATAAGACAGCCGCAACAGGAGCGGTCCAACGAAAAAAAGCAGAAAATAATCGACGCGAGTTACGAATTGTTCGCCGAAATCGGCTATTACAGCGCGAACACGCAGGAGATTGCGAAGCGCGCGGGGGTTTCCACCGGAATAGTATATAGTTATTTCAAAGACAAACGCGATATTCTGCTCCACGTTCTCAAAATATATATCGATAAGGTTACCGAACCTTTCGGCAAGATAATCGACGGAATAAAACTGCCGCTGGATATCGACGCGCTTATCGTTGAATTTATCGACGTGACGATAAAAACGCACAAGGAAAACGCTCATCTTCACAACACGCTTCACTCTCTCGAAGTGAGCGACGAGGACGTGAAAAACGAATTTATGGCGTTGCAGGACGTAATCACCGAAAAAATTTACGCAAAACTCGGCGAACTCGGTTTTGAAAAGAAAGGGCTGAAAGAGGGCGTACATCTGGCGATGAATTCCATTCAGTCTTTCGCGCACGAATACGTTTACGACACGCACGATTATCTCGATTATTCCGTCATGAAGGAAAAGGTCTGCGAAATGATCCGAACTCTTTTCGTATAGCCAAGTTCGCGTGCCTTGTCTTAGCCTAAAAACTCGCCGTCAGACCACGGTTCGTTTTATTCTTGTCCGGCATGCCGGATTTGACAAACGTCGGAAAAAGTGAGATAATATTATATATTGTATATTAAGACAGCAAAAACACAGAGGTAACAATGCCACCGAAACCGAAATTTACAAGAGATCAGATGATAACCGCGGCGATGAATCTCATCGAAGAAAGAGGTTACGAAAGCCTTACCGCGAGAGAACTCGGAAAACATCTCGGAAGTTCGTCCTGCCCTATTTTCACTTTGTTCAAGGATATGGACGAACTGAAAACGGAAGTTAAAAACCGTGCCGTTGAGATTTTCAACGAGTATATGGCGGTGGCGGAAGAATTTTACCCCGCTTATAAAAAACGCGGAATGCAATGGGTTAAATTCGCCTCGGAACAGCCCCGGCTTTTCAGACTTCTCTTCATGCAGGAAACCTCCGGGCAGGCGGACTTCGACGCCGCGCAGAAAATTATCCCCTTCGGCAAGCAGAACGACATCGACATAATCATGAGAGATTACAACGCGAGCCGCGAGCAAGCCGAACGCCTTTTCAGACAAATGTGGATTTACTCTTACGGGCTTTGTTCGCTCGTCGCATCGAAGGTGTGCGTCTTTTCGGAAAAGGAAATCGCGCGGAATCTCGGCGAGATTTTCAACGGAATGATTTACGTGATAAAATCCGATAACCCCGAACTTACTTCGATTATGCCCGCCGACGCGGATTCGGACGAAAGCGATAATCTCGCGGCGAACAGCCCCGACTTATCGAAATAAAACCATGCAAAAAGCCGCCGCAACGGAAAATTTCTTTTCCGTTGCGGCGGCTCTGTTTTACAAAAATTATTTGCTTATTCGCCGAGAATAAGATGACCTGTGAGAAGCATATCCGATTTGCCGTTCGTCAACGATTTTTGAAGTATAAATCGATTTTTTCTTGCAATTCATCTATCAACGCGCTCAAACCTTAAATTGTCACGATATTGTTGTAATATCCTTCCACGTCGTACTTTTTGCCGTAATCGGTAAGAAATTTAAGCCAGGTTTCGTAAGCCGCCTCCGGGACGTATATCTTAGTTCCGCCAAGCGTTTCGTCGAACATACAGAAGAATATTTCTTTGCCCACTTCCGGCGGAACGGTTCCCTTAAACGTAACGCTTTCCAGACCGTAACCGTACATAAACGCATAATCGTCTATATATTCCACGCTTGCGGAAATTGTTACGTTGGCATACGTACTGTCGGCAAAGGCGTAGGCGTCGATCCTCTTTACCGTGTCCGGAATTACAAGGTTCGTAAGACTGAACATTCTAAACGCCATAGTTCCGATTTCTGTCAACGTGTAATCTCCCGTTTCGGGGAAAACAAGTTCGGTTGCGGCGGGATCGTATGGAATCTGAACCAGTTTAAGCTCGTTCCCGCCGAGTTTTTCATACAACCAGCCGCCGAACGCAACGTATTTGGGATTGTCTTTTTCCACTTCGAATTTCATAACGCCGTTCACGCGGAAAACCGCATTTCCTGCGTAATCGGTTACCGAAGCGGGAATTACAAACGTGTCTTTTTCTATATAAAGGGAGAAACTGCTGAGCTTTTTGAGATTGCACCCGTTGGGGAAAATCAGACCTTTCGCGCCCTCCGCTCTCAGCACTATCGCGTTATGATAATCGTCTATAAGAAGCCATTTTTCCGCGCCGTCGTACGCGTCGATTTCGGTCAAAGTCGAGGGGCAACTGATATCTACCATCCCGAGAGTTTTTTCTCCAAGGAAATTTCCGTCGTCGTCATAGACATATATAGAGCCTCCCGAGCTGAGGAATCCCGCCGGCAAACTGCGAACGCCCTCGGGCAATACGAGGTGACGGATAAAGTTCGCTTCGAAAAAGGCGTAAGGATGAAACGCCGTAACGCCGTCAGGCACGCAGAAAGTATCGGTAACGTATTTATCGGTATTTTCAAGCAGTTCTTTGCCCGATACGCCGCTTAAACAGGAAGCGTAAACCATAAATGTGTCGCCCGCCTTGCCGTTGTATTCCGGGCCTGTACCGCGTTCAATCAACGCTTTATCTTCATAACTATAATATTTATCGCTGTTAGTAACGACAATGGTATCCAACTTCCAGTAACTTGTGTCTGCCCAGAAAGCCATAAATCCGACGTATTCCACACCGTCGAGACGGACTTCTTTAATACCCGTATCGAAGAAAGTGTTGTCGCCGATATATTTCAGACCCGAAGGAAGCGTGAAGGAATCGTTTTGAGAAATCGCATAACTTTGCGAAAACGCGCCCTGACGCAACTCTTTCAGATTTTCTTCCGAAGCCGAACCTTTGGTCTGATAAACGGTTTCGCTACCCTCGATTTTGCGTACAGTTCCGCGGAAATCGTATTCACTGATTCCCGAAGAATAGAAGCAAGCCGAACCGATGGTGTCGATATCGCCTTTAAACACGATAGATTCCAAATTATATTCCCTATAGAAAACGGCAGGATAAATATATTTCACGCCGTCGGGAATAGAATACGAGCTGTAACTTTCGCCGTCCGCCGTACTGTTTCTGAAATAAATAAGCGTTTCGCCGTTCGCCGTATAAATTCCTCCGCGTTTATCTTGGTAATAAGCCTTACAATCGTCGCTGAGAACTATTCTTCCGTCAAAACTCGTCATAGCCTCGGGAAATTCCCCGAAAGAGAAAAACGCGTACGGCTCGATATAATTCACGGTTTCGGGAAGTTTTACTATCGCGTTGGAATAAAGAAACGCCAGAGAATAAATTTCTTCAAGTCCCGCAAACTCCACTTCCCCGATTTCCTGTTGCATAAACGCGTAAGCGTCCACAACCTTTACGCTTTCGGGAACATAAAGATAAGTTAAACCTGTCAAATCTCCCAGATTTTGGAAATGCGCGAATCCGTAAGCGCCGATTTTCGATACCGGCTTACCGTTATGTTCGTACGGCAGACCGTATTCGCCGCCGAAATCGAAATCGGTGAAATCTTTATCGTTCTTTACGGCTATTTCGTAAGTTCCGTCATCGAGCAAGGTAAAGTTAAACATATCCTCGGGCAAGGATTTATAATCGTATACAGCCTTAACCGTAATATCTTCGGTTACGTTATCCGCCGTCTTATCCCAACCTTTGAACGTAAACAAGCGGTTGTTCGAGGGATGCGACGGATGAACGGAATCGAGATCCGCTTTACCTCCGTCCGGAACTGTAAGCGTTTTCAATACCGAATCGTCGGAATTCACAACGGTTACGGTGTGACCTTCAACGCTGAACGCGGCGGTAAGCGTGAGATTGCCGGTAACGGGCGCGTCGAAATCATACTCGACGTCGCCGTTCATCCACACCAACTTATAACCGTCTTTTCCGTAATCGGGGACTTTTACGGTCGCGCCGCTTTCCACAACGACTTCCGAAACGGTTGTATCGCCGTCTTTAAACAAAACGCTGAAATTTTCCGTTTTTTCACCGCAACCGACGCATAAAGCCACGCATAACGCAAGCGCTACGGCGACGATTGCAGAATATAAAAGTTTTTTCTTTTTCATTTGCTCTCCTTTAGCCGAGAGGTATTCGGCTATCGGCGTTTTACGCAGGCTTCGGACTTTTCGCTTCTATTGCCGTCAACCCGTTTTACTCACCGATTTTGCATAAATATGCGTTTAATGTTACGCGCAATGGATTAAAAAGTCAAGAAAAACCCGAATGTTTCAGCATTTCGGGTTTTTTATACGAATATTAAATTTTATTTATATTTTTAAAGATTTACAAAATAGTTTTCGATTTTTTCGCGTAATTCTCTCGCCGTGGCGGCGAAAACCGTCGCGCCGTTTTTCACGAGCAATTCTTTTTCTCTGAAACCCCACAGAACGCTTATTCCGTAAAGTCCCGAGTTTTTCGCCGTTAAGGCGTCCACCTCGCTGTCGCCCACGTAAACCGCGTCGCGTTTTTCAACGCTTAAAGCCTTTAAAACTATTTCCACCGGCTCTTTGCTCGGCTTGGTTTTAACGCCTTCTCTCTGCCCGTAAACGTAATCGAACAACCCGTCGCCGAAGAACTTGCGGATAACTTCCGTCGTTCCGTCCTGCGGCTTGTTTGAAACCACCGCGAGCAGATAACCGTCCGCTTTGAGTTCTTTCAGCAGTTCCGACATTCCGTCGTAAACGCAGGTTTTCGGGCTTCCGCAGAAGTTATACGAATCGTTATAAAACGCGACTATTTCGTCGAAGTTTTCGGGCGCGGCGCCTTTAAGCGACCTTTCGATGAGAATTTTCGCGCCGTTGCCGACGAATCTTCTCGCCTCGTCCGCGGTGATTTCGGGATAGCCGAATTTGCGCATGGTTTTGTTCACGTTGTCCTCTATGTCCGGCACGGTGTTGGTGAGAGTGCCGTCGAGGTCGAAAATAACGAGTTTTTTCATATCTGCCATATTACATTCTCTCCGGGACTTTTATGCCGAGAAGGGTGAGCGCGGACGAAAGAACCGTGAGCGTTGCGGAACTTATCGCAAGCCTGAAATTGGTTTCGTTAACGTCGTCGCCGATGATTTTGCAATCGAAATAGAACTTGTTGAACGCCGACGCGACGTCTATCGCGTAACGCGTTACAAAGAACGGTTCGAGCCTTTCCGCCGCCGCCTTAACGACGTCCGGGAAAGTAGAAAGCAGGGCTATAAGTTGATATTCGTCCTCGTTTACGTTTTTGATCTCGTATTTTCCGATCGCTCCGCCCTTCCTTAAAACGCTCTTTATTCTCGCGGCGGTGTACTGAACGTAAGGTCCTGTTTCGCCGTCGAAGTTGAGAATTTTGGAGTAACTGAACGCTATGTCTTTTATCTTGCTGTTGGAGAGCGCGCCGAAAATCACCGCGCCCGTGCCGACCTGACGGGCGACGTTTTCCTTATCCTCGAGATCGGGGTTTTTCTGTTCGATGATTTCGAGGCACTTTTCGTGGCACTTTTTCAGAACGTCCTCCAAAAGAACGACCGTGCCGTTTCTCGTGCTCATAGCGACCTGATTGCCGTTGTCGTCCAGCAGGGAAACCATTCCGTAAGCCACGTGAACAAGATCCTTAGCCCAGGGCTTACCCATAAGTTCCAGCACTTTGAAAATCTGTTTGAAATGGAGATTCTGCTGATACGCCACCACGTAAAGGCACTTATCGAAGTCGTAATGCTCTTTGCGGTAACAAGCCGCGGCGAGATCGCGCGTTGCGTAAAGCGAAGCGCCGTCCGACCTTAAAATAATGCACGGCGGCATTCCGTATTTTTCGAGATCGACGATCTTCGCGCCCTCGCTCTCGACTAAAAGTCCTTTTTCGGCGAGTTCGTCGATGACGGGCTGCATTTTGTCGTTATAAAAACTTTCGCCCGCGTAAGAATCGAATTTTATGTCGAGTTCGTCGTAAATCTTCTCAACTTCTTTCAGGGTGATTTCCTTGAAGAGATTGAAGAGTTTAACACATTCTTCGTCGCCGTTTTCGATAAGTTTGAAATAACTTCTCGCCTCGTCGTCCATGGACGGATCGTTTTCGCTCTCTTTGTGATAGCGGACGTAAAGGCGGGTGAGTTCCTTAACTCCGCCCTCTTTCACCGCCTCTTCCGATCCCCAGTGCTTATAAGCGTAAATGAGTTTTCCGAACTGAGTGCCGTAGTCGCCGAGGTGATTTATTCCCACGGCGTTATAGCCGAGAAATTTGAAGATACGATAAAGCGCGCCGCCGATGACGGTGGTGGACAAATGCCCTATGTGGAAGGGCTTTGCGATATTGACCGACGAATAGTCGATGCAGATCGTTTTGCCGTTGCCCATATCGGACGAGCCGAAAGCCTCGCCCTGCTCCGCGATTTTTTCAAGCGTTTCCTTGACGAGCGCGGTTCTGTTTACTCTGAAATTGAGGTAACCGTTCACTGCTTCGACCTCGCTTATCGCGTCGTCGGTGGCGAACGTGTTTTTAAGTTCTTCGGCAATCGCGACGGGGGATTTTCTCATAACCTTCGCGAATTTAAAGCAAGGCAGAGCGTAATCGCCCATTTTGTTGTCCGGCGGAACGGCTATCGCCGCCTCTATTTCCTCTTTGTCTATCCCGCAGGAAGCGAGTTTTTCCGCGATGTGTTTTTTGTAATCCATTTTGACTTCCTTGAATCTGTTTTCCTAAAACCTCGCCCGAGCGGTTTTCTCCGCGCGGACGGAATATAATAATAAATTTTATCATAAAAAGCAAAATACCGCAACAAAAGAATTGAATAATTTTACTTTTTGCTGTATAATTTATCGTGAAATTATAAAGAAAAATAAACTTTAAGCATATACCGCGGCGACACCGAAGCCGCGGCTATATCCGAACAGACAGGAGATAAAATATGAAATTAGGAGTCGTAGGATTGCCGAACGTCGGTAAATCCACTCTTTTCAACGCAATCACGCACGCAGGCGCGCAGGCGGCGAACTTTCCGTTCTGCACCATCGAACCGAACGTGGGAGTGGTTGCCGTTCCGGACGAAAGACTTCCCAGACTCGCCGCGCTTTATAACAGCAAAAAAGTTACGCCGGCAAGCATAGAATTCGTCGATATCGCAGGGCTTGTAAAGGGCGCGTCCAAAGGCGAAGGACTCGGAAACAAATTCCTTTCGCACATAAGAGAGGTGGACGCGATCGTTCACGTTGTGAGATGTTTCGAGGACGAAAACGTTACGCACGTGGAAAACACCGTGGACCCGATAAGAGATATCGGAATAATCAATCTCGAACTTATTCTCGCCGACATCGAAACCGTTCAGAAGCGTTACGACAAAGCGTTCGGGATGATCAAATCGGGCGACAAAAAGTATAAAATCGAATCGGACATACTTAAAAAAGTCCTCGACAGGCTGGAAAAAGAAATGCCCGTGAGAGGGCTGGAACTCACCGAAGAGGAACAGAAATACGTGGACGGACTTTTCCTGCTCTCCGCAAAACCCGTGATTTACGCGGCTAACGTTTCCGAAGCGGACATGGGAAAGGACGTGAACGACGTTCCGCTCGCAAAGGAAGTCGCCGATTACGCGAAGAAAGAAGGTAGCGAAACGCTCGTCATCTGCGCGAGAACGGAAGAGGAAATCTCCGAACTCCCGCCCGACGAAGCGGCTGTTTTTCTCGAAGATCTCGGACTTAAAGAAAGCGGACTCAACCGTCTTGTGAAGGCCTCCTATAAACTGCTCGGACTGATAAGTTTTCTCACTTCCGGCGAGGACGAAACCCGCGCCTGGACGATAAAAGAGGGTACGAAAGCCCCGCAAGCGGCAGGCAAAATCCACAGCGATTTTGAAAAAGGCTTTATCCGCGCCGAATGTATCGATTGGGAACTTCTGCTCGAAATAGGCAGTTACACCAAAGCAAAGGAACTCGGAAAAGTCCGTTCCGAGGGAAAGGATTACGTGATGAAAGACGGCGACGTCGTTCTCTTCCGTTTCAACGTTTAATTATACGAACATACGACAAACTTCAGGGCGCAGCCGATTTTCAATCAGTTTAACAATGATTTCAGTTTTTCCGCGAATTCAGAATGTTTTTCCGCGCTCCGCGGATAATCGTGTATACCCTTTATCCCGTAGTCGTGTAAAACTCCGCAAACGTAATCTCTGCCGAATTTACCTTCGAGCGTTTTCAGAAGTCTGTATTCCTCAAAGGCTTTCAGCATTGCGAAATATCTCAGAGAATATTCGACGTCCTTTTCGCCGGGGTAAACGATGAACGAATCGCCCGCGCAGAAATGCCCGTCCGCAGTGGTTTCCTTATAAGGATTCAACGCCCTGACGGACAAAAAAGAATTGTAAAAGTTAAATCCCCACTGCAAAAATCCCCCGGCGTTTATGTCGTAAAGTTGCATGCCGAGGACTTCCGTTCTCTGAAGCGGCATATGAAAATAACGGTTCGAGAGATAATTTTCGTCCACGCCTATGCAGTAATAAACCATTCTGTCCGCGCCGGAAAATTTATCGAACTCCGCGCTGTTCATGCTTACGACCGGCAAAGTCACCGCTTTTTTCTCCGCGAGTTCGTAATGGGACATAGCGTCGAGCGTTTTTATTCCGTAATTATTCTCTCTCACGAACTCCGACAAGCGGACGTAGTTATCCAGATCGGGTTTGTTCGGCTCGTCGGTGAGGTGCATATACGTTTGTTCGGAAATACCGAGTTCTTCGAGATGCGGAGCGAGCGCGGCGAAATACTGCTTTAAAAATTCAAGATATTTCTCGTCCGTCGAGGAGACGTCCCAGCCGAAAATCTTCTTCTCTTCTCCGTTTTCGGTTGCGACGATTTTAGGGCAAGCCTTGCCGCCCCACTGCGTGAACAGATGCGAAAGCTCGAAGTATTTTATCCCCGCCTCTTTACAGATTTCGATAACTTTATCGAATTCCGAAAAATCAAAGTCATACACCTCGCCACGCTTCGTTATCTTCACGAGTTGCGTAGTGAGCCTTTCTCCCCCGATTTCGGTATCGAGCGCGGGCGTGAACGCGGGTATGAGAATCATATTGTTGCCCATTTTCGCGTAAGCGGCTAAAAACAGGCGGAATCTCGCGTAAAATTCTTCCGAAAAAGGCTTTAAGCCGTAATAATTGCAAATTCCGTCATAATGAAACCAGTTGGTGAGAATTATGTCCGCGTCGCAGAGTTTTTCGGGCAGAACTTCGAGAGTGAGTTCGACGCCCGCTCCGCCCGCGGCGATTTTTATAACGTGTTCCCCGATAGGTTTATCCGGGGACGGCAATTCAAAAAACAACGTCGCGGTTTCGCCCTTCCGGAGATCGAGTTCGTCCGTTTTTCTCAGCAGTTCGGGATACGTGTCGTCTTTCGCGTAAACGTAATAGTCGTCCTTTTCCTTGTCGAGATAATAGTCGCCCTTAATCTTTTCCACGCGGTAGCACTCGCATTTTAAACTTGAGTTTATCTCGATTCTGCCGCGAAAATCCTCGTCCGCTTCCGCAAATACCTGAAACAAAAACGTTTCGTTTTTCAAGCACTTATGCGAAGTAAGCGGAACGACGTCGTCCTTTGAAAAAATTTTGACGTTCCATTCGGAAACAGTAAGTTTCATCTTTTCACCTCTTTCGTTTTTATGTTTTCATTATAATAGAAAATCGGAATTAAAGCAATCGGGCGAAGACGGCAAATCATAAATATTTTCAAAGCGACGAACGCGGCAACCGATATCGGTTGCCGCCGCAAAAACAGCAAGTGCTAAAGAACGGAATCCGTATTATAATATCTTTCAGAATTTTTACAATTTGTTGCAATTAAAATTGACATATTTCTCGCCGCCGTGTATAATATTTACTATAAACTTCGGAGAGGAATCGGAATGAAACAAGGCGAGTTTGAACTTTTATCCAAGCAATTTTCAACGCCGCAAGCCGTTATGACGGAAATCATCAACTTAAAGGCGATTCAGGGGCTGCCGAAAGGCACGGAGCATTTTCTCAGCGATCTGCACGGCGAATCGGAGATTTTTTTGCATATTTTAAGAAACGCGTCGGGCGTTATCCGCACGAAAATCGACCTCGCTCTCGGCAAAACCGTGCCGGAGGATGAAAAAAACAAACTCGCCGCGCTCATATATTACCCCGAAGAATACCTTTCGCGCATATCCGAAAAGGAAAAAACGCCCGCTTTTTACTCGAAAATTTTAAGGCGTCTGATAGAAGTCATAAAACTTACGACCGCGAAATACACGCGTTCCAAAGTGCGTAAAGCCATTCCTGCGGAGTATCGCTACATAATCGACGAACTCATCAATATGCCCTATCACAGCATATCCAAGGCTAAATACCACAGCGGAATCATTCGCGAAATTATCGAACTCGGCAACGCGGAAAATTTCATTATCCGCATGAGTTATCTGATTCAGCGCATGGCGATCGACAAATTGCACGTCGTGGGGGATATTTACGACCGAGGCAACGGCGCGCCGAAAATAATGGACACGCTCGCCGCCTATCATTCTCTCGACATAGAATGGGGCAACCACGATATACTATGGATGGGCGCGTTTTTCGGCAACGCGGCTCTGATCTGCAACCTTTTACGAATCAATTGCCTTTACCGCAACCTACAGGTTATCGAAAACTACGGAATAAACTTACGTCCGCTGATGAGTTTCGCGCTGGAAGAATACGCCGACGACGACTGCGAGAACTTCGTCATATCCGACCTTTACGGCATAGAAAGCGAACTCGAACGCAACGCGGTGCTACGCAAAATGACGAAAGCAGTAACCGTTCTGCAACTGAAACTCGAAAACGAACTGATAAGAAACCACCCGGAATTCGGTATGGACGACCGTATTCTGCTCCGCGACGACAAACTTACAGAAAAAGAAAAATGGCTCGTTAATCACCTTATAGGCGAGTTTTCGTCGAATGATCGCCTGCGCAGGCACATAGATTTTCTTCTGAAAAAGGGAAGCATGTATAAAGTTTTCAACGGCAACCTTATCATGCACGGCTGCGTGCCGACGGAAGAAAACGGCGAATTTTCGCTCGTACCCGTGGGCAACGAAAAGTATTCCGGCAAAAAACTTTACGACAAGTTGAACGCTATCGTGAAAAACGCCGCGCGCGGCGACGAATACGCGATCGATTACGCGTGGTATTTGTGGTGCGGAAAGAAATCGCCGCTCTTCGGGCGGGATAAAATGCGCGTTTACGAGAAATATTTCGGCGGTTCGCTTTGCGAAAAGGAAGACCCTTATTACAGGTTCATAAAATCGGAAGAATATTGTCTGAAAGTTTTAAACGAATTCGGCGCAAACGGAAAATACTCCGTGATAGTGAACGGACACAAACCCGTCCGCGTGAAGGACGGCGAAACGCCGGAAAGCGGAAACTGCCGCCATATAACGATAGACGGCGGGCTGTCCAAAGCGTACAGCATTAAAACGGGAATAGGCGGCTATACGTTGATAAACAACTCGGAAGGGCTGTATATCGTAAGCCACGAGCCGGGATTCTCGGTAGACGGAGTGTTCAACGGAAACTCCGATCTGAAAAGTTCAAACCGACTGCTCAAAAAGTACGATAAGCGAATACTCGTTAAGGAAACCGACGACGGAAAAGCCATCGCCAAGCAAATACGGGTTCTGAAAAACCTGCTGAAACATTACGACGAAAAATAGCAAAACGGTCTGACAAAAAAGGGTTTGCGCGCATAGGCTCGCCCGCCGAATCCCGGCGGGCGAGCCGTTTTATATCTTTTATACTCTATTATACTCTTTTAAAAAATATACTCTTTAAAACCCGACAGGATTTATTTTAAATCACTTATTCAGGTCGTCGACCGACGACAATACGACCGCGGCATAACGCCGTTAATCACATCAAAGCCTGCCGTCACGAATTCACGGAGCGGCGATTTGCATTCGTTACACTTTGCGATTTATAATCTCCGCCCGCACGGTATATGAATTTATACAGGATCAAACAATATGAAAACGATAGCGCTGATTGCGCGCGTCAATATCGACCGCTTCATATTCCTTTGATTGAAACAGTCACGGGCGATTGCGTCAGAACCCGCCAAAACTTAATCGACTGTGGCTATCCGAGAGAGATTCGAACCATATAAGTTTTAACGGCGCAAAATTTGTAAAATCGGC
>URKE01000006.1 GCA_900548285.1 uncultured Eubacteriales bacterium | reverse complement strand
AAAAAAATTCAACAAACGAAACGCGCGGGCGAGGAAACCGAATGGTTTCCTCGCCCGCGCGTTTCGTTTGTTGGAATTTTTTTATTACTTGTTGCGAAGAGCGAATTTATCCTGCTCGTCGATAAGTTTCCTGGGGTTCTTTTCCATATCGGGAATATCCGCCGTCTTTACTACGTTTCTCATATAATTCACGTTTTCGGGCAAATACCAGTAATTGATTTTGGAAAGACTTACGGAAAGTTGTTTGCCGTTCTGATCAAGAAAAACGATTTCGTTAAATTCAAACGCTCCTTTGACGCTTATCATAACGTTCTTCGCGTAAGAAGTCGCTTTATCTTTCCAGGCGTCGTTGAAATCGAGTTTTATCCAATAGTTCAGACTCTTAGCCTGTTTCGCTTCGCTTTTCGTAATCTTGCGGGTATACGTGGGATACGTGGGACTTGCGCTTCTTTTCACGAGCGAATCGCTCGAACTCGAATAAACGTCCACCGATAACTCCGCTTCGTTTTCATACATTTTAGGAATATTTACCCAGATTTCGGAAACTCTTTTCGAGCCGTCGCCCACGGTGAAACCGAGTTTGTGGAGAGTTTCCTCCGCGGTTGTTCCGCTTTCGGCGGTCGTATCTCCGCTTTCCAAAATTCTCTGCACTTCCCAGCCCGTGGAAGGCTGATTTTTGTTCTTACACGAAGCGAGAGCGCAAACCGACGTTACGCAAAGCATCAGGGCGAGCATCGCCGTAATAATTCTTTTCATTTCAAATCCTCTTTTCTTCTTTTCAGCCGTTTTCATCGGGCTGTTTTTCGTTTTTATGTTCTTTGACGACGTTGTCTTTCTGAAGTTTTTTGAGTTCCTTCATAAAAGTGGAAATATCCTTGAACTGACGATAAACCGAGGCGAATCTGACGTAAGCGACCTCGTCGATCTGCTTCAAGCCGTCCATAACCATTTCGCCGAGTTCCTTTGTGGTAACTTCCTGTTCGAGCGAGTTATAAACCTTTTTTTGAATATCCTCAACGAGTTTATCGATTTCCCACATAGGCACGGGGCGTTTTTCACACGCTTTGATGATGCCGTTTTTAATTTTGTTCGGGTCGAAAGACTGTCTGTTTCCGTTGTTTTTAACAACGAGAACGGGCGTGGTTTCGATGGTTTCGTAAGTCGTGAAGCGTTTCCCGCAGTTGATACATTCTCTTCTGCGGCGGATTGCCGTTCCGTCCTCTGTCTGACGGGAATCCACGACCTTGCTGTCAAGATGCCCGCAATACATACATCTCATAACGTCCTCTCCTTTGGTGTTTCGGTTTCGTCCGCCGAGTTATTTCGTCAGCGAAAAAGGAATCGCCATCCCGGCTTTTCCGTCCCGATTAAAAACATTTTAACACATTTTTTCTATTTTGCAAAGGGTTTCGCGATTTTTTCCTTTAATTTTCCGCTTTTTCGCGGGTTTTTGCGTTTTTTTGCGGTTTTTTTGAAAAAACGCTCCCTTTTAAGATTATTTTATCGCCCGGAACGCATACTTTTTATATGCTGGTACTTATTCAGATACTCGTCGCGGTGTATTACGTCGCGATCAACGTATATTCGTTTTTGCTTCTGCGCGCTCAAAGGAACGCCGAATGTGACGGAGATTGCTCCAAAGTGCGCGACGGGAGTGTTTTCATGGCGGCGCTTTTAGGCGGCGCGGCAGGCGTTTATATTGCGATGTTCGTTTTTAAATATCGTCTGAGAAGCCTGCTTATGATGGTTTTTATGCCCGTGCTTATCGTGCTGAACGTTTATCTGATAATCGTCGGGTTCGCTCATAACTTCTGGGTTATCGCCGATATGCCGTAATTCAATCCCTTTCGATTTCGGGAAGTGTTATAAAAAACATACGTTAATCGACTTATACGCGGGTTTTCAGGTCGCGTTCGCCGCAACGGCGGCTATCGTTCTTCCGTTATTTAAGTTCCACGCGAGCCTTGGCGTTGAGCGACAAATCGGCGAATTCGCCGTTTAAATATCTCAGATACCCTTCCGCGCCGATCATAGCCGCGTTGTCGGTGCAAAGAACCTTTTCCGGCAGAACGAGTTTCAGCCCGTTTTTGTCGCAAGCCGCCTTGAGTTTTTCTCTGAGATAGCCGTTCGCGACAACCCCGCCGCCCGCGGTTATCGTGGACAAAGAATATTCTTTTGCCGCCTCCACCGCTTTTTCGACGAGAACGTCGAGCGCGGCAGCCTGAAACGAACAAGCGACGTCCGCCCGGGAATAAGGCTCGCCCGTCTGCTGTTTGTTGTGAACGTAATTGATCACCGCGGTTTTAAGCCCGCTGTAAGAAAAGTTATAACCGCCCTCGCCTTTGAGCATTTTGGGGAATTTAACGTTGTTTTCCCCCTCTTTGGCGAGTTTTTCTATGTTCGGTCCGCCGGGATAATTAAGCCCGAGAACGCGCGCGACCTTATCGAAGGCTTCGCCAACGGCGTCGTCGAGCGTTGAACCGAGTATTTTGAATTCGTTATAGGATTCCACCACGATTACCGCGGTATGTCCGCCGCTCGCAAGCAAACTCACGAACGGAGGTTCGAGCGTTTTGTCGGACAGATACGCCGCCGCGAGATGTCCTCTTATGTGGCTCACGGCGATAAGCGGCTTATCGAGCGCGTAGGCAAGCGACTTCGCGTAAGAAACGCCTACGAGCAACGCCCCCAAAAGCCCCGCGCCGTAAGTTACGGCAACGGCGTCGATATCGTTAAGGTCAAGTCCCGCCGCCTCTATCGCTTCTTTCACGACGAGCGACACCGCCGAAGTGTGCGCCCTCGAAGCGATTTCCGGCACAACCCCGCCGAAACGGACGTGCTCTGTCGCCGAACTCATAATTTTTGAGGACAGGATTTCCCTGCCCCCTTTTATCACCGCCGCCGCGGTTTCGTCGCACGAAGATTCTATCGCGAGAATAATCGCGCCCGGAAAAGCGACGAACGATTTTTTTGTTTCGGAATACATTTCAATCGTCGCCTTTTAACACTGTTTGAGATAATCGATGATGAACTGGTCGATATCGCCGTTCATAACCGCCTGAACGTTACCCGTTTCCGAACCCGTTCTGTGATCTTTCACAAGAGTATACGGACAGAAAACGTAACTCCTTATCTGGCTGCCCCATTCGATTTTTTTAACTTCGCCCTTTATCGCGCTCGCTTCCTGCATTCTCTCTTCTTCGCGCTTTTCGAGAAGTTTGTTCATAAGCATACGCATTGCCTGTTCTTTGTTCTGAACCTGACTGCGCTCGTTCTGGCAAGCGACGATTATACCCGTGGGAATGTGCGTTATGCGGACCGCCGATTCGGTTTTGTTGACGTGCTGACCGCCCGCGCCCGAAGAACGATAAGTGTCCACTTTAATCTCGTCCGGACGGATTTCGATGTCGCCCTCGTCCTGAATGTCGGGCATTACGTCCACGGACGAAAAAGACGTCTGTCTTCTCGCGTTGGCGTCGAACGGCGAAATACGGACGAGCCTGTGAATACCCTTTTCCGCTTTAAGATAGCCGTAAGCGTTTTCGCCCTCGACTTTGAAGCACACCGATTTAAGCCCCGCGCCGTCGCCGTCGAGCCTGTCGTATTCGGTTATTTTGTAGCCGTGCTTTTCCGCGTAACAGATATACATTCTGTAAAGCATTTCCGTCCAGTCGCACGCTTCCGTTCCGCCCGCTCCGGCGTGAAGAGTTAAAATAGCGTCGCAACCGTCGTACTTGCCTTTAAGCAAAGTACGCAGACGAATCTCCTCGATTTCCTTTTCGGCTTCGCTGAGATCTTTGTCCACCTCTTCGAGAACGCTTTCGTCGCCCTCTTCTTCGGCAAGTTCGATCATCACTTCCGCGTCCGAAACCGCTTTTTTCGCCTTATCGAAAACGTCGAGTTTATTCCTTATGCTCTGCGCTTCTCTCGAAACGTGTTTGGATTTTTCTATGTCCGACCAGACTTCCGGCTTTTCGAGTTCCGTTTCGAGTTCTTTTAATTTGATTCTGAGATTGTCGACGTCAAAGAGAGTATCCTGCCTCTTCCAAAGTCTTGTAAAGTCCTCTCACTTTTTCTTCGTAAACGTCGTATCTGACCATAATCTTTTTCTCCTTTTTCCGAGCCTTTCGTTATGAGGCAATTTATCCTTTATTTTTTGCGGCCCTTCTATTACTCTTTTAATATATAATAAAAACCCGCATTTTGTCAAGCGTATGCCGGACAAGAATAAAACAAGCCGCGGTCCTTAGGATACAAAACCGGATTAACCAAACGAGCGATTTGTCAAAAAACAATTAAAAACGGGCGTTAATCGCCTTATAGCCGCCCGTTTTAAATCCGATTGAGTTTTTGAAGTTTATTCGGCGGCTTTGAGGCTCGCGTTCATATCCACGGAAATTATCCTTTTACGGAGAATGATCGTGACAAGAAACGTGAAGAACCAGACCACGGCGGGAGCGATAAGCCACACGTACCAGCCGATTTTCGCCAGCGAACCGACGCCCATAACCGCAAACACTATATTTGCCAGAACCGCGCCGACGCCGTAACCGAACAACACGCCGACGACGACGTCGATATAAATTTCGCGATAAATATACCCCGAAACCTCTCCGTCGTAATAGCCGAGAACCATAAGCGTCGCAATTTCGCGGTTTCTTTCGCTTATCGAAATATTCGTTATCGTGTAAATAGCGGTGAGGGTTAAAAGCGCGGCGAACGCGACCACCACGACCGCAAGCCAGGCTATCGACGCGTTACCGAAATTTCCGAAAAGACACATATCGAGAAGCGCAAGCCCCGCGATTACAAGCCCCATCGACCCCGCCACCGCAACGACCGTCATGATAAATCTGTTCATATACCGCAACACGTTTCTCGCGGTAGATTTGTATTTAAACGACAGCCTGTTCCAGATGAACGGCATTTTTTCGATTATTACTTTTTTGCCGGGAACGGGCGAACGCGGTTTCAAAAGTTCGGCGGGGGTTTCCGCCGACGTTTTAAGTCCCGAACGAAGAGTTGCGAAAAGAGCCGTTACGACAATGAACGCGAACGAAATAAGGAACGCCGTTGCGGAAAAAATCCCCGATTCGGGAGGCATAACGTAACTGTAACCGAAAACGAGATAAATAAACGAACAAAGCCCCGTTCCGACGAAATACGCCGCCACGCCGCCGACCGACGTTGCGACAAAAACGAACAACAGATATTTTCCTATCACCTGCTTCGGCGAATAGCCGAGCGTTATAAGGCACGCCGTCTGCGCGCGTTCCTCTTCCATAAGCCTCGTCATGTTGGAGAGAACGACGAGAGCCGTTATGAACGTAAACGCCACGGCAAGCGCAACCGCAAGCCCCGTAATTTTGCCTGCGTAAGCATTGATCGATTTGAAACTGAAATTGTCGCCGAGAGTTAAAAACGCCGTTTGTTCTTTAATCGTTTCCTCGTCCGTGCCCGAAACGTAAGCAAGAATTTCCGTAATTTTCGCTTCTCCGCGCGCAACGAGTTCTTTATATTCGCCCGAAAAGAGTTTGATTCCGCTTCTCTTCGGCAATGAAATATATATGTCGGAAACCGCCGTGGCGACGGGAATGACCGAAAACGGAAGATATAACGCGTCGTCGAGGAAGATAAATCCGTCGTTCATCGTCGTATCCGGAATTTCGTCCGTTTCGTTGAGATAACTCGGCTCGCCGCCTTTGGAAAACAGAAGCGGGTTTTCGAGAGTCCCGGCAACGGTAACCGTAACGGGATCAAGCAAAGCGAAAAACTGCTTTTCGTAATCGCTTAATTCTCTGTCGCCCTGCTCGGCGAGTTGAAGCAAAATATCGCCGAAATCGAGCGTTATCTTGTCGCCCGCGGAATAGCCTTTTATAAAGTCGTCCGCGATTTCCGAGTAAACGATTTTCTCGTCGTCCGGCGAGGAAACAGCCGAGCCTTCGGCGCCTTCATCCGCTTTTTTCACACTGAATTTATTCACGGTAGCCGAAAGCGGATCGTCCGAAAAATAAAGCCGCGTCAGCCTCCGCTCGCCGTTTACGGAAATATAAACGTCGAAAGACGCGCCCGCGTTCACGTTTTCCGCGCCGTATTCGTTTTTCAGCGCGAGTATCTGATCCTCGGAAAAACCGCTCTGCGTTTTGCTTTTTATTATCACGTCTGAAACGTTGCGTTCAACGGCGAATTCGCTTATCGAATCGTTAAGTTTTTTGCCCGTCGCCCCCACGCCCGAAGTCAGACTCACGCTTATCAGCACGATAAAAACGATCGAAATGAATCGGGAAATGTTTTTTCTGAAGGACCGTCCGACGGATTTGAAAAAAGTTCTCATTTTTTCACCACTCTATTTCGTCCACGCTCTTCGGCTCGGCGTTGACGACGGTTTTTTCGATTTTTCCGCTCTTAATGTAAAACACCTTGTCGGCAATGTCTTTTATAGCCTGATTGTGCGTGACGACGATGACGGTTTTGCCGTTACTCTTTGAAACGTCGTACAGGCACTTGAGAATTTTCTTGCCCGTAACGTAATCGAGCGCGCCCGTCGGCTCGTCGCATAAAAGAAGTTTCGGGTTTTTAGCAATCGCGCGGGCAATTGAAACCCTTTGCTGCTCTCCGCCCGAAAGTTGCGCGGGGAAATTACCCAACCTGTCGCCAAGTCCCACCTGTTTCAGCGTTTCTTCGGGAGAAAGGTGGTTCTTGCAGATTTCCACCGCGATTTCCACGTTTTCGAGCGCGGTGAGATTGGGCATGAGATTATAAAACTGAAAAACGAAGCCGACGTCGTTCCTGCGGTAGTCGCAAAGCCCTTTTTTATCAAGAGCGGTTACGTCTTTTCCGCCGAGAAGAATTTTTCCGCTCGTTGCCGAGTCCATTCCTCCGAGAAGATTTAAAAGCGTGGTTTTACCCGCGCCCGAACTTCCTAAAATGACGGCGAAATCACCCTCGTCGAGTTCGAGCGAAACCCCGCTCAGCGCAACCGCCTCCACTTCGCCCGATTTGTAAATTTTACCCACGTTTTCAAGGCTGAGAAAACTCATATCGAACCTCCTTCGTTTCTTTTTTTTATTATACTACGTAATTGTGATTAAACGAATATAACAAATTAAAAATACGATAAAATTTACGAAAACGTCCGTCTTTTTATGTTTCTTTGCCGCCCGCCCGCGTTGCGGGCGGGCGGCAAAGAAACATACGAAAAAAATAAAAACCCGGAACAAATTTCGTCCCCGGGCATTATTTTCGCCTCTTGGCAAGGCATTTTTTAATTTTGATTGCTCCGACAGTCAATCACGCCGACTGCCGATTACGCAAATTTAAATTACGCCGGTTGCCAGCCCATTTTCTGTCCGGAAAGCAAGTGAATGTGAAGGTGCGGAACGGTCTGCCCCGCGTCGTCGCCCTGATTGACGACGAGCCTGTAACCGTCCTCGAGTCCGAGGATATCCGTCAGCGTCGGAATGGTTTTCAGAATTCTGCCGAGCATAGCGGCGTCCTCGTCCGTCATCTCCGCAAGATATTTAAAATGCTTTTTCGGGATTATCAGAAAATGATTCTTAGCCTGCGGATTTATATCTCTTATCACGATAAAATCCTCGTTTTCAAAAACCTTATTCGTGGCGAACTCGCCGCTCACGAACTTACAAAACAAACAATCTTCCATATTTTCGCTCCTTTTTTCGTTTATTTTAGCCTTAGGGATTCCGCACGATGCGGTTCGCCGCACCGAAATCGTCATGCGTTAAATTATTCCATTATTTCCGCCAGCGCGCCGTCCTTAAACGGTCCGGTGAGCCTGACCTTGATTTTTTCGCGGACGAAACCGCTCCTGACGTAACACCTGACGTAATTTTCGGTGTAACCGACGAGATAGCCGTCCTCGATTTCTTCCGGAACGAGTTCTCGCGTTTCGCCGACGTTTTCCGCGATGAATTTCTCTTTGAGTTCGCGTTTAAGCGCGAGCATTCTTTCCATTCTTTCCGCTTTTATCTCGTGCGGAATTTCTTTCAGTTTCGCGCCCGCCGTTCCCTCGCGTCTGGAATACGGAAAGCAATGGATATCGGCGAACTTCGCTTTTCGCGCCGTTTCGAGCGATTCCCCGAAATTAACGTCGCTCTCCGCCGAGTAACCGACGATTATGTCGGTGGTTATCGCCGCAGACGGGAAAAATTTGCGGATAAGTTCGCACTTCGCAAGGTATTCGCTCACGGTGTAATGACGGTTCATCGCTTTGAGAACGTCGTCCGAGCCGGACTGAAGCGAAAGGTGGAAATGCGGAGCAAAGTCTTTCAGTTTTTTAAGCGACGAAAGAAAATCCTCCGTTATCACGTTCGCCTCCAAAGAGCCGAGCCTTATTCTGCAATCAACGCCCGAAAGTCGGTCTATAAGCTCTTTAAACCCCAAATTGTTGTAGTTATAAGACGAAAGATTTATCCCCGTTATAACCGCTTCGAGCGGAGATAAACACTCTATTTCGCGCACGGCGTTTTCGGGGTTTCTCGAGCGCACTCTGCCGCGAAGATAAGGGATAATGCAATAACTGCAAAAATTATCGCAACCGTCCTCCACCTTGATAAACGCCCTCGTTCTGTCGGTTTTTTCGGGCAGGAACTCCTCGTAATATTCGTCCGATTTTTCTATCGCCACGCCCGTTTCGTCGAGCATCGCGAGAATTTTATCCTTGGACTTCGCGCCCGTGACCAAAGTCACGCCCTTTTTCTTCAAAAAGTCCTCGGGAACTTTCTGCGAGGCGCACCCGGTGACGATTATTTTCGCGTTTTCGTTGAATTTGCGCGCCCGCGCTATCGTCTGACGGGATTTTTTTTCCGCTTCGGCGGTTACGGCGCACGTATTGATTACGTAAAGATCGGCGGCGCACAGTTCTTCGCTCGTTTCGTAGCCTTTGGCTTTAAGCCCCGCCATGAGCGATTCGCTTTCGCAACTGTTGACTTTGCAACCGAGCGTGAATACCACGGCTTTCATCTCTTCTCCGCCCCGCCCTTTTTCTTCATCACGAGAGCGATCCATTCTCCCTCGTCTTTTCTTTGAACAAGTTCAAAATCAATAGCCGAATATCGGTCTATAACTTCGTTAACGCGACTTTTTATAATTCCGCTCATTATCAGAACCCCGCCGTTTTTAACGCGCGAAGGGATAGACTCGGAAAGAATTAAAAGCACGTCCGCGGTGATGTTCGCAAGGACGAGATCGCCCGTTATGTTCTTGTCGTCGAGCAGATTATTGAGGTCGACTTCGCACTTGTCCGCCACGCCGTTTATTTCGCAATTATGCTTTGCGGACTTGACGGCAACGTAATCGATATCCGTCATAACGACCTTTTTCGCGCCGAGTTTGGCGGCGGCGATGCCGAGAATTCCGCTGCCCGTGCCGACGTCGATGACCGTTTCCGCGTTCTTCACGTAATTCTGCATGAGCGAAATAACCATCGAAGTGGTTTCGTGTTCGCCCGTGCCGAAAGCCATATTGCTGTCGATTATGATTTCGACCTGCCCTTCTTTGGGCTTTCTCTCGATCCACGCCGGGCAGATAAGCACGTTGCCGAGTTCTATGGGGCGATAATGCTTGCGCCAGATTTCGATCCAGTCGTCGCCGTCCACAATTCTTTTAACCGTTTCCAAACTGCCTGTTTCTATGCCGTTTTCGGCGCAGTTTTTCTTTAACGCGTCGAGGTCGGCGGCTATCTTTTTAACCGTTTCGTCGGTTATGTCGAGCGGAATATACGCCTTGACGAGCGTCACGTTGCTGTTGAGTTCTCTTAAGACCGCGTCGTCCACGTAGTCCCACGTCGATTTTCTGTCGTTAAGCAGTTCCACGACGTCTAAAACGTCGGATATAGCCACTCCGTAATTCGTGTAATTCCACATAACGTCCGCAACGAGTTCCTGCGCGGAAGTCGTCGTGGACACGGTAAGTTCCGTAAATTTCATTTTTTCTCCGATTGTCAATTCTGTCTGCTTGTCGATTGTCGGGATTTCCGATATCCGTTTTTCCCGATTGCAAGGCGATTATAATTCTGTTTATATAATAATACGACGCAGGCAAAATGTCAAGTTAAACGCTTCACCGAGTTGTAAAACCGTAAAACGCCGCGTTCCGAAATTTTCGGAACGCGGCGCTCGATTATTAACCACGTTAAACGTATTCGGGTTCTTTTTCCGCGACTATTCCTTTCTGACGATTGCGGTAATCTTCTATCGCGGCTTTTATAGCCTCTTCGGCAAGAACGGAACAATGCAACTTCTGCGGAGGCAATCCCTCGAGTTTTTCGACGACGGCTCTGTTGGTGAGTTTCAACGCTTCGTCTACCGTCATTCCGATAACCATCTGCGTGGCGGTGGAACTCGTGGCGATAGCCGCGGCGCAGCCGAACGTTTTGAACTTTGCGTCCACGATGACGTCGTTTTCGATTTTAAGCGTGATCTGCATTATATCCCCGCAGGCGGCGTTGCCGACTTTTCCGAGTCCGCTGTAATCCTCTATTTCGCCCACGTTCTGCGGATTTTTAAACGCTTCCATTACTTTTTCGTTATACATACTATCTTTTAAACCTCCTTTAACGTTCCGTCGAGTTTGAACAGCGGCGACATTTTTCTGAGCCTGTCCACTATTTCTTTGAGTTTATCCACGGTGTAATCCACTTCTTCGACGGTGTTTTCTTTTCCGAAAGTGAATCTTATCGAGCCGTGAGCCAATTCTTCCGGCACGCCGAGCGCAAGCAGAACGTGCGACGGTTCGAGCGAACCTGACGAGCAAGCCGATCCGGACGATACGGCTATCCCCGCAAGGTCGAGCGAGAACAAAATCGATTCTCCCTCGATATATTCGAACGAAAAATCGGCGTTGTTCGGAAGTCTTTTGCTTCCGTCCTTCGGCCCGTTGAGTTTTACGTAAGGAATTTCTTCCGTAACTCGTTTAATAAATCTATCCCTGAGCGACGCGACGTATTTCGCGTCCTCTTCGAGCGTTTCGTAAGTGAGCCTCAACGCTTCGGCAAAGCCTACCGCGCCGGGAACGTTCGTCGTGCCGCCCCTTCTCGTTCTCTCCTGATGACCGCCCGAAATAAGCCTGCCGATGCGCGCGCCGGTTTTGATATAAAGCGCGCCGATGCCTTTCGGCCCGTTGAGCTTATGCGCCGAAAAACTCATGAAGTCCACGCCGAGATCGGCAACGTTTATTCTCATCGCGCCCATCGCCTGAACGGCGTCGGTGTGGCACAGAATTCCGTGAGAATGAGCGATTTCAACGATTTCCTTAATCGGCTCGATCGTCCCCACTTCATTGTTCGCATACATACACGAAATCAGAATCGTGTCGGGACGGATAGCCTTTTTCAATTCTTCGATATCGACGAATCCCTCTTTATCCACGCCGACGAAAGTAAATTCAAAGCCGTCTTTTTCAAGTTCGGCGGCGGTTGTGAGCATTGCCGCGTGTTCGATTTTCGTGATGATGACGTGTCTGCCCTTTTCGCGAAGAGCGTGGCAAACTCCGCGCAGAACCCAGTTGTCGGCTTCCGTTCCGCCGGACGTGAAATAAATTTCGCTCGGCTTCGCGCCGATGAGCGCGGCGATTTCGTCGCGCGCCTCGTCAACGGCTTTCTGGGCATCCCTGCCCATTCCGTGCTGACTGTTGGCGTTGCCGTAATATTCCAGAAAATACGGCGTCATTTTTTTCAGTACGCGCTCGTCGAGTTTAGTCGTCGCAGCGTGATCGAGGTAAATCTCTTTCATTTTAAACTTCCTTCTGTTATATCTTTTAACGTAATGCCGTCAAGCACGTCGTTTATTCCGTCGAAAAGTTTTTTCCACAGCGCGCTCGAGGGGCAACAACAACCCGGCTTCGTAACGCAGCCTATAATTTCCATGTTATCTTCTTCCAGCGCGCGCACCACTTCGCCCATTTTGATTTCTTCCGGGCTTTTCGCGAGCGAATAACCGCCGTTTGCGCCGCGCGTCGCTTTTATCGCGCCCGTCGAAAGCAGGATTTTCAGCACTTTTTCGAGATATTTGCTCGAAACACCCGTATATTTTTCAAGTTCCTTTGCCGAATACGTTTCGTTTTTCGCGCCTAAAACGGTCAGGATCTGCACGCCGTAATGCGTTTTTGAGGATAGTTTCATTTTTTCGTTTATTTAAACCTTTTCAATTCCTACCTGCTTGGTAGGAATTCCGTGGTAATTATAATACTCCGTTTTTTGATTGTCAACGATTTTAACGTAAAAAATACGCCGCAAGTCCGAAAAATTTTTCGGACTTGCGGCGAACGTACCGCTTTATTATATTATTGTTTCACCGCGTTTACGGATTACGCTTCGAGCGGCTGCGGCTCGGGGTTTATCGAACGAACGTATTTTCTCATGCTCTTAGACGACAAAAGCAGAACTCCCGCAACGATATCGATCGCGAGATCGACGAGCGTGAACGAATTGTAAGCCACGCTGTAAAGGAAAGTATTGTCCATCGTGGACCAAGTGTAAAATACGTAATAACCGCTGATAACGTGCGCCGCGTAACGGAAAAGCACGGCTATCGTCATTCCGACGACGAGTTCGGCGATCATGTTGCCCTTCAAAAACTTAAAGTTTTTCGCGATACCTGCAAGTCCGATTGCGGAAAACGCTATGGGATAATCGAGAAGAACCTGCATCGGCTGATAAATCTGCGGACTTTGAATAAACTGCAGAACACCGTAAATAACGCCGGCGAAAACGCCTTTTTTCGCGCCGAAAACGTAAGCGTAAAGCATAAGCGGGAGCATGCTCGCAAGCGTTACCGATCCGCCCATCGGGAGCGAGAAAAACTTTACGTAAGAAAGAGCGAAAGAAAGCGCGACGCAAACGCCGGCGTAAGCAAGGCTCTTCGTCTGAGAAGCCGCTCCTTCGCGTCTGTCGAAAAGAAACGCAAGAACGATTATCGCCGCGATGAGAGCGAACGAGAAAACGTAATATCCCGCGTTGTTTTGGGGCTTGTAATCGTCGCCGACGGTGGGAAGAACGCAAAGAAGCACTACGACGTAAGCGGCGACCACGGCAAGGGCGATATAAGCGAAATATTTATAAGCCCTGGGGGCGCATTTGCCGAGAATAAGTCCTGCAATTACGGTTACGAGCAACGCCGCGAAAAATCCGACGACGAGGAAGAAGTTGGCGTCAAGTTCGCCTTTAACTTTCATTCTTGCGATCTGCAGATACAAAATAACCGCGATTAGCGTTACGGAATAGCCGATTATAACGCCCGCAAACACTTTTTTGAAACTTGCGAGAGCGTCCTTTTTCTTAAACCATACGATCGCGAACGCGATGAGAAGCGCCGCGGCAATCGCGAGCGTGAGCCAGAGGGAAAACTCCTGAACGGCGGTTATCACCGTTTTAAGAGTACCCTTGTCGAGAGTCAACAAATCCTTCATAATTTCTCCTTTGCGGAAAATGCGGCAAAATTAAGGCATAATAAAACCCCGCCGCATATCGCGCGCCGAGGCATACCAGCCAAGAATAAATACAAGAAAATTCGCGTTTAATTCCATACAAGCATTACCTTGTCAGGTTCAACGGGTATAATCTCAGCCCGAAAAGCGTTTCACGGTTTTGCGTTTTGAGTTTCGCATTTCGCGTTTCGCGTTTCGCCTTTCAAGCACCCCAGCGTTTTATTTTTTCTTGATTATATGCCGAAAAAATTTTTATGTCAATCGTTTTGCGGCGTTTTTTCATTTTTGAATCGCGCTTTTAATAACATATATTATGATTTATCGTTTATCGGACAGCCTTACAGGAAAACGTTATAAAATCGTCGCCGTGAACCTGACGGAAAAACAGACCGCAAAATTGGACAAACTCGGGATTTTTCCCGGCGAAACGGTGACGATAACGAAAAAAATCGGCAAATCCACGCTTATTATCGACGCGAGCGGAGCGGCGATAGCCGTCGGTAAAGAAATCGCCGAAAACATCGAAGTCGCTGATGAAGTCACGGAATATGAGCGATAAAAATCGGGGGCAGATTATGGCAGAAAATAATAAACACGTCGTCGGCAAACGCAAGGACGATAATCAAAACGCCGAAAAACGCGAAACGGGCAAACGCAAAATCGTTCTCGTGGGAAACCCGAACGCGGGAAAGACCACGCTTTTCAACGCATTGACGGGCAGAAACGAAAAGGTGGGAAACTGGCACGGCGTTACGGTTGAAAGCGTGAGCGCGACCGCCCGGCTGAAAAACGAAACGGCGGAAATAATCGACGTTCCGGGCATTTATTCTCTCAAAAATCACGACGCCGAAGAAAACGCCGCCGCGGAAACCTTAAAAGCGGGCGGATACTCCTTAATCGTCGTCGTCATAGAAGCGGAAAAACTGAAACGCGGGCTGAGATTAATCCGCGAACTGAAATCGTTCGGTGTGCCGATTGTTGCGTTTATCAACTTATACGCAGACTTTTTGAAGCGCGGCGGCGAACTTAACGCGGAAGAATTCGGCAAAAGCGCAGGCGTTGAAGTTATCTGCGGCGAAGCGATAAACGAGCGTGACGTGAGAAAATTAAAGGAAGCGATATTCGGCGAAACTCCGATTTTACGAGCGACGAACGAGCCGTTCGGCTACGTCGCGCCGAAAAAACGCCGCGCAACGCTCGAAAAAATCGTAACGGGCAAATTCACCGCTCTCCCCGTTTTCGTCCTCGTCATGCTGTTCTGTTTCTGGTTCGCGTTCGGCAATCGTTCCCCGATAGCGGCGATAAGCGGGGCTATAAGTCGATTATTGAATGATTTTTTCGCTAAACGGATTTACGATTCGCTTTCTTCGCGCAATTTTTTTCTCGCAAGACTGCTCTCCGAGGGCGTTATAGGCGGACTGTCCGGCGTGGCGGAATTCATTCCTCAGATATGCGCCCTGTCTTTCTGTCTTGATTTTCTCGACCAGTCGGGCTACCTTTCGAGAATTTCCGCCGTTACGGACGGAGCGTTGAAATTCTTTTCTCTCTCCGGCAAAAGCGTTTATTCCCTTTCCTGCGGATTCGGTTGCACGGCGGTTTCCGCGGTTACGGCGAACGGAATAGACGACGAAAACGTGCGGCTCCGCGCGGTTCTTTCCATGCCTTTTATAAGTTGCTCGGCAAGAACGCCCGTTTATCTTTTCGTTGCCAAAGCGGCGTTTGAAAAATACGCTTTTCTCGTAATCTGCGGCGTATATCTCCTGTCGCTCGTCGCCCCGCTCGTTCATTCTCTGCTGCTCTCGAAAACCGTCATCAAGGAAAAACCGGAGCCTTTGACAGAAGAAATCGCCGACCTGAAAATTCCGAAGTTACACCCCCTGTTAAAATCCTTGCTAAAAACTTTCAAAGAGTTTATAATCAGATTATCCACCGTCGTGTTCTGCGTTTCGCTGGCGGTGTGGCTGGGCGCAAACGTTTCGCCGAACGTCGAACTTCTCCCGCAACGGGAAATCGACCGTTCGGTTCTGGCGCGGCTCGGCTCGGTTTTCGCGTTCGCGTTCAGACCTATGGGATTCGACTGGCGCATGCCCGCCGCGCTCCTTTCGGGAATATTCGCGAAAGAAAGCGTCGTTTCGTCGTTCGCGCTCCTTTATCCCGAGGGTTTACGCCTCGCGATCAACCAGGGACTTGCGCTGATCGCGTTCTGTTACCTTTACACGCCCTGCTTAACCGCTCTTTCTGCGATAAGAAAAACGATCGGGTTTAAGTACGCTCTGATTTCGGCGGTTTATCAACTGCTTGTCGCTCTCTCTGCGGCTTACGCGATATATTTTTTCACGGGAATTTTTATATGAATCTGATAAAATTTAAAGCCAACGGCAACGAAAAACTTTCCGAAGCGATTCTCGCCCGCTTCAACGGTGCGATGTCTTATTCGCTGGTTATGAAGTTGATCCGACAAAAAGACGTGAAAATCAACGGAGAAAGAACGAACAAAGACGTCGCCGTTGCCAAAGGCGACGAGATAAGCGTTTACACCACCGCCCGCGACAACCGCGCGGAAAACGTTCTCTTCGAGGACGAAAATATCCTCGTCGCAATCAAACCCAAAGGCATAACTTCGGAAGATTTTTACGAACTGATAAAGAAAACCCGCCCGACCGCGTTTTTCGTTCATCGGCTCGACAGAAACACCGACGGAATTATGTTCTTCGCTTTGAATCCGATTGCGAACGACGAACTGCTGAAAGGCTTTAAAAACCGATCTTTTAACAAATATTATCTGGCGAGAGTTTACGGAACGTTTGCCAAAAAAGAGGCAACGCTGGAAGCGTACCTTATAAAAGACGCGGAAAAATCGGAAGTGAAAATTTTCGACGAACCGAAAAAAGGCGCGGTCAAAATCATAACGCGCTACGAAGTTTTATCGGACGACGGAGAAACGTCCTTGCTGAACGTCGAACTCGTAACGGGGAAAACTCATCAGATCCGCGCGCACCTCGCGCATGTGGGACACCCCTTAATCGGCGACGGAAAATACGGCTATAAGTCGATTAACGATAGATTTAAAGAAAAAACACAGTCGCTCACGGCGTATAAAACCGAACTGCGGTTCGGCAAGGAAAGCCCGCTTTTTTACCTCAACGGCAAAACGTTTACGTTGCCGAACCCCCAAAAACACACTCAAGGCAAAACAAATCCAAAAACTGAAGATGAAAGAACTTACGCAAAAACATAAATCTTCGACAACTTTTACGGAAGGTTCCCTGTTTAAGGGCATAATCCTGTTCAGTCTGCCGCTGATGGCTTCGCAGATCCTGCAGGTGCTGTTCAATATTTCCGACGTAATCATCGTCGGCAAAGGCGTCGCGGATTCGACTGTTCCTGTCGGCGCGGTCGGCTCTACAAGCACGCTTTTAACCCTTTTCACGGGTTTTCTGATAGGCATCGGCGCGGGAATAAACGTAAAGGTCGCTCAATACTTGGGCGCAAAGAGAGAAAAAGACGTTAAAGAAACGGTGGACACCTCTCTCGTTTTAAGCGCGGCTATGGGCGTGATAATCTTCGTTTTATGTTTTTTTCTGGCAAGGCAACTGCTCGAACTTTTAAACACAAAAGCCGAATTGCTCGACAAAGCCGTAACTTATTTCCGCATTTTCTCGTTCGGCATGCCCGCGCTTGCGATTTTCAATTACGGTAACGGCGTTTTAAGCGCGGCGGGAGATACCAAAAGACCGCTTATCTACCTCGCCGTTTCGGGAATCGCAAACATCGGTCTTAACTTTTTCTTCGTTCTCGTTTGCGGGCTGGACGTGGAAGGCGTGGCTCTCGCAAGCGTGATAACGCAATATATGTCTGCCGTGGCCGTCACCGTAAGGCTTTTAAAAATAAAGGACGCTCACAAGCTCGACCTGAAAAACTTCACGTACAAATGGGAAAAAGCGGGCGAAGTCCTCGCGCTCGGCGTCCCCGCGGGGATTCAGAACGGAATATTCGCCGTGGCGAACATCTTTATTCAGGTGGGCATAAACGAATTTGAATACAAGCAGGTTACGGGCATAAACACCGCCCAGAACGCCGACACGATAATTTACAACATAATGATGGCGTTTTACACCGCCTGCTCGACGTTCATCGGTCAGAATTACGGCGCGGGCAAGCCGGCCAGAGCGATCAAGAGTTATTACGTAACCACGCTTTACGCGTTCGCGTTCGGACTTGTTCTCGGCGCTCTCGCGTTTTTCAAAGGAGACCTTTTCCTCTCCATGTTCGACGGCGATCCCGAAGTCATCGCCGCAGGCATGCAGAAACTTAAAATCATGGGCTTTTCGTTCTGTTTATCGGCGTTTATGGATAACGCAATAGCCGCTTCGCGCGGAATCGGCAAGAGCCTCGTTCCGACGATAGTCGTTATTTTAGGCTCGTGCGTGTTCCGCGTGGTGTGGATTTACACCGTTTTCGCGCATTACAAAACCATAACGTCTTTGTTCCTGCTTTATCCCGTTTCCTGGATAATAACCGGCATTGCGGAAACGATTTATTTCTTCGTTTCTTACGCCGCTTTGAAAAAACGTAAATCCTTGGATTTTCAGCCGACCGATGCCGGCCAAGAATAAAACGAACTTTGCCAAAACGCAATCACCTGTGGCTACAAAGCAATAGGCGGCAACCCCAAATATATCAGACCGCGCCGCGAAAAGGCGACGGCATAATTTACGGCAAAAGACGACGGCTGATTTACGGCAAAAGACGACGGCATAATTTACGGCAAAAGGTTGACAACTCACGCGTTATATAATACAATATAATCATGAATTTAGTTTATATGAAATACGCGGTTGAAGTAGCGTCCTGCGGATCGATCAACAAAGCGGCCGAATCGCTGTATATGGATCAATCCAACCTCAGCCGTTGCATAAAGGATCTGGAAGCATCGCTCGGAGTGAATCTCTTCGAGCGTTCTTCCCGCGGTATAAAGGTAACTCCCCGCGGCGAGGAGTTTCTGAAATATGCGAAAAGTATACTTAAACAAGTGGACACCGTGGAAAACATGTTCCGCGGCAATCTTTCGGAAAACAAGAAGTTCTCCGTTTCCGTTCCCCGCGCGAGTTATATAAGCGACGCGTTTTCGTCCTTTATCGGCAAATTGCCCGACGAGGACAAGTTCGAGTTTTTTTATAAGGAAACGAACTCGCTCCGCGCCATTAAAAACATTCTCGAATCCGATTACCGCCTCGGCATTATCCGTTACGCGGAGCAATACGACGCGTACTATAAAGATCTTCTCGACGCGAAAGGTCTTGCATACGAACTCGTAACGGAATTCCGTTACCGCCTGCTCGTGAGCAAAAATTCCCCGCTCGCCGCCATAACCGACGTAAAGTTTTCCGACCTGCCCGACAAAACCGAGATAGCGCACGCCGACCCTTACGTTCCGTTTTTATCGCTTGCGGAAGTGAAAAAAGAGGAATTGCCGCAGACCGAAAGGCGTATTTTCGTTTTTGAACGGGCGAGCCAGTTCGAACTGCTCTCCAAAGACCCGCGTACCTTTATGTGGGTGTCCGCCGTTCCCGCATCCACGCTCGCGAGTTACGGACTGGTCGAAAAGACGTGCGCCGAGAACAAAAAAATCTATAAAGACATTCTTATTTACAAAAAAGATTACGCCCTTACCGATCTCGATAAGGCGTTCGTTACCGAGTTGTGCCGCGTAAAGCGCGAATTGTTCGGCGCATCATGACTTTCCGAGCCGCGAAAACTCCTGATTTTTCGCGGTTTTTATTTCTATCCGCGTTATATCGATAAATACCATACCGATATAAAAATAAAGCAATTCACTTTTTTTGCGGAATAGTGTATACTGATATCGTAAACAAGGAGAAAACACGATGATATCCAAAGCGACTTTAAGCAGAATACCGGGGTATCTGAAACATCTGAAAGAGTTGCCCGCGTCGGTTACGGAAATTTCCGCGACCACGCTCGCAAGGCAACTTTCGCTCGGCGAAGTTCAGGTGCGGAAAGATCTCGCTTCCGTCTGCGGAAAAGGAAAACCGAAAATCGGCTACAAGGTTGCCGACCTGATCCGAAGCATGGAACGGGTTCTCCCCGACAAGTGTCTGAAGGAAGCGATCATCGTCGGCGCGGGGAAACTCGGCGCGGCGTTGCTCGGCTACCCGGGTTTTGCCGAATACGGACTTAAAGTGGCAAAGGCGTTCGACAACGACGAACAGAAGTTCGGCAACAACGTTTTGCCGATGAGCGAAATGAAAACGTACTGTTCGCTTCATCAGATCGAACTCGGCATTCTCACCGTTCCCGCCGCCGCGGCGCAGGAAGCGACGGACGAGATGATAAAAAGCGGAATCAGAGCCGTGTGGTGTTTTTCCCGCTCGCAACTGCAAGTTCCCGAAGGCGTGACGGTTCAATACGAAGATCTCGCGCTCTCGCTTGCCCACCTGCAAAACAAAATCAAGTAAAAAAACAATACGAAATACAGGAGGTTTCTATGGAAAACAAAGAACGACAGATAGTCGACAGCGTCGAAACGCTCGAAGCGACTATCGCAAGAGTAAAGGACGCTCAACGTAAATTCGCGACCTATACGCAGGAACAGGTAGACAAGATTTTCAAAGCCGCCGCAATCGCCGCCAACCAGGCGCGTATTCCGCTCGCGAAAATGGCAGTGGAAGAAACCGGCATGGGCGTGGTTGAAGATAAAGTCATCAAAAACAACTACGCGGCCGAATATATTTATAACGCTTATAAGAACACTAAAACCTGCGGCGTTATCGAAGAGGATAAGGCTTACGGAATAAAGAAAATCGCCGAACCCATAGGCGTTATCGCCGCGGTCATTCCGACGACCAACCCCACTTCCACCGCGATTTTCAAAACCATGATCGCCCTCAAAACGAGAAACGCGATCATCATCAGTCCGCACCCGAGAGCGAAAAAATCGACCATCGCCGCGGCTAAAGTCGTTCTCGACGCCGCCGTTAAAGCCGGCGCGCCCGAAGGAATCATCGACTGGGTTGACGTTCCTTCTCTCGAAATGACCAACCTCCTCATGAAAGAAGCGGACATAATTCTCGCGACGGGCGGCCCCGGAATGGTTAAAGCCGCTTATTCGTCCGGCAAACCGGCTCTCGGCGTCGGCGCGGGCAACACTCCCGCGATCATCGACGATTCCGCGGATATCGTTCTTGCCGTAAACTCCATAATTCACTCGAAAACTTTCGATAACGGTATGATCTGCGCTTCCGAGCAGTCCGTTATCGTTCATAAAAACGTTTACGACGCCGTAAAAATCGAATTCGCGAACAGAGGTTGTTACTTCCTTAACCCCGAAGAAACCGAAAAAGTCCGCAAAACGATTATCATAAACGGCGCGCTCAACGCGAAAATAGTCGGACAGAAAGCGGCCACGATCGCCGCGCTTGCCGGAGTTACCGTTCCCGCGGGAACGAAAGTTCTTATCGGCGAAGTCGAAAGCGTCGAACTTTCGGAAGAGTTCGCTCACGAAAAACTCTCCCCCGTTCTCGCAATGTACAAAGCCGAGGACATTCAGGACGCTTTCGCAAAAGCGGAACACCTTATCGCCGACGGCGGTTACGGACACACTTCGTCTATTTATCTCAACGTCGCAACGGAACAGGCTAAACTCGACGAATTCGCTTCGCGCATGAAGACCTGCCGTATCCTCGTCAACACTCCCTCTTCGCAAGGCGGAATCGGAGATCTTTACAACTTCAAACTCGCTCCGTCGTTAACGCTCGGCTGCGGCTCCTGGGGCGGCAACAGCGTTTCGGAAAACGTGGGAGTCAAGCACCTTATAAACATTAAGACTGTTGCAGAAAGGAGAGAAAATATGCTTTGGTTCCGCGCTCCGGAAAAGGTTTATATCAAAAAAGGCTGTCTGCCCGTCGCTCTCGACGAGTTGACGCACGTAATGAACAAAAAACGCGCGTTCATCGTAACGGACTCGTTCCTTTACAATAACGGATACACCAAACCCATCGAGGACAAGCTCGACGAAATGGGCATCGTTCACGAAACGTTCTTCGACGTCGCTCCCGATCCCACTCTCGCCTGCGCAAAGGCGGGCGCGGAACTCATGCGTTCGTTCAAACCCGATACGATCATCGCTCTCGGCGGCGGCTCGGCAATGGACGCAGGCAAGATAATGTGGGTTCTTTACGAACACCCCGAAGCAGACTTCATGGATATGGCGATGAGATTCATCGATATCCGTAAGAGAGTTTACACCTTCCCGAAGATGGGAGAAAAAGCCTACTTCATCGCTATCCCGACTTCCGCCGGCACGGGTTCGGAAGTTACTCCGTTCGCCGTTATCACCGATCAGGACAGCGGAATCAAATATCCTCTCGCAGACTATCAGTTGCTGCCCAATATGGCTATAATCGACACCGATTTCCATATGAGCGCGCCGAGAGGACTTACCGCCGCTTCCGGTATCGACGCCGTTTCCCACGCGTTGGAAGCATACGCTTCGGTTATGGCTACCGATTATACCGACGGTCTTGCAAAACAGGCGTTGCAGACGATATTCAAATATCTCCCCCGCGCTTACGATAACGGTCAGGTAGACGTTGAAGCCCGTGAAAAAATGGCTAACGCCGCAACAATGGCAGGTATGGCGTTCGCAAACGCGTTCCTCGGAGTCTGCCACTCCATGGCTCACAAACTCGGCGCGTTCCACCACATCGCTCACGGCGTCGCGAACGCTCTGATGCTCGAAGAAGTTCTCCGTTTCAACGCGGCGGAAGCGCCCGTCAAGATGGGTACGTTCTCGCAGTACGACCACCCGCACACCTTGGCGAGATACGCCGAAGTTGCCGACGCTTTAGGCCTCGGCGGCAACACCGATACCGAAAAACTCGAAAACCTTATCAAAGCCGTGAACGACCTCAAAGCGAGAGTCGGAATCAAACCCGCAATCAAAGATTACGTTCCCGACGAAGCCGACTTCCTCAACCGCCTCGACGCGATGACGGAACAGGCGTTCGACGATCAATGCACCGGCGCAAACCCGAGATATCCGCTCATGAGCGAAATCAAACAGATGTATCTCAACGCTTATTACGGAAACAAACACTTCACCGAACCCGAAATGCCGAAAGCGGACGTTACGCCTGCGGACGACACTCATAACTTCAAACAAGCGTACCGCCGCGCCAAAAGCGGAATAAAAAAGGCATAAGGAGGAGAAAAAATGAAACTTGACAGAATAATTGCCGTAAGAAACAATAAAACGGTTTATCGCGACGGCGATCTGTGCCTGAAAGTGTTCGACAACACTTATTCCAAAGCGCAGGTTTTAAACGAAGCGTTGAACCACGCGCTCGTGGAGGAAACGGGGCTTAACGTCCCCAAACTCCGCGAAGTTACCGTCATCGACGGCAAATGGACGATAATAACCGATTATATCAAAGGCAAAACCCTTGCTCAACTCATGAGCGAAAATCCCGACAAGAAGGACGAATATCTCAATATGTTCGTAGACCTTCAGATTGAAGTTCAGTCCAAAACCTGCCCTCTTCTCACGAAGTTGAAGGACAAAATGAACCGCAAGATCTTAAGCACCGATCTCGACGCGACTACTCGTTACGAACTTCATACCCGTCTTGACGGTATGCCGAAACACAACAAACTTTGCCACGGGGATTTCAACCCCTCCAACATAATCATCGCCGAGGACGGAACGCCGTATATTCTCGACTGGTCGCACGCAACGCAGGGTAACGCCTCGGCGGACGTGGCGAGAACTTACCTTTTGTTCTGGCTCAACGGCGATATAGACGGCGCGGAGAAATATCTCGACCTCTTCTGCGCGAAGAGCCACACCGAAAAACAATATATTCAGAAATGGATGCCCATCGTCGCGGCTTCGCAGACCGTTAAGGGCAACGAAAAAGAACGCGAATTCCTGCTTTCGTGGGTAAACGTCGTCGATTACGAATAAAAAGGAGTACAAAACAATGAAAGTTACTGTATGTATCGGCTCATCTTGCCACATTAAAGGATCCCGCAAAGTCGTTGAAGGGCTTCAGTATTATATCAACGAAGCGGGACTCGGCGACAAAGTGGAACTCGGCGGAACGTTCTGCATGGGTAAATGCCAACTCGGCGTGTGCGTCACGGTTGACGACAAATTCTATTCCGTAAGCCCCGAAACAGTCAAAGAGTTTTTCGATAACGAAATCAAAGCGAAAGTACAATGATAATCGTCGAAGTCTGCGTCGGCAGTTCGTGCCACTTGAAAGGCGCGCCGAGGATCGTTGAATTGTTACAGGAAAAAATAGCGAATAATCATCTTGAGGACGAAATAGTGCTTGTCGGGGCGTTCTGCTCCGGCAGGTGCAATCGTATCGGCGTGACGATAACCGTCGACGGCGAAGTTTACGTCGGCATAACGCCCGAAGGATTCGGCGAGTTCTGGGAAAAATCCGTCATGCCCGCCGTCGTAAAAGCGAAAGCCAAGGAGAATTAACCGTGTCGGAATGTTTGACGCTTAAAAAATCAAACTGCAAAAACTGTTATAAATGTATACGTCACTGCCCCGTTAAATCGATAAGATTTTCGGGCAATCAGGCGCATATTATCGGTAACGAGTGTATTCTTTGCGGGCAGTGCTTCGTCGTCTGCCCGCAAAACGCTAAACAGATAGTTGAAGAAACCGAAAAAGTTAAAGTAATGATTCAGTCGGGCGCGCAGGTTTACGCCAGCGTTGCCCCGTCCTTTATCGCAAACTATCACGGCGTAGGCATAAACGGCATCAAAGCCGCCCTTAAAAAACTCGGTTTTGCCGACGCGGAAGAAACCGCGCTCGGGGCGACCATAGTCAAAAACGAATACGAGAAAATGCTTGCCGAAGAAACGCGGGACGTGGTAATTTCGTCATGCTGCCATTCGGTGAATCTGCTTATTCAGAAATACTTCCCCACCCTTTTGCCGAACCTTGCGGACATAATGTCGCCCATGCAGGCGCATTGCTCCGAAATCAAAAAGAAGCACCCGGACGCGAAAACGGTTTTTATCGGTCCGTGCGTTGCGAAAAAGGACGAGGCTCAGCATTACGAAGGCATAGTGGACGCCGTTTTAACGTTTGAAGAACTCACGAACTGGCTGAGCGCCGAGCATATCGAACTTCAGCCCGATATGGACGACACGGATAACAGCCGCGCTCGTTTCTTCCCCACAGCGGGCGGAATTCTGAAAACGATGAAAAACAAAACTCCCGATTACACTTATTTCGCGGTGGACGGCATCGAAAACTGTATAGCCTCGCTTAAGGAAATCGAACGCGGAAACGTTCATAAGTGTTTCATCGAAATGTCGGCTTGCGCGGGCAGTTGCGTGGGCGGCCCCGTTATGGAAAAATATCACCGCTCGCCCGTCATCGATTATCAGTCGGTGGCGAAATACGCCGGAACGAAGGATTTTGAAATCGTCCAGCCCGATTCTCTCGAATTGAAAAAGAGATTCGAACCTATCGAACGCAAAAACGCCGTTCCGTCCGAGAGCGAAATTCAGGAAGTCCTCAAAAAAATGGGCAAAAACAGACCGGAGGACGAACTCAACTGCGGCTCCTGCGGGTACGATACCTGCCGCGAAAAAGCGATAGCGATCATCCACGGCAAGGCGGAAATCTCCATGTGTCTGCCCTACCTTAAAGAAAAAGCCGAGAGTTTTTCCGATTGCATAGTTTCCAACACGCCGAACGCGCTCATCGTCGTCAACGACACTTTGGAAGTTCAGCAGATCAACCCCGCGGCGCGCAAAATTCTCAACATAAGATACGCTTCGGACGTACTCGGCGATCAGGTCGTGCGTATTCTCGATCCGAAACCTTTCCTCGAAGTTCTCGGCAACAAAAAAAGCATTCGCAACCGCAGAACTTACCTTGCGGAATACAACAGATTCGTAGAACAGACGATTATTTACGACACGACCTATCATATGCTTCTCTGCATAATGAGGGATATCACCGAACAGGAGAACGAGCGCGAAAAACGCGAGAAACTGCGTAATCAGACGGTTGAAACCGCGGACAACGTGGTGGACAAGCAAATGCGCATCGTTCAGGAAATCGCCTCTCTGCTCGGCGAAACCGCGGCGGAAACGAAAATCGCTCTTACCAAACTGAAGGAGAGCATTTCCGATGAATAATCTTTGCGCCGATATAGGTTACAAAAGCATAAACCATTTCGGAGAGCAACTCTGCGGCGACCATATCGACGTTGTGGAGCGCGACGACGATTCCACCGTCATCGTCCTTGCGGACGGACTCGGCAGCGGCGTTAAGGCAAGCATACTTTCCACGCTCACGAGTAAGATTATTTCCACGATGATGGCGGAAGGACTTACCCTTTCGGACTGCGTGGAAACCATCGCGAAAACTTTGCCGATATGCTCGGTGAGGGGCGTTGCGTATTCCACGTTCACGATTATGCACATCGTGGAAAACCGCGAAATGGAACTTATCCAGTACGACAATCCGCTGACCATTCTCATCCGCGACGGCGAGAATTATCTCTACCCTAAAACGGAGATGAACATCGACGGCAAGAAAATTTATCACTCGATGATAAAATTGCAGGAGGGCGACGTTTTCGTTTCCATGAGCGACGGTTGTCCGCACGCGGGCATCGGGCTCGCCTATAACTTCGGCTGGAAAAGAGAAGAAATAATAGAATTCATGAAAGTCATCGTCGCGGGGGAATACGCGGCGAAAACGATGGCAACCATTCTGCTCGACGAGGTGGATAACCTTTACGGGCATCGCCCGGGCGACGACGCCACGGCGTGCGTTATAAAAATCAGAAAACGCGAGCCTATGAACATTCTGTTCGGCCCGCCGAGGGACAGGGACGACGCGAACCGAATGATGGCTTTGTTCTTTTCAAAAGAGGGCAAGCATATCGTCTGCGGCGGCACGACTTCTTCTCTCGCGGCGAAGTATCTCGGCAAGAAAGTCGAAGTGAGCGTCAATTTCGTCAATTCGGACATTCCGCCGATAGCGAAAATCGAGGGCGTGGACCTGGTTACGGAGGGCGTTATCACGATGAACCGCGTGGTGGAATACGCCAACGACGTCCTCGGAGAGAACAAACTATACGAAAAATGGAGTTGCGGACACGACGGCGCGTCTTTGATATGCCGGATGCTCTTCGAAGAAGGGACGGACATCAATTTCTTCGTCGGCAGAGCCGTTAACCCCGCGCACCAGAACCCGGACTTGCCGATAAACTTCAACATCAAAATGAATCTCGTCGAAGAATTATCCGCTTGTCTTAAAAAAATGGGTAAGCGAATCAAAGTAAGTTATTTTTAAACGGTATTATTTATGAGAAAATTCGATACAAAAGTTCAACACTTAAAATATAAAGTTCTGCGCGAAGTGGCTCGGCAGGCGTGGAACGACACGTTGCAGGATAATCTTCTCGATATCCCGAAGATTATCGTTCCCGGCAAAATCCCCACCATGCGCTGCTGCGTTTATAAGGAACGCGCCATTTTAGCGGAACGCGTGAAACTCGCGATGGGCGGCAACAAACAGAACCCTAACGTCATAGAAGTTATCGATATCGCCTGCGACGAATGTCCTATGGGCGGTTACGAAGTCACTAACGCCTGCCGCGGTTGCCTTGCGCACCGTTGCGAGGACGTCTGCAGATTCGGCGCGATCACCTTCGACGAAAATCACGTGGCGCATATCGACAAAACAAAATGCAAAGAATGCGGCGCATGCTCGAAAGTCTGCCCTTACAGCGCGATTCTTAACTACAAACGCCCGTGCGAAACGGCTTGCAAAGTTAAAGCCATAAAAATGGGCGACGAAAAACAGGCTTGCATCGACAACGACAAGTGCATCTCCTGCGGCGCGTGCGTTTACGCCTGCCCGTTCGGCGCGATAATGGACAAATCGTTCATTCTCAACGTCATAGATATGCTCAAAGGCAGTCACGGCAATCAGAATTACAGGATCTACGCGATAGTCGCTCCGTCGATTTCCAGCCAGTTCACTTACGCGAAGTTAGGTCAGGTTATATCCGGGCTTCGCAAACTCGGCTTCCACACGGTCGTCGAGGCGGCTCTCGGCGCGGATATGGTTGCTCAGGCGGAATCCAGAGAACTTGCCGAAAAGGGATTTTTAACAAGTTCGTGCTGCCCCGCTTTCGTGGATTATATCGACAAAAACTTCCCCGACTTGAAGCCGTTCGTTTCGCATAATCTTTCGCCGATGGCGACGATCGCGAAATATATAAAGGAAACGGAAAAGAACTGCAAAACGGTGTTTATCGGACCTTGCACCGCCAAAAAAATGGAATTCCAGAAGGAATCCGTGAAACCTTATATCGACGCGGTTTTAACGTTCGAGGAACTTCAGGCTCTTTTCGACAGCAAAGATATAGACATAACCGCGCTCGACGAGGACGTTCTCGACAACGCGTCTTACTTCGGCAGAATCTTCGCGCGCAGCGGAGGACTTGCCGACGCTGTTGCGGAAGGAATCAGAGAACAAAATCTCGAATTCGTGCTTAAACCCTGCTCCTGCGACGGAATCGAGCAATGCAAAATCGCGCTTTTGCAGAAACGCGCGGGTAAACTGCAGGCAAACTTCATCGAAGGCATGGCTTGCACGGGCGGCTGCATAGGCGGCGCGGGTTGCTTAACTCACGGCGAAAAGAACAAAGCCGAAGTGGATAAATACGGCAGAGAGGCGTTTGAAAAGACTATTTCGGACGCGCTTAGCGTACTCATAAAACCCACCGACAAATCCTCCGACGCCGGGAAATAATCGTTATATTCCAAACCAAAAAAGGATGCTTAAGGAAAGCATCCTTTTATTTTACTGTTTCATCACACCGAATCCGCAAGCGCGGTCGACGGAATAAAATTTGAATCGAACTCCGTATCGAGATCGAAAGCGTCCGCGTTTTCGTAAGCGGCAAGACGACAAATCGAAACTTCGTAAGCGATCATTGTCCGGCTCTCCGTTTCGGAAATTTTCTTGACGTATTCGCGGCTCTGAATTCTGCCCGAAACGGCAATCTTTTCGCCCACGCCGAGATTTTTCACGAATCTCGCGTTTCTTCCCCAGGCGATGCACGGGATATAATCGGACTTGTTATACGCTCTGTTCACCGCGATAAGCACGTCCGCGATTTCCCTTGCGAAAGGCGTCGTTCTGTAAACGGGCGGTTTGCAGATATAGCCGGAAAGGACTATGTTGTTGGGGTTTCTCGCGCCCTCGCCTCCGACGATTTCGCGAACGAAAACGGTGAGCATGAGTTTGCTCTTTCCGTCCACGAGTTTGTTATAACTTCTGAACTGTCCGATCGCGCAGATCGTCGAGCCGACGGAAAGGTTATGGCTTTCGATAAGCCGTTCCGAAATGGTCACGGGGAGGATATCCGCCTGCCCGGAAAGCCTTTTGACGTTGACTTCCATTTCGTAAAACCCCTCGCCGTAAACTTCGTGCGAAAATTTTGCCTCGGTGACTATCACTCCGCTTAAAAATACTTTGTTGTTTTGTTTTTCTTCTACGTTCATCATTGTTCTCCGAATCAGTTTTTAATTTGTGTTCCGTCTGGCGTAATTCTGAAATCATCGGTATAAATAAGTTCGCTTATAGGTCGATAAACGAGCCCTTTTTGTTGCGTTGCAGTGAAAATGAGCGGCAGCGATTCCGCCGTGTGAAGCCCGTTGTTGTGCATCAGGATTATCGATCCCGAGCCGGCTTTTTTTATAACGCGCGCCGCGATTTGTTCTGCGGAAAGATTTTTCCAGTCCAGCGAGTCGACGTTCCACTGAACGGTGTAAAGCCCGAGATTTTCCGCGGCGGTTATAACCTTGTCGTCATAATCTCCGAACGGCGGGCGGAAGAGTTTCACCTTCTGCCCCGTCACGTTCTCTATCGCCGCGACGGAACTTTTAAGTTCCTCTTCTATCTCCTCTGCCGAAAGTTTCGACATCTTCGGGTGAGTTTTGGAATGAGTGCCTACTTCGTGACCTCTTCCGACTATCTTCTTAAGATAATCGGGATACTTTTCCGCCCAGAACTGCACCACGAAAAAGGTTGCTTTTACGTTATAAAAATCAAGCGTGTCGAGAATTTTGTCGGTATAATCCGTTCCCCAGGCGCAATCGAAGGAAATCGAAAGCGCGCCGTCGTCGCGACCGACGCCGTAAACGGGCAATTTCCGCTTTGCAGTGTCAGCCGTGTAAACGGCGTAACTTCCGCTCGAAAAAAGGATTATCGACGATACGATTATCGTCAGAAGCCCCGCGATAACGGATATCGCATACTTTTTCTGTTCTTTCATTCAACGCTCCTCGATTATAACATTCCGCTATGAAAAAAATTCGGTAGATATTGTCGAAATACAGGTTATTTTATCGGTATTTCCGTCCGCGTATCCGACGATAACCCGCTCAGGAATAATACGATAATATAATATGCGGAACGCGCCGCGGTTAAAACCGGACTGACTTTATTTACCGCAAAATTTCCGTTCGTTATCGCCGCGAAAAAATATTTTTATAAATTCGCGTAAACGCCGTTAAAACAGTTGACATTAAGAGCCGTTCCGTATATAATTCCACCGTTGCGTTTACTTTTGCTAAACTTTGAGTTTATATTTGCTAACCCTTTTAAACTTTTTGTTTAGTATGCGGACGGAAATAAAACTTGCCGGGACGCCGCAATCCGGCGAAACGCGACGGAGGAATTTTAACGTTATGGAAATCGGCAACAAGATCAAACAACTGCGATTGCAATGCGATCTTACGCAGGAAGAACTCGCCAACAGGTGCGAACTCACGAAGGGTTATATAAGTCAACTCGAGAATGAATTGACAAGCCCGTCGATTGCCACGCTTATGGACATTCTGTCCGCGCTCGGCACTAACCTTAAGGACTTTTTCAGCGAAGAACCCGAGGAAAAAATCGTTTTCAAGGAGCAGGAATTCATCGAAAAGGAAACGACGCAATACACTCTCAACTGGCTCGTTCCCAACTCGCAGAAAAACGAGATGGAACCCGTGCTTGTCGATCTGATGCCGAAAAAAAACACCGAACCGGACGTTCCGCACGAGGGCGAGGAATTCGGCTACGTCCTTTCGGGGTCGGTCGTCATTCATCTCGGCAAAAAAAAGTACAAAGCGAATAAAGGCGAAAGTTTTTATTATCAGGCAAACAAAGAACATTACATCGAAAACAACACCGACAGAGTGGCGAGATTCATATGGGTAGCCACTCCGCCCACATTTTAAGCCGCATGCGGTTGCGTCGGAACCGCGGCTAAATACTTAAACCGGAGATCGAACTTATGGAAAAAGAAGAAAAAATCATCGAACTTATCGGCGTCGAAAAAACTTTCGACGGCGAGCAGGCTGTGGAGAACATGAATCTCTACGTAAGGAAAGGCGAATTCATCACGATTTTAGGTCCCTCGGGTTGCGGAAAATCGACCACGCTCCGTATGATCGCAGGATTCGAAATGCCCGACCAAGGCAAGATTCTGCTCAACGGCAAGGACATAACGAACGTTCCGCCTTACGAAAGACCGATAAACACGGTTTTTCAGCGTTACGCGCTCTTCCCGCACCTCAACGTTTACGATAACATAGCGTTCGGGCTGAAACTCAAAAAATTCAGAAACACCTATAAAACGAGCGACGGAAAAATCGTAACGAAAACCGAAAAACTCTCCAAAGACGTAATCGACGCGAAGGTTTCGAGAGTTCTCAAACTCGTAGACCTCGAAGAGTTCGAAAAGAGGGACGTAACCACTCTTTCGGGCGGTCAGCAGCAAAGAATAGCCATCGCGAGAGCGATCGTCAACGAACCCGAGATTCTTCTTCTGGACGAGCCTCTCGGCGCGCTCGACCTCAAAATGAGAAAAGACATGCAACTCGAACTTAAAGAGATGCACAAAAAACTCGGCATAACGTTCATTTACGTTACGCACGATCAGGAAGAAGCCCTGACGATGAGCGACACTATCGTCGTTATGAAGGACGGAACGATTCAGCAGATAGGCACGCCGAAAGACATTTACAACGAACCCAAAAACGCGTTCGTAGCGGACTTCATCGGCGAAAGCAACATTTTCTCCGGCACGATGGTCGGCAAAACCAAAGTCCGCTTCATCAACAAGGTTTTCGACTGCGTTGACGACTTCCCGCTCAACGAAAAAGTGGACGTCGTCGTCCGCCCGGAGGACGTGTTCCTCGTTGACGAAGGGAAAGGACAGGTAGACGGCGTAATCATCTCCTCTATTTTCAAGGGCGTACATTACGAAATGACTTTCGTCGTGGGTAAAACGGAAATCGTCATTCAGGACACCATGGAAAGAAAGGTGGGCGAAAGATGCTCCGTTATCATCAAGCCCGACGATATCCACATTATGGCGAAGGAATTCGACTGCAACCGTTACGACGGATATATCACCAAAAAGAACACCGTTTGCTTTGCCGACGGCGAATTCGCCTGCGACGTAACTCAACTTTACGAAGGCTCTCATCTCGACGAGGAGGGCTACCTTATCACCGCGGACGGCGAGAAAATCGACCTTACCGACGTTGACGTTTCCGTCGAAGTCGGGCTTAAAGACGTCGAAATCATCGACAACGACGTGGACGGCGACGCCTGCGGCACGATAATTCAGATAGTTTACAAAGGCGACCACTATCAGATAATCATCAGAACGGACGAAGAGGAAGAAGATTTCGTAGTCGATACGGAATACACCTGGAACGAAAACGACAGAGTTTCGGTTAAAATCCCCGCGGACAAGATTAAACTTAAGTTAAAGGCGGTGACAAAATAAAATGAAAGCGCTTAAATTTTCGAGGAAGAATCTCGGAATACCTTACGCGGCGTTCATAGCCATATTCGTGGTATTGCCCCTTCTTCTCATCGTTTTATACGCGTTCACCGTAGAACGCGGCGAACCGACGACTAACGACATAACGAAATTCTCGTTCTCGTTTGAAAATTTCGTCTACTTTTTCGGCAGTTCCGCGAACATCCGCGCGATTTACGTCAGTTTCGGGCTTGCGATAATAACCACGGTTTTGTGCCTGCTCATCGCTTATCCCGTGGCGTACATTCTCGCCCGCTCTAAAATGAAGTGGAGGAACGTAGTCCTTATGCTCTTCGTTCTGCCGATGTGGATAAACTTCGTTTTAAGAACGGCGGCGATGAAAGAGTTGCTGTTCAAAATCGGAATGTACAAATCAAGCAAACTCAGCATGGTAAACACCGTAATCGGTATGGTGTACGATTATCTTCCGTTCACCATTCTGCCCCTTTACACGGTGCTAATAAAACTCGATAAAAGTATTCTCGAAGCCTCCGCCGATCTCGGCGCGACGAGCGCGGAAACGTTTTTCAAGGTGGTTATTCCCCTTTCCGCTCCGGGCATCGTTTCGGCGATAACCATGGTGCTTCTCCCCACAACGACGAGTTACGTTATTTCCGACACGCTCGGCAACGGAAACGTCACGATTATCGGAAAACTCATCGAGGATCAGTTCTCGACGATGTTCGACTGGCACGCCGGCTCGGCGATCGCGATGATTCTGCTCGTGCTTATCTTTTTGACAATGTTCATAACGCGTAAATTTTCCGACGAAGAAGTCAACACGAGAGGAGGCGGATTATGGTAAAAAAGATTATAAAAATCGCATATATCGTCTTGGCGCTCGCGTTTATTTACGCGCCCATCATTCTGCTCACGATTTATTCGTTCAACCTTTCGCCGTCAATCGGCATCTGGTCGAAGGAATGGGGCTTCGGGCTTTATAAACAACTCTTCACCGACGATTCGATCATGCAGACGGTTTTAAACACCGTGGTGCTTGCTCTGCTCGCTTCCGTCTGTTCCACGATTCTGGGAACGATCGGCGCGATAGGCACGTTTTATTCCAAAAGAAGAGTTAAAGGCGCGCTCAACGCCCTTACGCAGATTCCCGTAATCAACGCGGAAATCGTCACGGCTATTTCGATCGCGCTCGTCTGCACGATGTTCTCGTTCGGCAGAACTTACGCGTCGCTCCTCATCGGGCATATCGTTCTGTGCTTCCCGTTCGTTTATCTTTCCGTCCTGCCCAAACTCAAACAACTCGACGGAAACCTTTACGAAGCCGCGCTCGACCTCGGCGCAAGCCCGACGAAGGCTTTGTTCAAAGTGATAATCCCCGAGATTCTCCCGGGTATATTCAGCGGATTCATGCTCGCCGTAACCCTTTCGCTCGACGATTATATCGTTACGACGTTCACCCGTCCGCCGACGTTCGACACCATTTCCACCTACGTTTTCGACGCTTACGCGAAAGGCGGAAAAGGATCGTCCGTTCCCGCGCTCAGGGCGTTATCCACTCTCATATTCGTGCTTATGGTTCTTATCCTCGTGATACAGAACGTGGCGGCTTCAAGGAGGGCAAAAAGAAATGAAAACAAGCGTTAAACGGCTTATAGCCTTGGTTTTTGCTGTCGTTCTCTGTGTTTCGTCGTTTGCCTCCTGCGGCGGCGGCGCCGAAGATTCGGGGGTTTTGGAACTCAACGTTTATAACGCCGAAGAATATATTTCGGAATTCGACGCCGAATGGGAAACGTTCGATATTATAAAGAAATTCGAGGAAGTTGCCACCGTAAAATTCGGAAAGAAAGTCAAAGTGAACTACTCCACTTTCGGCACGATCGAAAATATGTATAACGAACTGCAACTCACCAAGAAAAAAGGCAAAAACGGCGAATATACTTACGCCTACGATCTCGTCTGCCCGTCCGACTATATGATTCAGCGGATGATAAACGAGAACATGCTCGAAACCTACGACGTCTCAGAAAATCAGGACGGCGAGATAGTTTACGACAAGGTGGACAATTACAACGGATACGCGTCCGGCTTCATCAAAGATCTGTTCAATTCCAAAGAGGAAGAAAACTACGTCACGGGCAGCGTGAAAAAGTGGGCGGAATACGCCGTGTGTTATATGTGGGGCACGATGGGCTTCATTTATAACCCCGTTAAACTCGCCGAAACGAACGCCGACATCGATATAAACGGACTTATCGAGAACGGAGAAATCATACTCAGCGGCAGCGAACTTGAAGAATACGTTAATGCCAACACCTGGGCTTTGCCGTGGCAGGCGTATTACAAAAATCTCGGCACGATAAAGGACAGCATCAGAGATACTTACGCTCTCGCCGTGGGAAAAGTTTACGGCGAAAAACTGCTCGAATTAAGACGGCTTTGGGAGAGCGGCGAACTCACGCACGACGAATATCAGAAGATAATCATCAAAGTATTCAACAACGTGAACACTCCCCTTTCCGAAGAATTCGCGACGCTCGGACTTCCGGCGGACAAATTGACCTTACTTGCAAAGATTTTCCCCGATACCGAAACAAAGACGGTCGATATCGTAAGCGAAAGTCTTAAAGACCTTAAACACAACGTTTACGGCTTCGAAGTGGACAGCGGAAAGAAAGACATGGCGGCCGGCAAAATAGCGATAAACTTCGCCTGGTCGGGCGACGCGGCATATACGCTCGACACCGCCGACGAATATTCCGACGGCGCGCAGTTATATTACTCCGTACCCAAGGAAGGGAGCAATATCTGGTTCGACGCGTGGGTTATGCCCAAGGGCGCGAACAAAGAACTCGCTCAGTTCTTCGTAAACTTCATTTCAAGCCCCGAATGTGCTATCTCGAATATGGATTATATCGGTTACGTCAGCCCGATTTCCGGCGACGAAGTGTTCGAGAGATTGCTCGATACTTACGAACTCACCACCGACCCCGCCGAAGCGGAAGCGAACGGTCTGACTTATGCAATCGACTATTCGTACTACTTCACCAACATTTCCGACGACTATAAAACCGAGGACGGAAAAGTCATCGTGTACAGCGCGCCTGAAAATATCGGCAGACAATTAACCACTCAATACCCCGAAAAATCCACCGTTGACAGATGCGCCCTGATGACCACTCTTTCCAAAGGCGAACTCAAAGACCTGAACAAAATGTGGAGCGACGTTAAAGTGGGAGATATTTCCACGGCGTTCCTCATCACCGTTCCGGTTATAATCGGCGTCGTACTGTTGTTCTTTGCCGTTTATTCGATTCTGAAAAAACGCGGCATAACCTTCAAACGCAAGCCGAAAGTATACGGCCAACTCATCAAAAGCGAGAGAATCCGCTGATTTACGGCAAACTTAAAAAACAACCGCGGTTTAAAGCCGCGGTTGTTTTATTTTTTAGTTATTAATTACCGGATATGCGCCTATAAGTCGATTATTCGGCGTTTCACCGAAATTAAATCAGTTGTTTTAACGCGAGGTAATAGAGGTAATGTCCGTAATCTGCGGGGTGATTTATACCGTTGCTGAGAAGATCTTCCGAGCGTTTGCCCGCGGCGAGATTTTCGTTCCATAAGAGATTCGCGTCGGCATAAGGGCAACCGAGTTCTTTCGCCGTCTGCCTTACGATATCCGCGTACTCGCCGATTTTTCCGCTGCAATAAACCCATTTGCCGTTCGGAACGCACGGCGTTACGAAAACAACCTTTTTGCCTTTTTCTGTGAGTTTTTCGCCCATAAATTTAAGATTTTCCCTGAAAATTTCGGGCGTGACGGGCATAAAATCGCCGAAGATATTCTGGTCGTTCATTCCGAAAGCGACGATAACCATATCGGAATCGTCGTCCGCAAAAGCCGTTTCAAACCTGCTCATCCCCTCGGCGGTGCTGTCGCCGACAACCGATTTATTGATTATCTTAACCTTTTTGCCGTATTTATCGATTATTTTCTTCCTGAAACGGTAAAAATAAGCGTTTCCTTCGCCGTTGGCTTCCATTCCGGTGGAAATGCTGTCGCCGAACACCGTTATTTTGAGTTCGTCGGTCGGCAAATCGGTTAAAAAATCTTTCAGCGCGCCGTAGCCGCCGCTTTTTTTCGCCGCGTTTTCGGCAACGAGCGCGTCGGAAACGTTCGCCGCGACGTCGTACTTATAATCGACGTAAATAACGTAGTCCTTGTTGCCCCACTTCACGAAATCGTTGTGGTTGAACTTTTCAAGCCCGTAAAACGGACTTTTCGTAAAATCCGGAAAAGCCGAATTTTCAGTTCTCTTAACCGTACCGTTTTCGCAGTTTATTTCGTAATCTTTTCCCTCAACGAACCGCCTGAGATAACTTCCGTCCGCATTTTTCAGATAAAACTCGTAAGAGCCGCTCACGATGTTGCCGTATCTGAGTTTAACCTCGTCGCGCCCGGAAACGAAACTTTCGGAAATCTGCCTGCCTGAGCCGTTTTTTATTTGTTCATAAGCCTCGTCGCACTTCTCGTCCAGACATTTGTCCCAATGCGTGGAAAGAATGGAAGCGACTGTCACGGACGCGTAAAACACGTCGTAATAAGGCTGAACGACAATCTCATGGGCTTTAAGATAATCGAGAATCTCTTTGCTCTTTTCTTCGCAATCCTCGCCGCGCGCTTTTTGCGCGATTGCCGCCGAAAGCATCCGAACGTATTTCAGCCAGACGGCAAGAATTTCAAGATTGCTCTTTATTTCGCCTTTTTTTGCTTTTTTAAAGCCTTCCGCGATTTCCCCGGCAAATTCCGCCGCAAGCAGGCTCTCGGCTTCCGCGCCCTCCGAAACGGAAAAACACACTTCGGGAATATCGTATCTGAAATAATCCACGGGCAGATTTTTTGCGGTTTGCTCAAAAAACGCAAGGCATTTTTCGCTTAAATCGCCGTAAAGTCCGCGGAAAAATCTCTTTTTGAACTCATCGTCGGTTTTTTCGCCGCAAAGTTCCAGGCCTAAAACTGTCTGGCTGTATCCGTGCGGAAAAAACGCCCGCTGAAGTTGACAACTTATCTCCCCGTTAAGCCCGATTTTTTCAAGCCCCGCGACGTCTTTTTTGATAATTCCGGGCAGGCGCAACGTGGAAATATCCTTGTTTATCTCCCACATAAGCGGATAATCGAAAATAAAACTGTCGCCCTTAAAAACCTTCTTCCATTCGCGCAGAAAGGCGAGATTTCTCGTAAGATCGCCCGGGAACGCGCTTTTGTTGAGAACGAATTTCTCGTTTTTGACGTAAAGCGAGTTCTCCGCCTCGTCGGAAATATTCTGAGAAAACGGGCGCGTGATCGGCGCGAACATCAGAATAAATCTGTCCTCGTTTTTGATTTTGTATTTAACGGGCACCCAGAGCAACTCGCAATAAGCAAGAAACGCGATTCTGGTTTTGATTTGGCGCGCGGAAAAAATCTCGTCGATTTTGTTCAGCGCGAGAACGTAAGAATCGGACGGCAGCAACCCTTTACAATTTTCGCACTCGCAGAAATTTTTGCAATCGTCCGCAAGCCAGACGTGCAGAACGTCCGTTTCGGGGTGTTTTTCCGCGTAATCCGCAACGCAATTCGCAAACGCTTCCTGCGCGGCGTGGTTGGAATAACAAAGGTTGGTGTTCGATGGGACGTCCTTGAAATATTTTCTCTTTCCGTTCACGAGCGCAAGCAATTCGTTGTCTTTTTCGCACTCGTGTTTATCCCAGCCGGTGACGTCGCAACCCACCGCTTTAGCCGTCCAGCCGTGTCCGACCGAATGAAGAATAAGATTTCTCTTTTTGATTTCGGAAACGACTTTATGATAAATTTCGTTTATATCGAACGCTTCGGGCGCGAGTTTTTCGTTGTTCTTGTGCAGATACCACCTTTCAAAAAACTCGTAAGAATTGTCGAACTGAAGAAAATAAGAATTGTATCCGTTCTTTGGCAGATAATCTATCATCGCCGCGACGTTTTCGTAACTGACCGCGCCCTCTATGGCAACTCCCCTGTGGCGATATTTCGCCTTAAAACGCAACTCGCCGCGGAAATTTTCCTTTTTAACGGCGGGCAGAACTTCGCCGCTCGCGCCCGGTCGGGTAAAAACACAGCCGAGTTTACGCAAAAAACCGTAAACGGCAAGCAGAACCGACCTTTCGTTGGACGCGGTTATATCGATTCGGCCGCCTCCTGCGCGGACGATATACGCGTCGTCGAAAAACGAGTCGTAATTTTCAAACCCGTCCGAAAACTCTTCCGGAATAACTTTTGCTTCTGCGGTAAGCCCGTCATCTGCCGTAAGTATGTTATAATATCTGTTAAGTTCGCTCAACGCAAACGCAATGGTTTCGCTCATATTACTCCTGAATGTTTTTCGTCTGTTTTGTATGGGGCGACGTCAGCCATAAATAGTTCCGTAAAATACTTTGCATATAAATACGCCGGCACGCTCGCCCAGGCGTGGCACAAGCTCCCTGCCGTTTCAAAATCCTCTTTGCCTTTTTCGGTTTCGTAGAAAGAGGTCGCGCCGCCTCTGATCATCTTGCCGAACACGGCTCTGATTTTATCGTAAACGTATTTTTTCATCGACTTATCGTAACAAATCAACGCTTCGGCTTTTATCCCGAAAAACGCCGTCGTCACAGGCTCGAATCTCTCACCGACGATATTTTCCGCGGCGGAGGAGGAATACCTTGAGCCTATGGCGAGCATAAGCGTTTCGCTCAGTTCGTTCCGCGCCCAACGCCTGCCGTCGTAAGAAAAGCAATAAAACGCCTTGCTCTTCTCGTCGTAAAATTCCTCGTCGAGCCGCTCTCTTATTTTATCCGCGAGCGAAACGTAATCGTTCGCGATATTCAACCTGTCGAAAAGTCGCCCGATTTTATATAAAGTCATAACGAAAAGCGCGTTGAGCGGCAAATCGATTATCGGTTTCTGATCCTCGCTTCTGAAAATATCGCCGCCGTCGAGATCGGTTTTCCACTCGTAAAAGTTCCAATATTTTTTCTCGAAAAACCGCGCTATAAGCCCTTTATCGAGCCTTTTTGCAAATGCATCGAGAAGTTTTTCGATTGCCCCGCGCGATTCGGAAACGAACTTTTCGTCGCCCGAAAAATCGTAATAATCGGCAAGCGCCATTGCCGCGAAAAGCGAGAATGACGGTATCGTCGTTCCGATTTCCGAAGGAGCGCAAAGTTCAAATAAACCGTCCTCCCGCTGAGTGGAATAAAACAATCTCAGGTTTTCCCTCGGGAAGGTCGTTTCGCCGAAAAACTCATAGGCGTACTTCATCTGAAGCGCGGCATCCATGCCGTAAAAAGCCTGCTCGCGCCACGGGCAATCCTCGTAATGCGAGTGCATGCACAAATAATTCGTCCTCGCCGCCACGTCGTAAATTTTTTGGTCGAGCGGGTCTTTGAACGAAAGTTCCTTTTTCGTAACGGGATAACCGATTTCCGAAACCCCGATTTCGCGGACGGAAATATCGCAAAGAGCAAACAGGACGAGATATCTGCCGCCCATTCTGCCGAAAGGCTGAACGAATTTATTTTCTCCGCCGTTCAAATTATATGAAAACGCGAAGTTTCTGCCGTTTATATACGCGTGTACTCTGCCCTTGAAATCCTCGCCGTAGCCGACGTAAACAGCGTTCCCGTCGGGGGTTTCCGCGGCATTTTCCGCAGCGTTTTCCGCGGTAATATCGAAAAATATCTGCCCCGTGGTTTCTTCGCCGAGATCAAAAACGGCGTATTGCCCCCTTTTAATATAATTCGTCCCGTCGACCACCCCGGTAAGGCTTGCCGTCTCGATTTTTTCGGCGGGAGTTGCCCCTCCGTTAAAAACAAAATCGCCTTTTTCGAGCATCGCGCCCGTTTTTTTCGTAAAAAAACACTTTTTCACCGGGCGCGCCAAAAGAACGCTTTTATTTGCAGAAAGAACCGTTTTAATCGTTTTCTGCGGCTTTGCGGTCAGGTCGTAAGCAAACGACCAGCCTATCTGAGCCGTTATCGAATAATCGGGATAACGAATATCCTCGCGTAAAAAAACGTCGTTTCCCTCGTCGGAGAAAGCGACGACGTTTCCATTTTCGTCGGTCAGTTCATAAATAAACAGAGGTTTTCCGCTTTTATAAATCGAACTTCCGCGCGGAAATTTACAAAAATACAAATCCAGAAAACCTTTGCCCGAAAACCCGAAGCAATCGTAAGCAACGCTGCCGTAGGGCGCGGAATAAGCCCCTGAAAAGACGAATTCGCCGTTATCATAGACCGCAAAATCGCTTTCGCAACCGATTCTGAGCGTAACTTTGCCGTCGTAAACGAGCCTTACGGAAACGAACGACGCGTCCGCCGCCACCTTTTTTGCCTTAACAAAGGACTTGTTAAAATCCGTTTTCATCCTTTTAAGCCGCCGACCGCCGTGTTGTTTAAAATAGTTTTCTGAAAGACGCAGAAAATCGCTATGACGGGAATCATCGAAACGATCATCATCGCGAACAACTGCGGATAATTCGATTTATAAGAGGTTTTGGAAACAAATCTCTGCAAGCCGTAAGCGACGGTTATTTTCGTGGGAGCGTACATATAAATCGTGTAATAATCGTTCCATATGCCTATGCACGTCAGAATCGCGACCGCGCCTATCCCCGGCAAAGCCATGGGAAGCATTATTCTGAAAAAAACCGTGAAATGCGACGCGCCGTCGATAAACCCCGCCTCGGAATAACTCCAGGGCAGGTTTTTGAAAAAGCCGTAAAGCAACAGAAATCCCGCGCCGAAGCCGCCCATATTCATTATAAAAATACCGATATAAGTGTCGTACAGCCCGACTTTGGAATAAAGATAATAAATCGCCGCGGTAGAGCCGGTGGACGGAATCATCATAAGAATAACGGCTACGGAATAAAATATCCCCTTGCCCTTGAATTCGTATTTGGCAAGACAATACGCGGTCACCGCGCTGCTCGCTATGCTGCAGAAAGAACAACCTATTATAAGAATAATGCTGTTGGCAAACATTCCGACGATGGTCGTTTCGTCGATCTTTATCCCGAACACCTTTTGCCAGTTCTCGAGCGTGAATTGCTTCGGAAAAGCCCAGGTATCGAACATAAATTCCTTCTGGCTTTTAAACGAGTTGTTCACGCACCAAAGCACCGGAAAAAGCATTATGAGGGCGTAAAGAACAAAGATAACGAAGAATATTATCATTGTCGTTCTTTCCGTTTTGCTTCTTTTTCTCATATTTGCTCCGATTTTTTCTTCCGCCGCCCGCGTTTTTACGCGGGCGGCGGCGTTGTTGTCAGTTTAACGTTTTTGCTTTAAAATCAATCTTTGCGTTTTTTGCTCGCAACGATGAGCATCGCTCCGATCGCCGCGAACGCTGCCGCCGCAGACGCCGCCGAAACCGCTCCGAAGCAACCGCCCGTCTCCGACGGATCGGTGTCTACTTTTCCTCCGGACGAAGAAGTTTCGGAACCGCTTGCGGAATCTTTGCCCGATTCTGCGGGCGAGCCGCCTTTGGTATACGTTATCGCGGCGGTTTCGCTGTCGAGCAACTTCGCGCCCGAGCCGAGCGCTTTAACGGTTACGACGTAATCTCCGTCCTCTTTTGCGTCTATCGTATATGAAGTTCCGCTGACAATCGTTTCCGTTCCGCCGTTAACGCTTACGGCGTAACCGTCCGCGTTTTCAACGGCTTCCCACTTAACGGTATTGCCGTCGAACGAGAGAACGGGCGTGTCGAGAGTTACGGGGTTCGGATCGTCCGCAATCGCCCTGAAATCTTCATAGGCTGCAAGATTTTCCGCAACGGCGCCTTCGGTTTCGCCGTCAAGACGGGTTATTCTGTAATTATCGATCGCAAAGTACGCGTTTTCGTCCGCGCAGACGGACACTCTGCCCTCGTAGGCGTCGGGAAGATTCCACTCGCCGAGTTTGACGTAATCCGCGGCAGTATAGTCGGCGAGTTCTTTGCCTTCGATCATTTCAGCCGCGTATAAAGTTGCCACGTTGTCGGCAACGACGAGTTTGAGTTTGGTCGTCTTTGCGTAAAGGGAAACGTAACCCTCTTTAGCAACGGAGGCGTAAGTATGCGAGCCGTCCCCGGCAACCGTGTCGCTTCCGTCGCTTATATAGATTTCGTCGCCGACAAGTTGTCCGTGAGCCCAGTCCATAAGTTTAACCGAGCCGTAACCCTGATAGGGTTCGTCGGCGGCGCTCCATTGTCTGGTAGAGAAATCTCTTATGAACAACTGATACGCGCCTTTGCCCCAACCGTAAGGCGTTTCGTTGCCGAACGCTATGGTGAGATCGCTGTAACCGTACATCCAGCCGTCGATTTTCTCGGGGCGGGATTCTATGGGATAAGAAATATAATCGAATTCAACGACGAAATCGGCGTAAATTCCGCCCGCGCAGAACACGGTGTTTGAGCCCGAACCGTTGAACATAAGTTTGCCGTCCTTCTTTTCAAGCCCCACGGCGTCCAACTGATTCCTGAATCCCGTCGTGGAGGTTGTGGAAATCATAAAGTCGGCGGGGTCCATATACTGGTTGAAGTTACATTCTAAGTTTTTGCCGTCGCTTCTCGTATAATCGTAACGGATAATCTTCACATTGTCCGCAAGGGTAAACTTACAATTTCCCTCGCCCGCCGCCGCGAACGCTATATATTTCTCTCCGTCAACGTTTACGTTTTCAAAAGCGTATTCGCTTCCGCCGACGGCGACTTTAAGCGTTCCGTCCTTGTTTGCGAGAGCGGAGAACGCGAGATCGGATAAATCGACGTTTTCGAGCGTGTGGGTTTTAACGGTCGTTCCGCCGTTCATAAGCCCGATAACGGTGTTATCGCCGCTCTTTTCAAAGTAAACGAACGACACGCCCGCTTCCGTTACGCCTCTGTAAGTGATTTCGTCCTCTTCGAGTTCCGTCACGGCAAAACCGACTTTTTTACCCTCGGCAAGGCTTTCGATTCTGAGCGTGGCTTCGAGAGAGAACACTTTGGAAGATACTTCGTTTTTATAAACGGGCATTGCCGTCACGAGCATATCCTCCGCCGAGGAGTCGGCGAACACCGTTCCGCCGACGTTCACGATTTTGCCTTTGCTTGCGTAAACCGTTCCGGCTTTGTGCTGTTTAACCGCGAATTTGCCGTCCGCAACGTTGGTGGAAACGATCGGCGTTTTCGTTCCTTTTTCAAAAATCTGTTTTCCGAGGTCTTCCGCGCTTTCTTCGAGCGTTCCGAACTCTACCGATTTGACTATTACCGTGCTGTTGAGAGCAATCGTTATGTGATAATCTTTGGTCGCGTCGGGAACGGGATAATAGTTTTTGTTATCCTCTCCCGCCGCCTTCGTTCTCATTTTTTCGCGATAAGCAAGGTCCGCCGTTCTGTTGGCTTCGTCCTGTTCGTATAAATACATGCTTATCGAGCCGTCCGGTCTGCCGACGTAAAGGATTTTGGTAACGAATTCTTCCTTTCGTTCCCAGCCGCTGTTGCCGGCCGCCGCCATTCTCGTAGCCCAGCCGCCGCCGATAACACATTCGGGGCTTACCCATGACGCGTAATTGCCGGTGGAAGTGTGATCGCTTATCGTTCTTTCGCCGGTGGTAAACATATAATCGGTAATCGAATCCGTATCGAGGTTATACGGCTGGAAAGCGAACGACGTACTCGTCGCGCCCGTTCCGAAAGACGTTCCGTCGATTTCTATCTCGGCGTAAACGGTTTTGTCGCCTTTTACGGTATCTTCCGAACTGATAAAATTCAGGTTGGGCCACGTGGTATTCTCCGCCGCAAGATAATAAGCGGAATTAGCCGTTTTGGTGATTTTTGTTTCGTCCCCCTGCTTCGTCCAGCGGACGTCGTCCACCGTTTCCGAAACGCTTACTTTCTTCTCGGCGGCTTTCGCGCCCGTGAAAGACGTTCCGATAACCGCCGAACAAGCGAGCGTTAACGTCAACGCAAAAATAAGTAGTTTTTTCATTTTTCCTCCTTGCGGTTCATTTTTAAACCTTTTTTAATATTCGTAAACGGGGAAGATTTTTTCGAGTACCCGTTTAGTTCCGATAACTATCGGCGTTCCGATAACGGCGCAAAGTATACCCACCGCCGCGCCCATCGTGAGTTCGCCCGATTCTCTGATGGATTGCACTATATAAAGCGCAATCGTGTAAGTTTCCCCGTCCGGTCCGCCGTTCGTAAGCAGTTTCGGTTGCAGAAAAATGGTGAATATGACCGTAGTTCCGAACATATACAACGTGGAAACCGTCGTGCCGATGAGCGGAAAAACGATATTCACGAGTTCGCCCCAGAAACCTATTCCGTCAAGCCGCGCGGCTTCTTTCAGTTCTTCGGGGATTCGCCCTATCGCGCCCGAAAGCAGCGGTATATTGCCGCCTATACCGACGATGAAACAATACAAAAGCACCATTTTCATTGCCGTATTCGGACTCATCAGCCACCCCTCTTCGGGGATAATGCTTTCGAGATGCAACGCTTTCAGAATGGGGTTTATTATGCCGTTCGTGGAATCGAACACGAACGCGAAAAGCATCGTTAAAACGACGACGCTTATTATCGACGGCAGATAAAACACCACTCTGAATACCTTCGCGCCGGGCATATCTTTCGATAAGACGTAAGAAAACACTATGCCGAGCGGTAGCAAAATAAAGTTGTTCAGGGCAAACAGCAGAAGCGAATTTCTTATCGCTTTGAGAATAACGCTGTAAGGCGAAGTCATGTTCCTGAAAATTTCCGCGTAGTTCTGCCACCCCACCCAGACGTAACTTCCGTCCGACGAAGCGGACCTGTCGAGCGTTTTGAACGACAGGGCGATCGTGTCTACGTTGATATACACGAAGAACACGAGGAAATGCGCTATTGGTATCGCCATCATCGCGATCAGAAACAGCCTCTTGTGCCACGCGGCGGAAAGCCCTTTCTTTTCTTTTATCACATTCCCGCGTCTTTCTTCCATGTCGCCCAATTATCTTTCACGTAATTATATTCGTTCGCGCAGTATACCGCCGCGGTGAGTTCTCCGCTTCTTATCTTCGTGTAAGGAGAAAGAGTGTTGAAAACTCTCACTTTTGTCGCAAGCCACAACGGAGATTTGCTGTATTCGAAATAACTGTAATCGGAGTTTTTGCAGATATCGAAGCAATCGGCGTTGAATTTCGTGTATTCTCCATCCGAATAATCGTAGACGAAAGGTCTTACGCTTCCGGTATCTTTGGTGTATTGTTTCAAAATATCGTCGCGCTGTAAAAACGCGAGGAATTTCTTGCCGCCCTCTTTGTTTTTAGCCTTCGCGGGGACGAGCATATAGTCGGGCTGAGCCGAATAGTTGCAGGAAATATATTCGCCGTCCTTTTTGAGGGAAACGTTCTCCACGTAAGGCGTTCTCATCATTCTGATTTCAAAGCCGTCGGGCAAAAATTCCTGCATTTCACATTCCATCCAGCCGCCGTTCGGCATCATCGCCGCTTCGCCGATAAGGAAACTCTGCTGAGCCTGCGTATTCCTCTTTGAACCCGAACCCGTGAGAACGTATGAATACTCTTTCCCGTTATAAGTTCCGCTCGCGTTTTTCCCGAATAATTTATTGAACTGATTAAGCCCCACCAACTTGCCGTAACTCGGATCGTTCTGCGTTTTATAAGCGAACACTTCTTCGCTGCCGAAATCGAAAAACTCCTCGACTTTTTCCTTGCCGGAAGCCTGCAACCACCAATTCATGAGCAGGAAATCGAAATATCCGCCGTCCGCTCCGCAATAGACGAAAGGCGAAACTTTGCCTTTGGTATCCACGATGATCCGGTCGCAGAGTTCAACGAGTTCGGTCACCGTTTCGGGGACTTTCCAGCCGTACTGCTCGAACATTTTGCCGTTATAAGCGATGCCCGTAACGTTTTTGTTCCAGGGCATGACGTAAAGCGATTCTTTGTTTTTCACGGTCGCTTTGCTGTAATCGAGGAACACTTCGTCCGTTTTTTCGCCGATAGAGGGCTTATCCTCTCCGTCGATTTTCGTCGCGTAGACGTCGTCGATAGGCTCTATCCAGCCTTTCACCGCGAAATCGTACCAATTGGAAGCGAGAACCATATAAACGTCCGCTATCGCCGCGCCCGTTTCGAGTTTGTTGCTCATTCCGGTCGTGATTTCGGGATCGCCGTCGAGGTAAACCCAGTATTCGCGGTTTTCGGTCACGAAAGCCTTTGCGGCGTTTTCTATCCACGTTCTGCCGAAGCCCGTTTCGGCGAAAGTGACTTTGATTCTCGTTTTATTGTCGATGCTGTCGCCGGGAACGTCCGGATCGATATAATAAACCCTGTTTTCGTTCATTATCAAACCCGTCGAGCCGTTTTTGCTTTCGTCCGAGCCGCCGCCGCACGCGAAGGTCAACGCGAGCGTAGCCGCCATAAGGAAACAGCAAATAATCGTTTTTAAAAACTTTTTCATGATTTCTCCTCTTTCTTGATTTAAAAGATATGACGAATTTATTTCAAAGGTATGACGAACGCGCCGTCGCCGCTGTCGAGATTGAGTTTAAGAACTCCGTTGTTGAGTTTTATCGTGGTGAGTTCGCCGTCGACGACAACCGCGGCGTAATTCGTATCTTTAAACGTGATTTCGATTTTGTTGGACAAGTTTTTGGCGGGATCGGTGAAGTTTACCACCATAAACCCGTCCTCTTTGCCCGCTTTATCCTTGAACACGCCGATAAGCGTATCCTGCTCGGCGGTGTATTTTTCGATGCGCGGATGGCTCGTCATAACGTACTTGGCGACGTATTCGAAGTTATCGTTTTCGCCCATCGCGTTTTCTCTGCCGACCTTCGTCATCGATCCCTGCCACTCGAAGTTATCGTAAATATCGTCGAACGCGAGAATTTCGCGGTTTATTTCTTTAACGTAATCGTAAACCGCCGTTTTCGTTCCGTCGAGTTCAATCATCGCCTCGGTAAAATGAGTAAGTCCGTCGTAGCGGATAGGCGACCAGTAACAGAACCAACTTATCTGTTTTCCGCCGTAAGCGAGGAAGGTGTACGCCTGAAATGAAATATCCGCCGCGCTCGTGGGGATTCGGTTCGCCCCGCCGTAACCTATGCTCTGAAGATAAGTCCACATTTCTCTGTTCGTCGCTTTCGCTCTCTGCGCGACGTATTGCATGGAAACGATAAACGTCGGCTCTATCGAGGTTTTGCCCGTAGAATTACTACCGAGAAGGGGATAATGGTCGTAAGAAATATAGTCCGTGGCGGTTTCGCCTTCGAGCCATTTGTCGAGATAATATTCCCACGCGGTACATTCTTCGCTGTTCCAGTTTTCGTCGGTGAAATCGGCGGCTCTGCCTATTATCGGGCAGAGATTGACAAGCCCGACCTTGTCGGGGAAAACCTTTTTGTATCTTTTAAGCGCGAGTTTGCACACGTCGATTTCGTTTAAAACCGGCTCGTCCTCGATGAGGTGACCGTATAAAGCCGCGTCGTCCTTATAATAAGCCACGGCCTCCTGCGCCGCCGCGACCGCCTCTTCGTCCGTAAGCGAAACGTTTTTCAGAATTCCGTTGAGAGTGTAATCCCTTATCATCTGCTTCACGCCCGTTTTTTCGGCGGTGGCGAGCATTCTCTTGATAAACCTCGAGTCGGACGTATAATTGCCGCTGTAAGGTCCGCCGTCCGTCGCCGAAACTTTCCATTCGCCGGGGTACATTATGGAAATCCCGCTTTCTTTGAAAATCCTGTACTGATTTTCAAACTCCTCGTCGGTCAACTCTCTCGCGCTGCCGGCGACTACGTCCTTTTTGGTGTTGAGTTTAACGACGTAGTTAGGCACGCCCACCCAGGACGAAATTTTATACTCGACGTTTTCGTTTCTGTTTTTAACGTAATCGGGAAGATTCGCCTCTCCCGCGTTTCCGCCGCCCGTCTTGCACGAACCGAGCGAAAATACGAAAATAAAAGCGAACATCAGGCACAGTAATTTTTTCATCTTTTTCTCCTTTTCCGGATAATATCAACCAAAAACAAAACAAGCCGTTTCCGGTATTGACAGATAAATTATAAACACGCGGACTACGGCAAACAATGCAATTTATCGGATAAAAAGTGTAACATATACGCAAAAAAGATTTTTACGTGTTCCGTTTGCTTTGCCGACGGCGGATTCGTCTGCAACGACAAACCGAATTTTCGGCAAAACAAAAAGGCATACCCCGAACCGCTCCTCGCTTACGGGATACGCCTTAAAACTTTCGTCTTTATTTCAACGCGTATTCTTTCGGTCTCACGCCGACCTTTTTCAGGAAGAAATTAGAAAAATAATGCTCGTCCGAAAAACTCAGCCTGTCGGCGATCTGCTTTATCGTCAGGTCGCTGTTTTTCAACAAAATTTTCGCCGTTTCGATTTTTTTCTGCAAAATATATTCGTAAGGCGTTATATCGTAATTCTTCTTGAAAAGCCTTATCACCTGAGATTTTGAAAGATAAACTTCGTTCGCCACCTTGTCGAGGTCGATTTTCTTTTCGATACTGTCGTCTATAACCTTTTTTATCCGCTGAACGGTCGCGTTCACGTGTTTCAGCGTTTTCGTTGTGAGCGCTATTCTGTGAACGATTTTAAGGAGCAGCACCGAGATTTCTTCACACAGAGTTTCATATGAAATATCGCTTTCGGCAAGCGTTCTCATCTTTTCGAAAAGGTCTTTGCAGTCCGCGCGGTAACACGCCGATTTTTCAAGCCCGTAAGCGGCGAGCAGGTCGTTGACGTAATAGCCGTAAACGGTTATCCACAATTTCCGCCACGGATCGCGCATATCGGTCGTGTTGCGATGATTGCTCCCCGTGGGAATGATTATCACGTCGCCTTTCTCGGGGTAATAAGTCGTACCGTTCACCACTATTTTGCCCTTTCCTTCAAGAATATATTCCACGTCGCTTATATCCGAATTCTCCCGCCAGGACGAATAATTCATCTCGCAGGTGCTTTTGCCTATAGCCTTAATGTTGAGGGGAATTCTCGCGTCCCTCGTATAAAAGCAGCGCATTTCTTCCATATGCGTTTAAACCTCACTTTTTTGCGTATTATACCCATTGAAACGGCAACGCATTGCCATTATAATTCATTGCGTAATATTTGTCAAACAGGAGAACATATGAAAAACGCAAAAGCATTTCAAAAACTCTCGCCGGGCGAAATTCACCCCTCGGGCTGGATGAAAAGGCAACTCGAAATTCAGGCGGCGGGGCTTGCCGGCAATCTCGACAAAGTGTGGCCGGACGTTAAAGACAGCGGCTGGCTGGGCGGCAAAGCCGACTCGTGGGAAAGGCTCCCCTGCTGGCTGGACGGATTTGTTCCCCTCGCTTATCTTCTGAAAAACGAAGACATGATTTCGCGCGCGGAAAAATATATAAACGAAGTTATATCCCGCCAGTGCGAGGACGGCTGGCTCACGCCCACGACGGACAGAAAAAACTGCGACCTGTGGGCGGAAATCGTCATGGACAAAGTTCTCGCCGAATACGCGGAATATTCGGGCGACGAAAGAGCAACGAAAGCCGCCGAAAAAAGTCTGCTCTGCATGTATTCTCACGTTCGCAACTGCACAGTTCACGGCTGGGCGTCGGCGCGCTGGTTCGAGGCGATTTTTCCGATTTTACACGTTTACGAGCGGACGAAAAACAAGCAACTCATCGGTTTTGCCAAGGAATTATACTGCACTTCCTTCGATTACGAGAAAATGGCCGATACGCTGTCTTTCGCCAAACCGAAAGAAAGAAAATATTGGAACTTCGAACTTCACAACGTCAACGTGGCGATGGCTCTCAAACAAAAAGCGTTATATTCGCTTATTTCGGGCAAAAAGGACAAAGGTTTCGCAAAAAAATTCCTGAATAAAATCCTTTCTCTTCACCGCGTGGGCAACGGGCATTTTTCGGGCGACGAGTGTCTTTCGGGACATTCGCCGATTCACGGAACGGAACTTTGCGGCGTGGTGGAGACAATGTTTTCTGCGGAAACTCTGCTCGAAATAACGGGCGACGCGTATTGGGGCGATATTCTGGAAAATCTCGCGTTCAATCTGCTCCCCGCCGCGCTCACGCCCGACATGTGGGCGCATCAGTACGACCAGCAAGTCAATCAGATCGAATGTTCCAGGCAGAACAACGATGACGTTCCGTTCAATTCCAACAACGGCGAAGCGCATCTTTTCGGGCTTGAACCGCATTACGGCTGTTGTACGGCAAACCACGGGCAGGGCTTTCCGAAGTTTGCCGAACGTTCCGTTATGCGTTGCAAAAACGGGCTTGTAATGCTTTCTCCCACGCCCGCCGAAGTCCGCGCCTGCGTCGACGGAGAGAACGTTGAACTGAGCGTTATTTCCGATTATCCGTTCAAAAGCCGTTTCGAGATTGTTTGGAAACAGAAAAACCATGCCGGCTCTGCTCCCGGCGAGGCGCTGAAAATCAGAATTCCGTCTTACGCGAAGTTGTCGGTTAACGGCAGAATTTACGGCGGAAAATACGCTACGCTCGCGATAACCAAGCCCGAAGAAACTTTTTCGTGCGAATATATTTACTCTCCCCGCCTCGAAAAAACGGATACGGGAATGTTCGTTCTGAGAAACGGCGCGCTGTTATATTCCGTACCGATAAAATACCGAAGCGTCACGCGCGAATACACCGCGAAAACTTCGGCATGGGCGAGTTACAACATCTGCACGATAAACGAGATAGAAAGAAAATTCCCTTACTGCGACTACGAATTTTTCCCGATTTCTAAGTGGAATTACGCTTTTTCGGATAAACCGCGTTTCGATTATAAGGAAAACGCGATAGGCGATTATCCGTTCTCGCCCGAAACCCCGCCGTGCGAAATCTCCTGCGAGATGAAAACGGTCAAATGGGGCAAAAGACGCGGAATGTGCGCCGAAAAGCCGAAAAGCACCGTGGCGACGGGCGATGAACGCGTTACGCTTATCCCTTACGGCGCGACGATCCTGCGAATGACGGAGATGCCGGAAGCGACCGGAAAGACGAGCGGACAATCGAAATAACAGGTTCAGTCCCACACAAGAGATACGAATCCAAAAGTCCGGGAAGACAGGAAAAACTTTTCGGGCGCTTTTCAAAGCGGCGGAAAGCCAATGAAAACACTGCTTAAAGCAGGTTAAAAGGAAATGCGGCAACGGCCTATGAAAAAGAATCGATTTTAACCCACACAGGCATTAAACAATAAAAGTCGGCGTATGCCAGACAAGAATAAAACGAACCGTGGTCTGACGGCGAGTTTTTTGACTAATACATCGTTACGCTCGCGGCTTATACGTCAAGTATTAACCCGTTCGCGTGCCTTGTCTTAGCCTAAAATTTCGCCGTCAGACTCGCAAGCGACCAAAACGCCGATATTTTCGATGATTTTTGGTAAAGACGAACGCAGACGTACTGTACGTACTTCAAGCGAGAATTTGACAAAAAGCGCGGAAATTGCGGCGTTTTGGCAGGGTTCGTATTATTCTTGTCTGGCATAGGTCGATTAATCACGCAATTTAATATATAAAAAGAAATACCGCGATAACTTCACTACAAAAACAATACCGATTTTTCAAGCGCGATTTCAAAAATTTTCAGCAAATATGAAAGAGAGTCTGACCGAAGTCAAACTCTCTTTTTTGCCGTTATTCGGATTTACTCTACCATTCAAAAATAATCGTCCTTATATATTCCGCATAGGCATATTCCGCATAGTTGATTTTAATCGGCTTTTTACATTATTTCTATAATATTTTATTCATTTGAGTTTTATGATGATAGTCAAATCATCGGTAATCAATGCTTTATCAATCAGCACCGAACGTCCTTCGGCGGATACACCGAACGCCTTGCCGCTGATTTCGGCAATTTCGATCTGCGCGCCGTAACCGACGTATTTTATCGTTAAATTGTGACCGTTAAACGGCGTGGTTATTTCCGCATTCGCGTATTCTTTCGGCACGCACGGGGTTATGACGATATTATCCAACGCAAAGTTAAGACCGAAAACCCACGAATAGACTGCACGCTCTATCATCGCCACGCTACCCGTTAAAAACGAAAAACCCGATCTGCCGTAAAACGATGGCACCAGATGATAACAGTTTGTAATTGCATACGGTGCGGAACAAGTTTTTTCAGGCGAGTGTTTGTCTGCATAGAGCGGTAAAGCATAACCTAATACGTCGGATATTTCTTCATATCTTCCCGCCTTTGCAAGCGCTCTTATTAAAAAGCACTGCGAGCCGTGATTGTATACGCTTCCGTTTTCGGCAAAGTACGGCTGAAAGTCGCCCGTGCCCATTTTCCCTATTCCGTCTATGAACTTTCCGCCGAGCGGCTTTGAGAACAGCTTGTATCCGTCAGAAGTTTTCAACTTTGCGATTTCATTAAAGATTTCGTTTTCTTTACCGCTTGCCACTCCGCTTATAACCGCATAAGCATTAGTCGGAACATATACCCTTTCTTCGCCGTCCTCATCTTTTTCGGAGAACAGCCACGTATCGTTATCGGTATATACGGCATTATAAAATCTACCGTTAAATGCGGCTTTGTTTATGGCGTTTTTCAACCTATAGCCGGCTTTTTCGTATTTTTCTACTTCGTTTACCCGTCCGACTTTATTTAATATTTCAACCAGATATTTAAGACACATTACGAGTTGGCAAGACACCATTACGCTTTCGCCTCTGCCCTTTTTGCCTGCTCCGCTCAGACAGTCGAGCCAATCGCCGCCGCGCATTTTTACAAGTCCATGCACACCCAAAGCGTCATCCGATAAAAGATAGTCCATACCTTTTTTAAGGTGCGTTAAGCCGCTTTCCTGCGTTTCGCAATCGTAATAACCATACTTGTTTTCTAAAATGGAATAATCGCCCGTGTATGCAAGATAGTCGTAAACGTATTCGGTAAAGAAACATGCCGAATCCACAAACTCTCTTAAATCGAATTTCGTGCCGGCGCCGAACGGAACCTGACGAGGATACCAACCGTCGCCACGCTGCTTAGAGAAAATATTTTCGATTACGCCTTTGCACATTTGTTTATCATAACAAAGCATGCCCTCAAAATCGTTCGCCGCGTCTCTTACGCCGCGCATTCCCGTAGGCCAGCCGCGATCGAGCGAAGACACCCAGTACATTTCGAGCGGCAAAAATCCGTTTACGAAACTATCAAAATCGGGATCGCCCGTCTTAACCGTTCTCACCGAGAATAATTCGGCGTGTTTTTCAGCCAGCTTTTCTTCTTCGGCTTTTTGAACCGTTGAATCGAAGTATTTTACAGAGTTTTCTATATTTTCTATTATTTTTTTTTCGTCATCGGTTACGGCAAGTACCTGCGTGAACGAATAACTTTCGCCACCTTTAAGATTGACCGTTGCAAGAGTTGAAACGCATTGTTTAAACGCATAAAGCGTATCTTCGGTTACTCCGCCGACTTTATCCGGTATAACGCTGAAATTTTTGGTTAAGGCAGTAAGACGTTCAAGACTCAATTCTCTGTTATTAGTTTCATCGTTTGAAACAATCGTCAGATATCTTCTTTCTTCCTTTTTGCCTGCAACGCTGTATTTCGTGGTTAAAAATGCATTTTTATCTTTTAAATATTCCGTTCTCGTGTACCATTCCGGCTTATCCCACGGAGCCATTAAAAGTTCATTAAGGTACGGAAAAGCGCACTTTAAAATTGAATATTCTTTTACTTGTTCTCCGAGGTTTTTAACCGTAACATTCATTACAAACCGTTTATTTTTTTCGGTTACGAATAGTTCGGTTACCACTTCGGTTTTACCAAAAGTCAGCCTATAGATCGATTTTTCGGGCAAAAAGTCGATCGTCAACTTATCGGCGCGGAGCACGTCAAAATTGTTGAATACGCTTTCTCCGTCCGAAAAATAAGCTTTAACCGGCGAGCCGACTTCACGTTCTTCACGTTTGAAAACAGCTTCGCCTACAGGCGGATTTATCTGCGCCGTTATTATTCCGTACTGGTCGACTTTAACTAATATTTCATCGTTTTTATAGATGTACTCATAATTGCCCGCTTCGGGTAACTTTTCTATTCTGTAACCGCCCGGTTTTTTGCTGAATTTTCCGTAATTTTCGCCCATAAATATTTACCGTTTATCAAAAATCTTTCGTATGCGTACTCATCGCGACTTGCTTTAAATCCGCTACGCGTTTAATGTTATACAATATTTTTCGCTATGTCAACAAAAAACGACTTGGTCGCACTGTTTAAATCGAAAACATATTTTATTTACCGCAATAAGGCTACGTAATTCGATTATAGAAATTCGAGGGGAAGCGGATTCTCGGCATGAACCGTTTCGATTACGTTTATAACCATAGCCGCATGCTTTAAAGGCATTGCGAGTTCGGCGTTTTCGGTTATAGCGAAATAAGCGTTTTCATAAATAGCCGCAGTACCGACGTCAAATGCCGTCCCTTGATAATTTCCGCTTTCTTCGTGAACATTAAGTTTTTCTCTGCAATAAATCGGATTTCCGTTTTCATCTTCCAAAAAAGTATCGACGACGGCATGACTTTCGTTTTCGCTGTCTTTATAGTATTTCATCGTGTAACTTTCCGGCGTGTTTTTGAACGTGCCGCGCGAGCCTTGAATTTTGATTGTATAATTGCTGAATGCGTCGGTAGAATTTATTTCGATATCGACAAGCGGTTTTTTGGGAGCTGTAAGCAATATTTTAACGTAGTCCTCCGCGTCTCCGCTTGTGAGCGCAGTGTCTAATTTTGAATAAACCACTTTAAAGTTTTCGTCGAAATCTAAAAAGCCCAGCCCCATAGCGATAGGATGAGGGCCTGTGTTATATGCGCTGCCTCCCATCTTCTTTTGCAACGTTTGCCAATCCCATCTGCGAGAAAACCCGTTATATCTTATACTTATTTGTTTGATGTCTCCCAATATTCCGCTTTTTATAACGTCGAGCGCGTGAACGTAGAAAGGCGCGGGTTGAGTATTGTGAAACACTATTAGTTTTACGTTGTTATCACGGGCTGTTTTTATAAGTTCTTCGCACTCAAATTGATTGCGGGCAAACGGTTTTTCGGTCAAAACGTGTTTTCCGTGCATTAACAAATCTTTTGTAATGGCAAAGTGCATTTCCGAATAAGAAGCATTTACAACAAGATCCACGTCTTTTTTATCAAATAATTCCTTATAATCGGAAAAAGTTTCGCAACCCGGAAATAATATCTCGGCTTTTTTGCGACGGCCCTCGTCGAAATCTATTACATATTTTACCTTGTAATACAAGTTTCGCTCCGAACGATAAAACGAACCGTGTATATCGCGACCGCTTCTTCCTTGTCCTATTATTGCAAGATTTAATTTTTCCATTTTTTTATCTCCTGAATTTGTATTGAATCAATTTTTTGTCCGACAACAAAAGTTGCTTCGACGTTTATATCGTCGTCAAATACGATAATATCGGCTCTTTTGCCTTTTTCAATACTGCCCGCATTGATTTTTGCGATTTTCGCGGGAGTTTCAGTAATCATTTTTACCGCGGTTAATATATCATAACCACATTCTTTGGTCATTACTCGCACAAGGCGGTCGGCGGTGGCGATACTACCCGCAAATGCCGAACGGTCTTTTAGTTTGCAAACGCCGTCCTCTACGATAAATTCCGTGCCGCTCATCACGCCTTCTTTTATATCCGTTCCCGCTATTGCCAAACTATCGGTACAAAGTAAGGTTTTGTCAACGCCCTTGATTTTTACAATCATCTTTATAAGCTCGGGCGGCAAGTGCTTTCCGTCGGCTATTATTTCGGCGTAAAGTTCGTCGCGCAAAAAAGTGCTTTCGATAACGCCTAAACTTCTGAAACCGTGGTCGCGCGTTACGGTGGAAGTACACGAATACAAATGCGTTACGAGATTGCAACCGTTTTCGATTGCCGTTTTCATGTCTTCGTATTTAGCGTCGGTATGCCCCGCGGACGCGATTATGCCGTGTTCCGTTAAATATTTGCAAAACTTCCCGTTTTCGTCGTTCTCGGGAGCGTAAGTCCAACGCGCTATTGAGTCGCCGAACTCTTCGATAATCGACTTATAGTCGGCTTTTTGCGGTTTTGTTATAAATTGTGGACACTGCGCGCCGCACTGTTTTGCCGACAAATACGGCCCTTCTAAATGCGCGCCGATTATATTGCTTTTAGTTTTGTTTCCTCTCTTGACTGCGGCTATTTTCTTTGCGGCATCCCGCATTGTTTCAAACGCGCCCGCCGTAACGGTCGGCATAATGCTCGTAGTGCCGTGCTTTAAGTGAAAATTGCATGCGTTTATTACGTCCTCTTCGGTGCAGTTTATAAACGGATAGCCGCCCGCGCCGTGAGTGTGCAAATCTATAAACCCGGGCGAAACGTATTTACCCGTAAAATCGTAACGTTCTTCGCAAGCAATATCGGTTCTTTGTTTTTCAAAAAAGCCGTCTATAAGTCCGTTATCGATATATAAATACCCGGAACGCAAACCGTTCGGGGTTATTATTTTATTACTTTTTATTTCAATCATAATAACGCCGAACTCTTATCGTCGAGATATAATTTTGCGTTATCTCTCGTTCTTAAAACGCTTGCGGGGCAATGCTCGTCTATTCTTCCGTTTATCGTTTCGTAAACGGCTTTCGCTTTTGTCGCCGCAGGCACTATACAAAAGAGCCACGGTGCGGCAACGAGCGTGGGAACGGTTAAAGTCATTGCGTGCGTAGGCACTTCGTCGATCGCCTTGAAACAACCGTCGTTCACTTGCTGATTGCGGCAAATTTCGTCGAGTTTAACGGGTTTAACCACCTTTTTATCGTTAAAATCGGCAACGTCGGGATCGTTAAACGCTATGTGTCCGTTCTCGCCTATACCCATTACGACGATATCCGTCGGGTTGGCTTTCAACAATTCGCCGTATCTTTCGGCTTCCTTTTCGGGATCGGTAGCCGTTATATCTATATAATTAACGCTTTTGAACGGAACAAGCCCGAAAATATGAGCTTTCAAAAAGTTTCCGAAACCTTGCGGAGCGTTTTTATCAAGACCGATATATTCGTCCATATGGTAAGCGTTTACCCTGTTCCACTCTATGGTTTTGTCCTCAACTAATGCCTTCAATACGTCGTTTTGCGAGGGTGCGGCGGCAAAAATCATATTGATTTCTTGCTTTTCGGCAAGCAATTCTTTGATTTTAGCCGAAATATCTTTCGCAGCGGCTTCACCCATAAGCGTTCTGTTTTCAAAAATTTTTACTTCTAATTTATCTTTTACGAACGTTTTCATAATAAGCCTTTAAGTTTTTCTACCGCGTCAGTAAACGCCGCCTTTTGATTATCGTATTTGTACGGGTTATCGAAACTCTTTCCGACAAGCGCGTTAAGTCCCGAAAAAGTCTGCAAATGCGGTTCCAAAGTTATAAACGTGTCTTTTCTGCCGTTTTCCTTGTAATCGTCGAGAATTTCTTTTATCTTTGCTTCGCCCTTGCCCGCGGGAACTATCGCGCCCGTATAAAACGCGTCTTTTATGTGAAAATACTCGATATAATCAAACAACAGTTTATACGCCGACAAAGGCTCGTAGCCGTCTAAAACGAAGTTGCCCATGTCGAACACGCATTTGATTCTTCCGCCGAAATATTCGGCTATTTCAAAGCATTTTTCGGGGCTTTCGCCATAAATGCGCGCTTCGTTCTCGTGACACAAGGTAAGCCCCGTGCCGCCCGATAAATCAACAAGTTTTTCAAGCCCCGCATAAACTTCGCTTTTACATTTATCAAACGGCGTTTCTTTTGAATAAAACGAGAACATTCTCACATTCTTCGCGCCTAAAATATTTGCCGTTTCATATACCCTTTTCGCCGTTTCGTAGTGCCCGTTCAAATCGCCTTTTATATCGATTTTGCCAAGCGGCGAACCTATCGACGAAACCTTTATTCCGAAATCATCGAGCGTTTTTTTAGTTTCCCTAACCTCGTTTTCGGTTAAAACGGACACGTTTTTGCCGTTCACTCCGCGAAGCTCGATATATTCGATAGCAAACTTATTCAACGCCTCGCATTGTTCTTTCAGACCGTCGGCATATTCGTCCGCAAAAGCGGATAATATTAACTTATTCATTATTATAATTCAAATTTATCAACCTTTTCTTCGTTGCCGCTTTCCAAAGATCTTTGAATTGCATTAAGCACAAAGACGGGGGCAATGAAATCCTCATATGAAAGGCGTTGTTTCTCGCCGCAAAGGAGTCCGTAAAATTCTTCGAGTTCGATCTTAAAGCATGGACTGTCCTCTTTTATCGGAAATTCATCTCCGTGAACGTGGTGTTCAGAAACTCTCATGACATAATAGCACGAGTAGTTTCCGTCAACGTACAAACCCGTCACGTCATAGTCCTTATATCTGAATACAACGGTAAGTTTATCATCGTTCCTGTATGCTTTCACGCTTTCGGGATAATAGCCGAAAACCGTGGATAAAACGCCTATAAGGTGTTCGGAATAGAAGAAAAAGTTGCCGTAATCGTTAGTCATATTTACAGGGCAGCGAACATATCCCGAAAGAGTTTTGCCGTCGAAATTCTCTTCGCGTTCCTTTTTAAGCGTTCTAACGAAATCATCGTGTACACAACACGATCCGCCCGTAAGTTTAACGCCTGCCGCTTTACATTCGCGCGCAAGTTTTAACGCGTCGGTTTCTGCAATGGAAACAGGTTTATCTATAAACATAGGCACGCCTGTTTTTATGTACGGAGCGGCATATTTATAATGATTATTGCCGTGACGAGCGGTAACTATTACGCCGTCAACCTTACCCACCGCTTCGTCATACGCACTCATAACTTTAACGCCGTATTTTTCGGCAAGTTTTTCGGCTGCGGTTTTATCGT
>URKE01000005.1 GCA_900548285.1 uncultured Eubacteriales bacterium | reverse complement strand
GCTTACCTTTCGGTCATCATTGCTTACGTAAGCAATGATGACCGAAAGGTAAGCCGCAAACATTTTCCAGAAATATTTTCTCTGCGGAAAAAGCCCTTTGGCAAAAGCCGCCTTAACGCCCATTCCGCCGATAATCATATTCGTCATAACCTGACTTAAACAAGTGGAATATAACGTTGCGGCAAACACCAGCACGCACGCTCCCACAAACAACACCACGGCGGGCGCGTAAGAGATGAGATAACCGACCAGAAAATACTCGATCGCGCACACTATCGAATAGTAAACGATAGCCAAAACCGCGTCTATAAGTTGATAAACAACTATTTTCTTCAAATTCTCAAACATCACGCCGAGGTACTTCCTGTGCGACAGGCTCGACATATGTCCGTCGACCAGAATCATCAGCGTGGCGTCGCTTATCCCCGCAACGAACCTGTAAAGATAGATTATCAGCACGCATATAATTCCCGTGGCGGCGATACTGCCGACGTGGGCTTTCAGGTACTGAACGAACTCGTTGAAGTGAGCGTTTAGCGAAGCGGAATCGGTTGCCGAAACCTCATTGTTGCCGCGGACAATACCTTTGATTATCTCGATTACGTCCTGAATAACAGGCTGGAGATTTTCGATGAACGGCTTGAGGCTTATCTTCAGCGTAAGCCACACACCGGTTGCAAAAACTATGAAAATTATCGTTTTGTAAAGCAAATTTTTAAAGACAAGCCCGAAATTGTTTATCGCTATTTTCAGCGCGTTTATAACTCGCAAAACACTCTCCTCCGCAGGTTAAAACAGTTTTATGCAATATATACATATTATATGAATTATATTATATAATATTTTTCTTCTTTTTGCAAGAGAATTTCAACACCGATTACGAAATAGGAATTCCCCGCCATGATTTTCCGAAAAAAACAGATTTTCAGAGATTCCTTTCGGCATCACACGCCCCTTTTACTACACTCGCCACTTTTACAACAAAAAAGGGGCTTGGAAAATCTCCGAGCCCCGTTCTGTTTTTTCGTTTTACCGATTATTTGTTCATAGCCTTTTCTACGGCAACGGCAACGGCAACGGTCGCGCCGACCATCGGGTTGTTACCCATACCGATAAGTCCCATCATTTCCACGTGAGCCGGAACGGACGAAGAACCCGCGAACTGAGCGTCCGAGTGCATTCTGCCCATGGTGTCCGTCATACCGTAAGAGGAAGGACCAGCCGCCATGTTGTCCGGGTGAAGCGTTCTGCCCGTACCGCCGCCGGAAGCAACGGAGAAATATTTTTTGCCGTTTTCAACGCACCACTTTTTGTAAGTGCCTGCAACGGGGTGCTGGAATCTCGTGGGGTTCGTGGAGTTACCCGTGATGGAAACCATAACGTTTTCGAGTTTCATTATAGCAACGCCTTCGGGAACGTTATCCGCGCCGTAGCATTTAACCTTCGCTCTCGGGCCGTCGGAATAAGGCTTCTCGTAAACGACGGTAACCTTTTCGGTGTACGGATCAAAAGTGGTTTCGACGTAAGTGAAGCCGTTGATTCTCGAAATGATCATTGCGGCGTCTTTGCCGAGACCGTTGAGGATAACTCTCAAAGGTTTGGTTCTTACGGTGTTCGCGTTAAGAGCGATTTTGATCGCGCCTTCCGCCGCGGCGAAAGATTCGTGCCCCGCGAGGAAGCAGAAACAATCTGTGTCATCCGAAAGGAGCATTGCGCCGAGGTTTCCGTGACCGAGACCTACCTTTCTGTTCTCGGCAACCGAGCCGGGAATACAGAACGACTGAAGTCCTACGCCGATTTTAGCGGCGGCATCGGCGGCTTTCTTTGCGCCGCTCTTTATAGCGATAGCCGCGCCTACGGTGTACGCCCAGACGGCGTTTTCAAAGCAGATGGGCTGAGTACTTCTCACTATATCGTCGCAATCGACGCCGTGAGCAAGACAGATTTCCTTGCATTCTTCAACCGAAGAAATGCCGTATTCTTTCAAAGTAGCATTGATTTTGTCAATTCTTCTTTCATATCCTTCAAATAAAGCCATTTCTTCTTCTCCTTATTCCTTTCTCGGATCGATATATTTGTAAGCGTTTTCAAATCTGCCGTAGTGACCTTTAGCCTTTTCATACGCTTCGTTCGGAGTCATTCCTTTTTTAATGAAATCGGTCATTTTGCCGAGCGAGATAAACTCGTAACCGATAACCTGCATATCTTTGTCGAGAGCCATTCTGGTTACGTAACCTTCAGCCATTTCGAGATATCTCGTTCCCTTTTCCTTCGTGCCGTACATTGTACCGACCTGAGAACGAAGTCCTTTCCCGAGATCTTCGAGTCCCGCGCCGATAACAAGACCGTCGTCGGAATAAGCGGACTGAGTACGTCCGTAAACAATCTGCAGGAAGAGTTCTCTCATAGCGGTGTTGATAGCGTCGCACACAAGGTCGGTATTAAGCGCTTCGAGAATGGTTTTTCCGGGAAGAATCTCGGAAGCCATTGCCGCGGAGTGAGTCATACCGGAGCAACCGATGGTTTCGATCAACGCTTCTTCGATGACGCCCTTCTTGACGTTGAGCGAAAGTTTGCAGGCGCCCTGCTGGGGAGCGCACCAACCGACGCCGTGGGTAAATCCGCTGATGTCGGTAATCTGTTTCGCCTCTACCCAAAGCCCTTCTTCGGGAATAGGCGCGGGTCCGTGCTTGGGACCTTTGGCTACGCAGACCATATCCTTTACTTCGTTTGAATATTGCATAAATATTCCTCCAAAAATTTTTTCGGTAAAACGCGCCGAAATTCTTTCGGCTTCTATTTGTTTACATTATATCATATCGAAAAAAAATTTACAATTATTATTTAACCGTTATTTTAAGATTTTTTTGCTTGCTTTTATATTGTTTTAATGTTAAAATGTTATTCGGTTGCGGCGAGGTAAAACTTTCCGCCCGAGAGGTGAAAAAATGAAAAACGTTATGGACGTTCTCGAAGAACGCGGATTTATAAAACAAACCGTTTACGGCGACGATCTCAGAAAGAAACTCGAAACCGAAAGCGTCACTTTTTACGTCGGATTCGACCCGACGGCGGACAGTTTGCATATAGGTCATTACATTCCGATTATGGCTATGGCGTGGATGCAGAAATACGGACACCGCCCCATCGCTCTTTTTGGCGGCGGCACGGGCATGATAGGCGATCCCTCCGGCAGATCGGACATGCGCCAGATGATGACGAGAGAAACGATTAACCATAACATCGAATGTTTCAAAAAGCAGATGTCCCGCTTCATAAACTTCGATGGCGAAAACGGCGCGATCATCGCGAATAACGCCGATTGGCTTCTCGATCTCAATTACGTAAACTTCCTGCGCGATATCGGCGTATATTTTTCCGTGAACAAAATGCTTACGGCGGAGTGCTTTAAACAGAGAATGGAAAAAGGACTCACGTTCTTTGAATTCAACTATATGCTTATGCAGGGGTACGACTTTTTGCATTTAAACCGCGAATACGGCTGCTCGCTCGAGGTGGGCGGCGACGACCAGTGGTCGAACATGCTCGCGGGCGTGGACCTTATCCGCAGAAAGGAACAAAAGGACGCTTATTGCCTTACTTGCACTCTCCTTTTGAACAGCGAAGGCAAAAAGATGGGCAAAACTCAGAAAGGCGCGCTCTGGCTCGACGAAAACAAATGCTCCGTTTACGACTTCTATCAATATTTCAGAAACGTGGAAGACTGCAAAGTTGCGGAATGTATGCGGCTTCTGACGTTTATGGATATGGATGAAATCGCCGAACTCACGAAACACAACGACGAAAGAATGAACGCCGCCAAAGAAAGGCTTGCGTTTGAAGTTACAAAACTCGTTCACGGCGAAGAAAAAGCCGAACAGGCGAGAAAGCAGGCGAAAGCGGCTTTCGGCGGAAACGCGGAAGATATGCCCTCTTACAACGCGGGCGGCGCGGATAATATTCTCGACATAATGGTCGGCGCGGGCGTTGCCAAATCCAAAGGCGAAGCGAGAAGGCTCATAGAGGGCGGCGGCGTTTCGATCGACGAAACGAAACTCTCCGTGAACGATCTTACGATTGCTCCGGAAGTTAAATCGAAAGGCAGTTTCGTTCTTCACAAGGGCAAGAAAGTTCATATCAACGTAATCCTTTAATATAATTTGTAATATAATGTGATAATATAACGAGTTATATAAATGAAATAATATAACGAGCCGTGGCGGCGTTTAAAAAACGCAACCGCGGCTCTCTTTTAAATCCGCCGCAGGCGATTGTCCTTAAAAACAATCGCCTGCGGCGGACCTTTATACACCCGCAAAAATGCGAATGAAAATACAAATTAAATTTTTCCCGAAAAAGGTGGCATAAACGCTTGACGAAGTTTTCCGCCGCCCCGAAAATCGATTTCTCCGACAAACACGAAGATTTTCACTCCGCGAGTTTTCCACGCGAACATACGTTTTTGTGGATAAATGTGGATAACTTTTATCAAAAACCCCGGGTTATCCACATTTCAGAAAAAGTTATCAACACGTTTCCGGGTTTTCGTGACTTTTTTTACCGGTTTTGTCTATGTGAAAATTTGTAATAAATTTCGCATTTTGCGCTGCCTTTTTCACCGTGATTTTCACCGTAATTTTCACCGATGCCGGACAAGATTAAAACGAACCTTGCCAAAACGGCGAAATTTATTCTTGGCTGGCAATCAGCCTTCTTTTCAACTTTCGAAAAACACCGCCACCGTACTCGCTCCGCAATGAGCGCCCATAGTCGGTCCGATTTCGGATATGACGCATTTGCCTTTGAGCGACGGAAAAACTTTCTCGATTTCGGTTACGACCGATTTCGCGTCGTCTTCGCAAGCCGCATGGCAAACGTAACAAGGTCCGTCGTAATCCGTTCCGTTCGCGGCGTTATCCTTCATTTCCGCAATCAATTCGCTTATCGCTCTTTTCTTGCCGATGAGTTTCTTTTTTACGAACAGTTTTCCGTCCTCCGTAACGCCGAGAAGCGGAACTATTTTCAAAAGAGAACCTATGAAACCCGCCGCGGGAGAAAGCCTGCCGCCGCGGATGAACGCGGAAAGATCTGGCGTGAAATAAAACGCTTTAACCTTTTTTCTGTCCTCTTCGAGCAAAGCGGCGATTTCCGCCGTGCTTCGCCCCTCGTCGCGATAATCCGCCGCGCTTAAAACAAGCATTCCGTAGCCCATAGAGCCGCAAAGAGAATCTATTACGTAAACTTTCCTTTCCGGGTATTTTGCTTCGAGTTCCTTTTTTGCCGACAGACAGGATTCGTAAGTTCCCGAAAGCCCTGACGAGAGCGTTACGTGCAGAACGTCCTTGCCGTCTTTTAAAAACGGCTCGAAAAATTCGACGTAACGCCCCGACGAAATCTGACTTGTTTTTACTTTAGCCCCGCCCGAAGTGAGTTTATAAAACTCTTCGTTGGATATGCTTTTGCCGAAATCGTCGGCATAATCGGTTTCTCCGATGCGAAAGCAGAACGGCAAAACCGCTATATTCCTTTTTTTTGCGGTTTCTTCGCTCAAATCCGCAGTAGAACCGCAACTTACAATAAAATCACTCATTTTTATTCTTTTCTTCCGTGTTATTTATTGCGCTGTTCACGCTATTCTCGGCTTGCCGAGGAAGAACACCGCGACGGTGCCTGCTCCCGTGTGGCAACCTATCGTCGCGCCTATGTCGAAAATTTTGCATTTACCCTTAAGGTTGGGAAAAGCCTTTTCGATTTCGGAAACGGTATACTCGGCGTCCTCAAGACTTTCCGAATTGCAGAGATAGCAAGGTCCGTCGTAATCCTCTCCGTCGTCCGCATTTTTAAGCATTTCGGTTATCAACTCGATCACCGCTCTTCTCTTGCCGATGAGTTTCTTTTTTATCAGCAACTTTCCTTCCGGGCTGACGTAAAGAAGGGGACAGATTCTGAGCAGACTGCCGATTATCCCCGCCGTTTGCGAAACTCTGCCGCCGCGGACGTAAGCGGATAAATCCATAGAATAAAACAGGTGATGAATACGCAATTTCGTTTTCTCGATATAATCGGTGAGTTCCGCCGCGCTGTGACCTTCGTCGCGATAGTCTGCGGCAAGATCGATCAACATTCCGTATCCCGAGGAGGCGCAAAGCGAATCGATGACGTAAACTTTTCTGCCGGGGAATTTTTCCTCGAGCGTTTTTTTGGCGATAAGGCACGAGCCGTAAGAACCGGATATCCCGGACGAGAGCGTAACGTGAACCACGTCCAGCCCCTTTTCGAGAATGGGCGCGAACTTTTCTTCGTATTCGGCGGCTGTCGTCTGGCTCGTTTTCGCGGGCGTTCCCTTAGCCATTTCGGCGTAAAGATCTTTATAAGCGATGCTTTTCCCGAAGTCGTCGTCGTAATCTTTTTCGCCGAGTCTGAAATGGAAGGGCAGCACGTCGACGTTTCTTTCTTTAAGATGCTGTTCGTTAAGATCCACGGTCGAACCGCAACCAAGTACGTAATTACTCATAAGTATCTCCTTATATTACATTTATCCTTTTTTCTGTTATCGTTTCGTTTTTTCGTCCGCTTCGGTTTCCTTCCGCAAGCGAACGTTTACGTTTCAATTTTACCACTTGTCGGGCGGTTTTGTTGTCTATTGTTGCTCGTTTTTAATATACGATGCGTTTACGGGCGGTAGAAATACGGTTTTCGCTCTCTACCGACGGTAGAATCGTACGATTTTACGCGATTTTATGGCTTTTATTCGCATTTTACGCAACCGCGGCAATTAAATTTCGCGCGCAGGATTTAATTTCGCGGAGTTGTTGCAGTTTTTGAAATAAAATGTTATCATATAAATATGTTATCGGAAATGCAGGCGAAAGCCGTGAACGAATTCAATAAAAACGTTCTTCTGCTCGCAAGAGCGGGGACGGGCAAAACGTATACCGTGGCGCAGAAAATCGTGAAAGCCGAGCAACTCGGCATCGAAGCGGACAAAATACTCTGTCTTACGTTTACGGTTAAAGCCGCCGAGGAACTCCGCAACGACATTCTGCTTTACTGCGGAAATTTCCGCCCGGAAGTGTTCACCATTCACGGATTCTGTTACAGACTTATGCGCGAATACGGACGGAAAACGGGCAGGTTTTCGGATAAACAGATTGCGGACGAAATCGACGACGGCGAAATGATAAAATCCGTGCTTAACGAATACGTCGCTTCGGGAGAATATAAAACGGCGGACGGAATTGTGCCCGTCCCGACCAAAAATCTCGTCAAAGCCGTTTCGATGATCAAGCACCGCCGCGCCGAAACGGGATATCGTTATTTTTCGCCCGGCGGTTACGGCGCGGCGATCGATTCTCTGCTCTCTTCGAGCGACGAATTCCGTTCGTGTTTCACCGTTAAAAACAAAGCGGTTAGATATACCGACGAAAACCTGATTTCGCTTTTAAAACGCAAAGGCTCGGAAATAATGGAAAAATACAAATTCGCGCTCGACGCTTCCGCGCTGTGCGACTTCGACGATTTAATCTTTTCCGCCAAGGAGATTATTTCAGACGTCAACTATCAAAAACCAGCCTATAAGTTGATTATCGTGGACGAAATGCAGGATACAAGCCTTTTTGAGTACGAGATAATGAAGTACTTTTTCGACGGCGCGAACGTTATGCTTTGCGGCGATCAGTTCCAGACCATTTACGGCTGGCGAGGCTCGAAACCTTTTGAAATAATCGAAAACTTCAAAAAGGAATACGGCGCGATAACCGTCAATCTCGAAAAAAACAGACGTTCTTCGCCGATACTCGCCTACGCTTCCGCATATTATCTCAACGCGGCGTTCAACGCCGGGCAAACGCTCGAAGAACCGGAAAGCCCTTCCGCCCCCACGGAAGAAACCGCCGGAAGCAACGAGGAAGACGAAAAGATAAAAATAATCGCCTGCGACGGCGCGGAGGGTGAAGCGAAAGCCGTTTTCGACGAAGTTAAGGCTTTTCGCGGAGAAGCGAAGGACGTTTGCGTTATGGCGCGCTCCAACAGATATATCGCCGATCTTTACCGCCGCCTGCAAAAAATCAACGCAAGTCTCCCCGCCGACCAAAGGATAGATTTTTTCACCGCGGACACTCATTTTCAGTTCTATAAAAAGCCGCTCATCAAGGATTATCTTGCGTTTTTAAGGCTGATAATCAACCCCGACGACGAAACGTCGTTTTTGCGGCTCGCTGGGAAATGCGTGGACGGCGTGACGGGAGAAATGATCGCCGCGATCAACGATTACTCTTCTCTCGGCTTGTCCGTGGGACAGTTTTTGTCCGAACAAGTTTACCTTTCCGGCGATTATTACAAACCGCTGACGGACGCTTACGCGAAAGGAAACGTCGTGGTTTACGACCTCGAAACGACGGGGCTCGATCTCGACGACGACCGCGCGATACAGATTTCTGCGGTTAAAACGGGCAAAAACGGAACGATAAAGACGTTTAACCGCTTTATTATCCCGTCCGTACCCATCAAAAAAGCCGCCGAAGCCGTTCACGGCTACAACGAAGAATATATCCGCTCTCACGGCGGCGCGCCCGCGGCAGAAGTCCTCGCCGACTTTTGCGAATTCGCGAAAGGATGCGTACTCGTGGGGCATAACAGCGCGTCGTTCGACGACGTCATTCTCGAAAGAGAACTCAGAACCGAAAACATACCCCACGACTTCGGCTATCGTTACGATACGCTTAAAATCGCCGCGCTTTTAAAACCCGGAACGGGCGACTACAAACTCGCCACGCTCTGCGACGCGTTCGGGATTGTAAACGAACGCGCTCACGACGCATTTTCGGACGTAACGGCAACCGAAAAAGTTCTCGGCGTTTTTATAAAAAACTATATTCGCCCCACGAGCGCGGCGCGGGCGAACGTGACCGAAAGATTCTCTGCGGTGTTCAGAGATTTTTACGAACTCACGCGTTCGCTGAGGCAAATGCTTATCGATAACGACTTGCTCACGCTCGTTAAAACCTGCGCCGGAAAACTCGGCGTTACGAAAGAAAAGAACGACCTCACCGACAAAGAATCGACCAACGATTTTTATCGGACCTTGAAGAGTTACATCGACAAAAGCGAGCCTATAAGTTCGTTAAAGGCGTTTTTGCAGGACGTATCGCTATCGGGCAGCCAGATGGACGTGCTTGTTAAAAAGTTCAACAAAGTCCCTCTCGTAACAGTTCATCAGTCGAAAGGATGCGAGTTTAAAAAGGTAATCGTCGCGGGAGCGGGCGAGGGCGAGTTTCCTTCTTTCGGCGCGGTGGCAAGCGGCAACGAAGAGGAAGAAAAGAGAGTTTTTTACGTCGCTCTGACGAGGGCGAAAGAAAAACTGACGATAACTTACCCCAGATACAAAACTTTTTACGACGTAAATTACCGCCGCGCGCCGTCGCCTTATCTCGACTTCCTGCCGGATAAATACGTGACGAAAATAACTCAATAACGCGACGTATATATCAATATATAATATAAATTCTGTTCGCGAAACGAGGCGGAACTTCACGCAAAACAACCGCCGGCAAAAGCAAAAAAAATTTAAAAATTATTCCGTTCAACGCTTGACAAACGAAAAAAATAGTAGTATGCTAAAACACGTTTTTTGAATATTGCTTTTCGGGGCGTTTTTTTAGGAACTTTCGCAGTTTCTAAAAAAAAACGCCCTTTTTTATTTTCAAAGACTCCGAAAGGTATATTTACACCCGTTTTTTCAACAAAACGGACAATAAAAATCCTGAATCGCGAAGGGCAAATATATTGCGCGACAGGACGGAGATAAGTTATGACCAAATACATATTCGTTACGGGCGGCGTCGTTTCGGGGCTCGGCAAAGGAATCGTCGCGGCTTCGCTCGGCAGACTTTTAAAACTCAGAGGTTACAAAGTCGCGGCTCAGAAACTCGACCCCTATATGAACGTTGACCCGGGAACGATGAACCCCATTCAGCACGGCGAAGTTTACGTGACAGAGGACGGCGCGGAAACCGATCTCGACCTCGGGCATTACGAAAGATTCATCGACGAGGATCTCAACAAATACTCCAACCTCACTTCGGGCAAGGTGTTTTCCAAAGTTCTCGAAAAGGAAAGACGAGGCGAATATCTCGGTCAGACCGTTCAGATAATTCCGCACGTAACCAACGAAACGAAAAAATTCATCAGAAAGAACGCCGAAGTTACCAAAGCCGACGTGGTTATCACCGAAATCGGCGGAACGATAGGCGACATCGAGAGCGCGCACTTTCTCGAAGCAATCCGACAGTACGCCTCGGACGTAGGCAGAGAAAACTGCCTGTTCATTCACGTCTGCCTCGTTCCTTACGTTTCCGGCTCGGACGAATATAAAACAAAGCCAACTCAGCACAGCGTTAAAGAACTTCAGTCGCTCGGTATTCACCCGGACGTTATCGTCACCCGTTCCGATTCCGACATAGGCGACGACCTGAGAAAGAAAATCACGCTTTTCTGCAACGTTAAACCCGATTGCGTAATCTCGGACGTAACGCTCGACTGCCTTTATCAGACGCCTATAATGCTTCACAACAACGGACTCGACAAGGTCGTTTGCAGAGAACTTAAACTCAGAAGCAAACTCAACCTCACTCCGTGGAAAGAACTTATCCGCCGCATAAACGGCAGAAAAAAACACGTAACGGTAGCGCTCGTCGGGAAGTACGTCAAACTTCACGATTCCTATCTTTCCGTCGTGGAAGCGCTTTATTCCGCGGGTTACGAAAACGGCTGCTATGTAGACATAAAATGGGTTGACAGCGAAGAAGTCACTCCCGATACCGCCGCGGAAATCTATAAAGGCGTGGACGGAATCATCGTTCCGGGCGGCTTCGGCTCGAGAGGCGTCGAAGGGATGATCGAAACCTGCAGATACGCAAGAGAACACGATCTGCCTTACTTCGGCATATGTCTCGGCATGCAGATAATGGTTATGGAATACGCCCGCCACGTCTGCAATCTCGCCGGCGCGACTTCGGGAGAATTCGACGAAAACGCGAAATATAAAGTAATAGACCTTATGCCCGACCAGCAAGGAAATATTCCCAAGGGCGGAACGATGAGGCTCGGCGCTTATCCCTGCTCCGTTAAACAAGGCACGCAGATGCGCGAATGTTACGGAGCGGACGAGATTTCCGAACGCCACCGTCACAGATACGAATTCAACAACGATTACCGCAAAGTTCTCGAGGACAACGGACTTGTTCTTTCCGGAATTTCGCCGGACGGCAGAATCGTGGAAACGGTGGAAATAGAGGGCGACAGATTCTTCGTCGGCGCGCAGTTTCATCCCGAATTCAAATCCAGACCAAACAGATCACATCCGCTGTTCCGCGGATTCATAGCGAGTTGTCTTAAAACCCGCAACAAATAAAAAATAACGGAGGTTACATATGAAAAACACAACTATCGAAAAGATTTTTGCCGAGAACGTTTTCACGGACGCGGAAATGGAGAAAAGGATTTCCAAAGAAGCATACGAAAGTTACAGAAAAACCGTTGACGAAAACGTGCCTTTGATCCGCGCGGCGGCAGACGAAATCGCAAAAGCGATGATGGCGTGGGCAATGGAAAAAGGCGCGACGCACTATACGCACTGGTTCCAGCCGATGACGGGTGTAACCGCCGAAAAGCACGAGGCGTTTATCGAACCGGACGGAAAAGGCGGCGTCGTGACGAAATTTTCGGGCAAAATGCTCGTTAAGGGCGAACCGGACGCGTCGAGTTTCCCCAGCGGCGGACTTCGTTCCACGTTTGAAGCGAGAGGGTACACGGCATGGGATCCGTCGGCGAAAGCGTTCGTAAGAGACGGCTCGCTTTATATCCCCACCGTTTTCTGCTCCTACGGCGGCGAATCGCTCGACAAAAAAACTCCGCTTTTAAAAAGTATCGAAGCGCTCAACAAACAAGTTCTGCGCGTTATGAGAATTTTCGGGGATAACGAAACCAAAAGGATTATATCCACCGTCGGCGCGGAACAGGAATACTTCCTCGTCGATAAGGAAGTTTACGAACACAGACTCGACCTCGCGACCTGCGGCAGAACGCTTTTCGGAGCGCGTCCGCCAAAAGGACAGGAACTCGAAGATCATTACTTCGGGAAAATCAAACAGAGAGTCTGGGACTATATGAGCGATCTCGACGAGGAACTCTGGAAACTCGGCGTTTACGCAAAGACGAAGCATAACGAAGTCGCTCCCGCTCAGCACGAACTCGCCTGCGTTTATACGCCCTCGAACGACGCCGTGGACCACAACCAGATCGTAATGTCCGTTATGAAATCCGTCGCGAATCGCCACGGAATGGTTTGCCTGCTCCACGAAAAGCCCTTCGACGGAATTAACGGAAGCGGCAAGCACAATAACTGGTCGATGGCGACCGACCGCGGCGAAAACCTGCTCGATCCGACCGACCACCCCGAAAACAACACGAGATTTTTACTCTTCCTTTCGGCTGTCATAACCGCCGTGGACAAATATCAGGATCTGCTCCGCATTTCCGTAGCCTCGGCAGGCAACGACCACAGACTCGGCGCAAACGAAGCGCCTCCGGCTATCGTTTCAATGTTCATCGGCGAGGAACTCGGGAATATTCTCAATTCCATTGAAAACGGCGCTAAGTACAACGAAATCAAAGCCGAAGTACTTAAAATCACGAGCGGACTTATCCCCAAATTCGATAAGGACAAGACCGACAGAAACAGAACTTCGCCTTTCGCTTTCACCGGTAATAAGTTTGAATTTCGTATGGTCGGCTCGGACATGTCCGTTTCGGCGGCGAACGTCGTTATCAACACCATCGTTGCCGACGCCCTGAAAGATTATGCCGACGTCCTGGAAAAATCGACCGACCTGAACGCGAGCGTTCTGGAACTCGTGAAGAAAAGTTATACGGAGCATAAACGCATTGTTTTCAACGGCAACAACTACTCCGACGAATGGGTTAAAGAAGCCGAAAAACGCGGACTGCTTAACCTTAAAACGACTGTCGATGCGTTGCCTTATTATCTCGAAAAGAAGAACATCGACTTGTTTGTCCGCCACGGCGTTTTAACCGAAACGGAAATCAGATCGAGATACGAGATTCAACTCGACAGTTACGCAAAGTTGATAGACGTGGAAGCGAAGACCATGGCGAGAATGGCAAGAAGAGAAATTCTCCCCGCATCGATAGGTTATTCCGACGAACTCGCGAACGGGCTTTCCGCAAAGGCGGCAATCGGCATAGATATAGCGAAAACCGCCGATAAACGACTTATAGATAAACTTATCGCTCTCAATGATAAACTTCTTAAAGCGACCGGGAAACTCGAAAAGGATATAAAAACATCATCTTCGATGAAAGACGCTTTAACGCTCGCGCGTTATCACAGGGACGCTATGATTCCCGACATGGACAAACTGAGAGCGATTGCCGACGAACTCGAAACGCTCGTCGACAAGACATACTGGCCTTTCCCGACTTACACCGAGATTTTGTCGAGCGTTATGTATTGATTTTCACCTTTCGGAATTTATCAAACAAAACGCGAGCCGCCCTTACGCAAGGGCGGCTCGCTTAATTTTACGATTTTTAATCCGAAATTCCGTTCTTTAAATATCCGATTATCTCTTTTCTTATCAGATTACACTCTTCGCCGACAATATCTCTTTCGAAAACGTCGGAAGAAATCGTTTTACGATATTCCGCGCCCGTTTTCCCGATTATGACGATTTCGTTCGCCAAAGTCAAAGCCTCGTCCACGTCATGCGTTACCATCAACACGGTTTTTTGCGAGGCGAACAACCTTTTCATCACCTCGAAAATTCTGAATTTCAGCCCGATATCGAGCGACGAAAGCGGTTCGTCAAGAAGCATTAATTCTCTGCCGCTCGCAAACGCTCTGGCAAGCGAAACTCTCTTCTTTTGCCCGCCCGATAATTCCTGCGGATATTTACTCGCTTCCGCGGTCAGTTCGGTGATTTCAAGCGCGGTTTTAACGCGTTTTCTTCTCTCTTCCTTATCGGCAAACGGCAAAACGAATTCGATGTTTTCGAAAACCGTTTTCCCGGGAATCAGTCTGTCGTCCTGAAAAACGTAAGCGGGATTGCCGGGAAATTCTATCTCTCCTTTATAGTCCGTTAGTTTCGCGACGCAGTTTAAAAGCGTGGTTTTCCCTATCCCGGAGCCGCCCATTATCGCCGTAACTTTTCCGTCGGCAAACTCCGCGTTGAAATCGTTAAAAACAACCGTTTCGCCAGCCTCTGTTTTATATCCCTTGCGAAGATTTTTTACGACCATAATCGCGCAGCCTCCTTTTTACGAGAATATAAACCGCTTTGACAACCAACTCGATAACAACCGAAAGAAGAACCGCGATAAGCGTAAGCGCCATAAGCCTTGTCATGTCGCTGAAAGCGTTCGCGCGGGACATTTCCCTGCCGATGCTGAACTTCGTGTAGGCTATCGCCTCGCCGCTCACCGTGAGTTTTACGTTGAACGCGAGAACGGAAACAAGTTCGGGGAAAAGCCTGTCGAAAACGTCCGGTAGCGTTACCCCGAAAAACACTTTTGACGGTTTCACGCCGTATACTTTGAGCATTTCCGCAACCTTCTTGTCGCGATTTTTCATTGCGTTAAGAACCGCGGAATACGTCATCGGAAAAACCACGATAAACGAAATGACAATCGGACTGTTATCCGCCTTCACCCACACAAGGCAAATGAAAATAATACTCATCGCCGGCACGACGCGCACGAGCGCGATGAGCGGATAAAAAAGTTTTTCGCAAAAAGACGAAACGTTGGCGGCAAGCGCAAACAAAACCGCGAAAGCAAACGCCACCGAAAAACTAATCGTTGAACGCCACAAAGTGCCGATAATCGACTTATAGGTGGATTTTTCACCAAAAACAGCGATAAACTCCTTCGCGACGGCAGACGGCGCGGGCATCATCATTTCGTCGTTTAAAGCAAAAGCGGCAACGGACCAGATTACGACGATAGCGACCACTCCGACCACTATCGCGACGGTACTTTCAATACTTTTTTTCATCAGGTATCAAATTCCTTATTTTGCGAGGAAATTTTATTTTGCGTAAAAATCGCTTCCGGGAAGTTTTCCGCCGTAATCCGCGGGACTTAAAGCCGACAAAAACGCCTCGACGTCCGCTTTGCGTTCGCTCGCTTTATCCGCGCCGATAAGGCATCTTTTCAGCGTTTCCTCTCCGAGCGCGGGGAGCGTCGCGCCGATTTCGTTAAGGTCGGCGACCGCTTTTTCGGCGTTGGCTTTGAGATATTCGACGTTTTTACCCATTTCCGCCAAAAGCGCGTCCACATATCCGCCGAAACCTTCAAGAACGGTAGATTTTACGATAAGTCCCGCCTGAACGAATCCGACCTCCGGGTGAACCTTTTTCCACTCGTCCTCCAGCCCGAACGCGATATGCGCTCCGGTGTTTGCCATCGCCTGAGAAACTACGGGTTCGCCGAGCAACGCGAAATGCGCCTCGTCGTTTTTAAGCGCAGCCATAACGAGTTTCGCGTCGGAAACGGCGTTGAAATAAACAGTGTCGCCCTTTCTATCCTTGTCGGCAACGGTTTCGTCGCTTTCGTATTTTATTCCGTTTGCCGTCAGAATGTTTTTGAACACAACCTCGGGCGTACCGCCGATACCCACGCTGTAAACAACCTTACCTTTAAGATCGTCGAGAGAGTTATATTCGCCTTTCGTGATTACGTATAAAACGCTGAAAATGTTGACGGAAACGAGTTTTACGCCGAGTTTGCCCGCATTGTAAAGTTTAGAAGCGACGTTAAGCGGCAAAATCGCCATGTCGTAAGTTCCGTTGGTAAGCCCGGCGATAACCGCTTGCGCTTCTTTTTGAACTTCGACGCCCGTTTTCACTTCGTTCGTCTCGTCGGAATAATCGAACCCGCCTGCGATATTCGCCACGGCAAGAGCCGGCGCGCCGTTCACAACGCCCATTCTGAACGTCTTTTCCGTTTTTTCAACGGTCTGGTTCGAGCCGGAAACGCCCGACGATTCGTTCGGAACGCTTTCACTCGTTCCGCATGCGGTTATGGCGAAAACCATAATCGCCGTTAAAATTAATGCCAGAAATTTTTTCATATGCTATCTCCTTTAAAATTTTTTCTGTTTGAAATCGCGCGTAAAACTGTCTGCGCGAAAATCTGTCTACACTTAAAATTATTGTATTTCGCACGAAGCGGCTATTGTATTTCGTGCGAAGCGGCTATTGTATTTCGCACGAAGTGACGGCGGATTTAACCTTTACTTCGGGAATTTTGCCGAGTTTGCCCGTTATCGCCGAAATTACCTCGTTGGTAGCCTTTACTATCACGCTTATAACGTAAACGTTGTTCGCGCGGTCGGGCACGCCCATTCTGCCAACGACGAAATCGCCGTATTCCGACAAAATTTCGTTTACGAGCCCCGCCGAACTTCTGTCTTTTTCTATTACTATTCCTATAACCGCTATTCTCATTTTAACCTCCGTTTTACGTCTGCCTGGTTGCCGCGTTTTTTGCGGCAAACAAAAAGCATACCCCGAAGAGTATGCGTAAAAAACATTATATAATATAAGTCCGCTCTTCTATGCTCCCATATATAAGCCTATAAGTCCGTTCTTACAAATCCCGTCGCCCGAAACCCTGTCGCAAAGGAAACGTAACCGCCGAAAATCGGGTTACTTCTTTTCCGTCGCAAAAGCCGTTCGCGTATGCCGACCGAGAAAAAATGTCGATTTATGCTTACTCTCCGAAAAAATCATCGATTCAGTGTCTGCATTATATCATAATTATTTTGATTTGTCAATTTTTTTCACTCAGAACGTTGACAATATTGCGCCGCTTTGATATAATATTAAACGTTACAAGATTAAATATTTTAAATTTTCGGGCGATTAACTCAGTTGGTAGAGTGCTTCCGTCACATGGAAGAAGTCGGGAGTTCGAGTCTCTTATCGCCCACCACTAAAAAAAGACACGCCGCTCGGCGTGTCTTTTTTTAGTGGTGGGCGGTTAACAGACGAGTACGCGGCAACTCGTTGCCGTCGTTCGTCAATTTGCGAAGCAAATTCTTGCCGTAGGCTCCCGCTTGCGGGAAACGGCAAAATCTCTTATCGCTCCAAACAGAACTCTATTTTTTTAAACCGAACCAACAAATAATAATGCCGATAACGCCCACAATCGGCGATATTATTCCCCAAATCAAATTTTCCGTTGAATTTGCAGATCTTAAAAGCAATACTATTCCTAATAAGATAGCAAGTATACTCGCTACAAAACCTATTTTAAAACGCAACCGATTCATCTTTAATCGTCCTTAAATTTGAATGCTAACAAAAGGTATACAAAACCAATTGCGAGTGAAATAAGCGTAATAGTACAACTGTAGATAATATCAATCAAAGAGACTATTACTATTGCAGGTTTGTTATTACATAGAAGGGTTATCAAATATAATCCCCACATAAGAACTATAAACCCGATCGATATGATTGCGGCGATAATATATATTTTTTTTGTATAAATAACAGCGCCAACAAGTCTATGCGAGATGATTAAAAACAGTAAATAATATATCGCGAATACGAGCATCATAACAAAACTGTTAATGTCTTTATTGCTTCCCAATTCGTAACACAGCCTGCCAAACGCACACAAAAAGGCGATAAACGCTAACAGCCTGTTAAGGTAGAGAAAGCTTTTGTTTTTCATTTTTAACCTCCGTTTTTATTGTAATGTAATTATTATTATTATAAAACGTTAGGGATCCTTTTTTACAGCCGCATAAACATATAATCCGCTGATAATAACCGGAATTATGTTACAGAGCCAATAAAGCCAATTAATCGTGTCTATCTCCCAACTTTGTGAAATTAAAGCATATAACGAAAGCGTCAATATCACAAGAGGATAAAGCGCGTTATATATCGCGCCAATCCAGAAACATTTGTTTGAATAATAAACTTTGATGCATATACAGTATATCGAAATTATCAACCCTGTTGCAAAATAAAAACACAAAAAGACTTGTTGACCAAAATCGGCGCCGCCTTTTCCTGAAAGAGCCGAACGATAACAGGTGTTTCCATAAACACAAAGAAAAATGAATGTTGATAAAATACAATTCATAATAGAAATCGATTTCCTCATTCTTATCCCTTCCCTTATCCTTTCCGCTTTACATACGTTCCGCGTCTTTATCGAAAAGACTTGTTTTAATCATTATACGTTAAAAATCAATTTTTGTCAATAGGGAGTTTCGTCCGTCAACATTCGCTTTTGGCGAGGTCAAATCGATTTCATCTCCGCAAAACACGGAAACCGACATCCGGTACGCCTTTTGTTGTTAGATGCCATTTTAAGACTTTGCGATATTACGAATTGCCCAAACGGGACAACACGTATGATTATATGTACAAATATATTTTTTGTCTTATGCCGATCAAGAATAAAACGAACCGTGGTCTGACGGCGATTGCATAAAATATTTTTTTATCGCCTCTAAACGCTTGTCAAAAAACCAAAAATATAGTAAAATATCATACGAAATAAACAAGCGGGCGTAGTTTAGTGGCAAAATAGGAGCTTCCCAAGCTTCGGTTGTGAGTTCGATTCTCATCGCCCGCTCCATACAAAAACCCCTCAGCGATGCTGAGGGGTTTTTGTATGGAGCGGACATTAAGCCGAGTACGCGGCAACTTGTTGCCGTCGTTCGTCGTCTTTTCCGCCGCTTAAAAAATCTTTAAGGCTTTACGCGGCGTAAATCCTTAAGAAATACGTCCGCGCTGCAATCGCTCGGCATGCGCCAGTCGCCGCGCGGCGAAAGCGCAACCGAACCGACTTTTACACCGTCCGGCAAGCAGGAACGCTTGAATTGCTGAGCAAAAAACCTCTTTACGAACACTTCGAGCCATTTGTATATCGTTGCCGAATCATACTCCTCTTCAAAAGTTTTTTCGGCGATTTTGAATATCTTCGCAGGCGAAAATCCCGACCTGACGAAATGATAAAGGAAAAAATCGTGAAGCACGTAAGGTCCGACGATATCTTCGGTTTTCTGCTTTATTTCGCCGTTCTCGGCAGGGATAAGTTCGGGGCTTACGGGCGTTGCGAGAATATCCTCGAGTACCTTTTTCGTTTTGCCTTTGCTCGTCTCCGCAACGTGGGCGATTACGTAACGGACGAGCGTTTTCGGCACGGACGCGTTGACGCCGTACATCGACATATGGTCGCCGTTATAGGTTGCCCAGCCGAGAGCGAGTTCGGACAAATCGCCCGTTCCGACGACAAGCCCGCCCGTTTTGTTGGCGATATCCATCAGCACCTGAGTGCGTTCTCTCGCCTGCGAATTTTCGTAAGTCACGTCGGTGACGTTTTCGTTCTGACCGATATCTTTGAAATGGCTTCTCACCGATTCCGTGATATTAATTTCTCTGAAAGCGACGTCCGTCTGCTCGGCTAAAAGTTCGGCGTTGCCCTTCGTGCGTTCGGTCGTTCCGAAACAAGGCATGCTGACGGCGATTATGTCCTTTCTCTTTCTGCCGAGTTTATCCATGGCGCGCGCCGCGACAAGCAGCGCAAGCGTACTATCCAACCCGCCCGAAACGCCCACGACAAGCGTTTTCGCGGAAGTGTGTTTAACTCTCCTTGCAAGTCCTTCGGCCTGAATATCGAGAATAAGTTCCGCCCTCTTAGAGAGTTCCGCGGCGTCGCCCGGAACGAACGGCGTTCTGTCGTAATCGCGTTCAACCCTGTCCGCGTTCACCGCGACGGCAAAATCGATAACGGCGTAACCGTCGTCTTTAAGTCGTTCGTAATTGAAAAGTTTAAGCCTTTCGTGTTCAATAAAGCCGAGATCGACGTCCGCAACGGCAACCCCGTCGCCAAACAATTCGCTTTCGGCAAGAATTTTACCGTTTTCGGTTATCAGGTTGTGCGCAGAAAATACCATATCAGACGACGATTCTCCGCTGCCCGCGTCGGCGTAAGCGTAAGCGCAGACGCATTTTGCCGACTGCATCGAACAAAGGCTTCTCCTGTATTCCGCCTTGCCGATGAGTTCGTCGCTCGCCGAAAGATTGACTATTATGTTCGCGCCGTTCACGGCGTGCCTTTCCGACGGAGAATTAACCGCCCAAAGGTCCTCGCAGATTTCCGCGGCGACTTTCATCGCGGGGTAATTTCTGTTTCTGAAAATCAGTTTCGTTCCGAAGGGATACTCTTTTCCGTTTATCGTTATAACGCCGTTTTCGTCGGCAGGCGAAGCGAATTGCCTCTTCTCGTAAAACTCGTTATAAGACGGCAAAAAGGACTTCGGGATAACGCCGAGAAGTTTGCCGTGGCAAATCGCGACCGCGCAGTTATAGAGTTTTCCGTTTCTCGCGAGCGGAGCGCCGACAAACAAAAGAGTGTCGTAATTCATTGAATAATCGACGATTTTGACGAGATACTTCTCGCATGACTTCAAAAGCGCGTCCATATAAAACAAATCGCCGGCGGTGTAACCGGAAAGCGTGAGTTCGGGGAAAACGAGAACTTTCACCCGTTTAACCGAATAAGTTTCGAGCGCGTCAAGAACGCTTTGCGCATTTTTTTCAACGTCGCCGACTTTGAGTTCGGGCGTGACGGCGGCAACGCGGCAATAAGAAAAAATCGGATCGACAATCGATCTGGAGTAGATTTCCTGCTTCTTTTCCCTGCCGACGAGATCGCTCACGCTGACGTCAAGCCCCTTGGCAATTGCCGCCAGAGTTTCCGTTTTGATACTCTTCGTCGACGACGAAAGAATTTTGTTAAGCGTGCCGAGCGGGATGCCGCTGCGTTTTGAAAGTTCCTCGCTCGTTATCGAAAACAGTTGTTTATATTTTTTTATTCTCTCGACTACGTCCTGCATATCTTTCCTCTTCGGTAAAAAAATGTTTAATAAATTCATTTTATCATTTCCGGGCAAATTTGTAAAGTCTTTTTATACCGCGATATTAAAGACTAAAGCCGCGCAGATGGCTAAAAGCCTTCCGCGCGGCGCTTTTCCGATAAACCCGACGTAATATTCATATAATATTCATATCATTCCGCCCGATCAACGCCGTTTTTCTCTGCAAACCCGAGGCTTATAAGCAGCGCGCCGTCCACCTTCCGCATAGTGCCGAAAGGCAGTTCGCCGATGCGTTCTTTCAGCCTGCGCTTATCGAGCGTCCGGATTTGTTCGAGCAGAACGACCGAGTTTTTGCTCAGTCCGTAAAGGGACGCGTCGAGTTCGATATGCGTCGGCAATTTCGCCTTCGTAAGTTTGCTTGTCACTGCCGCCGCGATTACGGTGGGGCTGTATTTGTTCCCCACGTCGTTCTGAACAACGAGAACGGGTCTTACGCCGCCCTGTTCGCTTCCGACGACCGGACTGAGATCGGCGTAATAAAGTTCGCCTCTCTTTATCATAATCGATCCTCACTTTGCCGCCCTATCCGGCGGCTCAACCGGCGTTCCCTTAATATATTATATGTAATACTCGGGGAAGCCGATATTATTTTCGACCGGATGTTTATTTTTTATACTCTTTTCCGCAATGTTTACCGATGTTACCGATTTCTGTTCCGACAAGCGTGTTTTGTTTTGAAAATTTTTGACATCACGGCATAGAAAGCCGCGTATAAGTCGATTAACGACGTAAAACGAGCCGCCCGGGGCAAACCTGAAAGTTTGCCCCGGGCGGCTTTACGATATTGATTTGCAAATTACTTTTTCTTTTCTTTTCTGCCTTCGGAATTGAATTTTCCGATTACTTCGCTGACCGTTCCGACGTATGCGAACGTTTCCGGATAACGATTGATTATCTCCTGAAACTGCACCGTCTGGCGCGGCTTGATGACGCAGATCAGAAGCACTTTGTTTCTGTGTTCGAACATTCCCTCCGCGGGAGTGACCGTAACGCCGTGACCGAGTTTTTCGATTACGTCCTTGGAAATTTCTTCCGCGTGTTCGGTTATGACCTCGAACTTGAGCGCGTTTTTCGTTCCGTACATTATATAATCGCACGTCTTTGTTGCCGTATAAGTGTAAATAAGCGAGAGGAAAACGGGCAGCGTATCGTTGCCGTAAACGAAGAACGAAACGCCGAAAATCACGCCGTTTACCGCAAAAATCATCGAAGCGACGCTCTTGTGCGGATTTTTCTTCTGTATCATCGCGCCCACGATATCCGCTCCGCCCGTCGAGGCGTTGGTTTTGAGCGCGCACGCAAGCGACAAGCCGCACACCGCCCCGCCGACAAGCGCGGACAACAGCCTCGTTCCCATTTCGATTTTTTTATTGCCGGCAAGTTCGCTCGCGTGTTTTATCGAAAAAATCTTGTTCGGATCGATAAAGTTATCGAGAAGAAACATTATTGCCGCGATAAGAACGGCAACCACCGCCGTTTTCACGACGAATTCTTTCGACAGAATTTTATACGCGGGAATCAGAAGCGGAATGTTGCAGATTACGAACAAAAGCGAACTGTAATCGATTCCGCTCGCCGCCGCGTCCGCCGAAGAGCCGCCGCTTATAACGTACTTCATCATCGCCACGACGCCGCCGATTCCTCCCGGCGCGAAATTGCACGGGTCTACGAAATAATGAAACCCGACCGCATAGAAAAAAGCGGCGAAAAACACGAAAATCGCCGACGAAATCGTCTTTTTCTTTTTATTTTCCGGCACAACCCAGTCATCCTTGGCGACAGAATATTTAACTATTTCTCTTTCCGGGAAAAAACCGTAACCGCCTTCCGCGGGCGTTTTTCCCTCCAATTCATCATTATCGTTCATCGTAATGCTCCCGTATTTTTCTGTATGATTCCGTATGCCGCCCCGCGGCGAAACTCTCTTCGATTTGTTTCGCCGCGGGGCGGATTATCGTTTAAAAAAAAGCCTATTATCAACTACGGCTAATGATAACACATCGCGAAAAAAAAGTCATATGTTTTTATGTCCTTTTGTCAAACAATAAAAAATATATTTTTCATACCCAAACGCCGCTAAAAAAGTGGAAAAAGATTCCGATTTGTGTTATAATTATGCTCATATACAATTTCTCGCGAGGAGGGTTTCATTTTATGGATATGAAAACCATCGAAGCCAAGTGGCAGCAAAAATGGGAAAAAGAAAAACTTTACGCTTTCAACAAAAAGAACGTAGATAAAAAATTCTACTGTCTTGAGATGTTTTCCTACCCTTCGGCTTCCAAACTTCACTTAGGACACTGGTATAATTACGGACTTACGGACAGTTTCGCAAGATACAAAAAAATGAAAGGCTACGAGGTGTTTGAGCCGATGGGGTTCGACGCTTTCGGATTACCGGCTGAAAATTACGCCATAAAAACGGGCGTTCATCCCGAAGAATCCACTCTCGAAAACATCGCCACGATGGAAACGCAACTCAAAAAAATGGGCGCGATGTTCGACTGGTCGGCGGAAATAAAGACCTGTATGCCAGATTATTACAAATGGACGCAATGGCTCTTTCTGAAACTCTACGAAAACGGACTCGCTTACCGCAAGGAAGCGCCGGTTAACTGGTGCCCGAGTTGCAACACCGTTCTTGCGAACGAACAGGTCACCGACGGACACTGCGAAAGATGCGGAACTCAGGTCGTCAAACGCGACCTTACGCAATGGTTCTTCCGCATAACCAAATACGCCGAAGAACTTCTCGACAAACTCGACGGACTCGACTGGCCCGAAAAAACAAAAGCGATGCAAAGAAACTGGATCGGCAAATCGACGGGCGGCGAAATACTTTTCCGAACCGAAAGCGGCGACGAATTCAAAGTTTTCACCACCAGAGCCGACACGCTTTTCGGCGTTTCATACGTCGTTCTCGCGCCCGAGCATCCGCTCGTTAAAAAACTGATGACGAAGGACCGCGAGGCCGACGTACTCCGTTACATCGAAGAAACTTCCAAAACGGACGAAATCGAACGTCTTTCCACAACCCGCGAAAAGACGGGCGTTTTCATCGGCGCGTATGCCATCAATCCTATAACAGGCAAAAAAGTACCGATTTACGCCGCGGATTACGTTTTATATTCCTACGGCACGGGCGCGGTTATGGGCGTTCCCGCTCACGACGCGAGAGATTTCCTCTTCGCGAAAAAATACGACCTGCCCGTAAACGTGGTAATTCACAACCCGCGCGGCGAAACCGTTCTCCCGTTCGTGGACGACGGAGTTCTCGTGAACAGCGCGGAATACGACGGTCTTACTTCGGAAGAAGGCAGAAAGGCGATTTTAAACAGACTTTTCGCCGAATCGAAAGGTCGCCACAAAGTCAATTACAGACTTCGCGACTGGCTCGTTTCCCGTCAGAGATACTGGGGCGCGCCTATTCCCGTCATTCACTGCGAAAAGTGCGGCGCCGTTCCCGTTCCTTATAAAGACCTGCCCGTTCTTCTTCCCAAAGACGTTGAATTCAGACCGGACGGTAAATCGCCGCTCGCAAAATGCGAATCCTTCATGAACACGACCTGCCCGAAGTGCGGCGGAAAGGCTCAACGCGACCCCGACACGCTCGACACGTTCGTTTGCTCGAGTTGGTATTATCTCAGATATCCGGACAGCAAAAACGCCGATATGCCGTTCGATCCGGAAATAATCAACAAAATGCTCCCCGTCGACAAATACGTCGGCGGACCGGAACACGCGTGCATGCACCTTTTATACGCGCGTTTTATCACGAAGGCACTTCGCGATATGGGTTATCTCAATTTCGACGAGCCGTTCAAATCGCTCACCCACCAAGGCATTATTTTAGGTCCGGACGGAATGAGAATGAGCAAGTCCCGCGGAAACGTGGTTTCGCCCGATTCTTATATCGACACCTACGGTTCGGACGTTTTCAGAATGTATCTTATGTTCGGTTTCGACTACACCGCAGGCGGTCCGTGGGACGATAACGGAATCAAGTCTTTGGCTAAATTCGTCGAGCGCGCGGAGCGAATCATAACAAAAACAAGCGGCTATAAGCCGTTTAACGGCAATTTTGCTCTCAATAAAGACGATAAGGACCTCCTTTACGCCGAGGCTTACTGCATTAAGAATGTGGACAGAGATATGAACAATTTCTCGTTCAACACGGCTGTTGCAAGGCTTATGGAATTCGTAACCGCAATTTATAAATACGACGGAATCGATGGCAGAAAGGACGAACTTTTGAGAAAAACAACGGATACGCTCATTCTTCTGCTTGCCCCTTGCGCTCCGCACTTCGCGGAAGAACTCTGGTCGCAGAGAGGCAACAAAAAATCCGTATTCACCGAAGCGTATCCCGTTTGCGACGAAAACGCGCTCGTTAAGGACGAAATAGAACTCGCCGTACAACTCAACAGCAAGGTTAAAGCGAAGATAAACGTTTCCAAAGACGCAACGGAAGACGAAATCAAGGCTATCGCGCTCGCAAACGAAACGATTGCGAAAATGGTTGAGGGCAAAGAAATCGTTAAAGCCGTTGTCGTTAAAGGCAGACTCGTGAACTTTATAGTCAAAGGCTGAACCTGAAATAACCTGAATTATTATTTTATTGCGCGCCGCGTTTCGGCAAACCGAAACGCGGCGCGTATTTTTATCTGCCGGCAAACGAAATGAAAAATATTATAAATAAATCGAAAATAAATGTAATTTTGCTTGATTTATCGCAAAGCATATTGTATAATACAGTTCTGACAAAAGCGCAATGCAATTCCGACAAAAATCAAGGAGCAAAAAATAAATGAACAACATCTGGCACGACGTTTCGCCCGAAAGAATCAAACCCGAAGATTTTATCTGCGTTATCGAGATAAGCAAAGGCAGCAAGAAAAAATACGAACTCGACAAGGAAACGGGATTGATTATCCTTGACCGTATTTTATACACTTCGACTCACTACCCCGCAAATTACGGCTTTATCCCGCGGACTTACGGCGACGACGGAGATCCGCTCGACGTGCTTCTGCTCTGCTCCGAGGCGTTAGAGCCTCTCACCCTTTGCAGAGCGTATCCCATCGGCGCGATTTCGATGATAGACAACGGCAGGAACGACGAAAAAATAATCGCCATTCCTTTCACCGACCCGAACTATAATCGTTACACCGACCTTTCGCAACTCCCTATTCATATCTTCGACGAGATGCGGCATTTCTTCTCGGTCTATAAAAACCTCGAAGGAAAGGAAACCGCCGTTAAAGAAGTCATCGGCAAAACCGAAGCGATAGCGATAATCGAAAAAGCCATAGACGATTATAAACAGAAATTTCACATCGAAGGCTAATCGGAATAAAATAAGCGATTAATCGACTTATAGGCTTATATTTAAAACTTAAAACGCGCCGCGGAACAATCTCCGCGGCGCGTTTTTTATACACGTTTTTTATGCAATAATTATCAAAGAATTTCAAGGTTTTTGTGGAATATTCTTCTGAAATCGGAGTACGCGTTGAGCGCGTCCTTAATTTCGAGCGACGCGTCGCCTTCCACTTCCGTTTTCATTATCACGGAATCGCCGAGCACGTCGCAGTTGAGCGAAACGACGCAGGACGACATGCTTCTGTCAAGACTTTCCGCAATTCTGAGCATGATTCCGAGTTTTCTGATAGCGTCCACGTCCTCTTCGGAAACGTAGGCTTTGTAACGAACGAAATCGCTCATATTAACGTCGTCGTTGGCGTGAACCGCCGCCACGAGCGAAGCCATTACCATTTCTCTCGTCGTAAGCCCGTAAATGCTCGCGTTGAGAATTATATACGCCGTGTGCTTCTCGTAATTGTAGTATTTAATCGAAGCCCCGGAATCGTGAAGCATCGCCACGACTTTGAGAATTTTCAGATACTGTCTCGGGAATTTATGCAACACGCGAAGTTGTTTGAAAAGTTGAACCGAAAGATTCACCACGTGTTCGACGTGTTTCTGATTGCAGTTATAGAACCTCACGAGCGTCTGCAAACTGTAAGTGAGAACGTCGCTTATCGGCTTTTCGATAGTTATCGGCATTGCGTAATTGAACATAATGCCTTCTCTCAGTCCGCAGCCGGAAATAACCATCTGCTGATAGTTCATATATTTCACGAAACTGCTTATCGCGGCGAGCGCGCTGGGCAGAATGTCCGCGCGGGAGGACGAAATGCCTTTTATTCTCTTCTTTTTGTCAAGATCGAGAACTTTGAGCATATCGTAAAGATTATTGAATTCGTCAACGTTTATACGATAATTATGTACCGTATTGAGCGGACTCTTCTTCATCATCTTGCTGAGTTTGCAAAGGCTTCTGAACGAGCCGCCGACGCCTATCATCTGCGTTTCGGGGTCTACTTCTTTGAGCCATTCGATTTTCTTCAACTGTTCGGTGAAGAATTCCTCTATCTTAGCCGCCTGTTCCGCGGGCGAAATTCCGTCGTTCTGGAAAAGTTCGGTGAGCGTAACCGCGCCGAAAGGAAGGGTTTCGTAGTGAAGAAGATTTTTTCTGTTATACTGAACGATTTTTGTCGAACCGCCGCCGATTTCGAGAATAAGCCCCTTGGGAATATCCATCGTGTTGATTACGCCTTTATAAACGTAAGTCGCTTCTTCGTCCGCCGTGAGAACGCGAAGTTTGATTCCGCAGGTGGTAGCCACTTCGTCGAGGAAACTGCGCTGGTTTTTCGCTCTTCTCACCGCCGCCGTAGCCACGGCTATAATCTTCTCGATGCCGTAAGCGTCGCAAAGTTTGCGGAACATTTTGAGAGTTTTAAGTGTTTCCGCGATTCTCTGCGGCTTTAAAAACCCGTCCCTTTCCATATCTTTGCCGAGCCTTACGCTCTCTTTAAGTTGATCTATAACAATAAAATGCCCGTCGCCGAGCATTTCAACTATCACGAGCCTTGCAGTGTTCGAGCCTAAGTCGATAATACCTATTTTTTCCAATTTCGTAACTCCAATAATTTAAATCAAATACAAACCATACAAAATACAAAACGTCTGTTCCGAATATTCCGTTTTACCGTTAATATTCTGTATTTACTACTGTATATTAACATATATTTATCGATTTGAAAAGGGGGTTTTGCTATATTTGTGCAATTTTCCCCACATATTGTGCAATTTGCAAATATATCAATCAATATAAGGTGCTTTTTGCGAAAAATCAATGAAAATTGTCTGCGAAAATTGTCTGCGGCCGACTTTCACAGGCATCGCTTCAAGCGGAAACGGGCTATTTGCCGATTCCGGAAAGTTTTTCGTTTATCTCTTCCGAAAAAAACTGCGCCACGGACAAAAGCAACAAAAAACCGCCGAAAATGCGTTTGAGGATTTCTCCGTTAATCGCCTGAGCGACCATACTCCCCGCAAGCGATAAAACCGTTGCGGGAATGATTATCCACAGAATACCTTTCGTTTCCACCCTTTTGTTTTTCACGTGAACTATAAGCGACGCTATCGCCATAGGTATGAACGCGACGAGGTTTATCGCCTGGGCCTGCTTCTGCTCCACGTCGAAAAAAATCGTGAGAACGGGAATAAGTATCGTTCCGCCGCCCATACCCATTCCTCCGAGCGCGCCCGCGGCAATACCCGCCAGAACCAACAAAATAATTCTCCACATAAAGATTGTTCAACTCCTTAAAAGAACAATAGTTTTATGCCGGCGGCAAGCATAACGACGGCGAAAATACGCGTTATGAGTTTCGACGAGAGTTTGCCGAGCAGCCACGCCCCCGCGATTCCTCCTGCGACCACGCCTATCCCCGACGGTATTCCCGCGGAAAAATCAAAACTGCCTTTGAAAAAATATACCATCGCGCTGACGACCGAAATCGGCAAAATTATCGCGATTGCGGTGGCGTGAGCCTTTTTTGTTTCCGTTTTAAGCAAAAACGTAAGCAACGGCACGACGATCATTCCGCCTCCGCCGCCGAAAAAACCGTTAGCCGCGCCCGTTACGACGCCCGTTAAAATAAGATAAAGTTTCTTTTTGAATTCGTCAGTCAATTCCGCTCCCCTGCAACCGCTTCCGAGCCGCGTAATCGTTGCATCGGATTTATTATTGACACGGAAGAAAATTTTTAAAGATAAATTACAAAAAATTTTTATAATCGTCGCATATTCATTGCAATTTTCAGTTAAATAATGTATAATGAACGAGTATAGGTTTTTATTCTTCGCCGGGATTATTTGCGGCAAAAGCAATCCCCCGCGTTATCCTTCGGCAGCGACGAAATAACGATGAAGAAATTCAGCCTTATTATACGGGTGCGTCCGGTAAAACGCGCGCGGAAACTTAACGGAAACGAAACGTCCGGCGTAAAAGGAAGAACGTCGGGCGGAAACGGAAATTACGTTTGAACTCGCGTCGAATCGGACAAACTAATAACTTCAGAAAGGTGACTTATGAACAAAACTCAGAACAAGTTTAACTTTAAAGCGTTCATCATGCTTTTAACGGCGCTCGTTCTCTCGCTCGTTTTCTGTTTCGCGTCTTCCTGCGGAAACTCTTCGAGCGAATCGACTTCGGAATCGGAATCCGAAAGCGAATCCGTAAAAGACGAAGTTAAAGACGAGCAGATGATCGCAAACGGGAATTTTGAATACCACATTCCCGATTCCACGACGAAATATCCTTATTCCGTTTCTTCGAGCGTAAAATGGACGAGAACCTCTTACGGAACGACGAAATCTTCCGGAATAATCGATACTACCAGCGATGATTATCCCGATTATAAAAAAGTTCATCGCGGAGAAGGCGACGACCACAAGAAAGTTCTTATGCTTGCCAACAACGTCAACTCCGACGGCGACGGCGCGGCTCAGTACGTCGTTTCTTCCACTACCGTCACGGCGGAATACGGCGCGGATTATCTTCTCACTGTTTACGTCCGCACCGACAACGTCGCCGGTAAATACGTGGACGGCAACGCCGCTCTCGACACGGGCGCGTATATCGAAGTGAGAAACACCGTCGGAACGACTATCGATTCCACCATTATCGACAACATCGATACCAAGGGCGAATGGAAAATGTACTCGATCTATCTCAGACCGAGCAACATCGCCGCAACCAAATATCAGGTAGTTCTCGGCTTCGGTCACGGCAACAGCGACAACAAACTCAGAGGCTGCTCCGGAACCGCTTACTTCGACGACGTTAAGATGGAAAAACTCGACAACGGCAAATACGACGAAGCGACTGCAACCGAAACCGTTAAACTTTACAACGACGACAATACCAAGAAAACCGAAAAGAACTTTTTAACGGTAGACGCCGCTAAAAAAGACGCTTCCGTTGTTAAAGCGGATTTCGCGAAAGCGACTCAGGCTGACGACGTTCTCGCCGGCGGCGCGGGCGCATTCAACAAATTCAACCTCAACAACAAAAACGACAACGAAGGTTATGAAGTCGGCGCTCCCGAAAACGGCGCTCTCACAATCGACTTCTCCAAAACCGGAAGAGAATACGGTTCGTCTTATTCCTACACTACGGTAGATTTCAATCTTAAAAAATACGTCAATACCGACAAGGACGCGACCACCGATTACAAGGGCGTGATGGTTTCCTTCACCGCCAACGTGGACGCTAAGAGTTATTCCAAGAACGCATCCGTAAAAGTTATGGATAACGGCAAGGAAAACGGCGGATTCGACAGTTTCGCCACCGACGGCAAGGACGTGAGATACGCTATTTACCTCACCACCAACAGAGCCAACGACGGAAGCGATCTGACGTACTCTCTCAAAATCACGTTCGGTCCTACGGCTGAATCTTCCACAAATACCGACTTCCCCGTAGGTAAGGCAATCTTCAAAGATTTCAAGATCGTTACGCTCACCGAAGAAGAATTCGACGCGGCGGACACATCGAACAACGGCACGAAAGTTACTCTGCTCGGCGACTACAACAGCGATACGTCGGAAGACAAAGACGACGATACCGCGAACGACAGTTACGACGTCAACACCAACGACGCTATGTACGATCCTTCTTCGACCAAGGACGCCGAAGGACGTTATAAGGGTTACGAAGTAGGTCTTACTCAGATCACAGGCGGCGCATATAAGGGAGGCGCTACCGCAGACGAAAACAACAAAGCGTTCCTCGTCAACAGCGCGTATAGTTACAACTCCGCGCTCAACGCCGCGCTTGCAGCGCTCAAAGCGGATTACAAGGCGTACTACCCGAACGGAAACAAAGAAGTACAAGCCATCGCGCTTTACTCCAAAACCGGATATTTCATCCGCGCTACTTCCAACAATCTCCCCGTAACGGTTCCCGCGAACAGCGTTTACAGTTTCAGCGTTAAACTCAGAGTTCTCAGCGGCAAGGCGTTCGTAAGACTTTACGACTATGACATCGCGAACGTAGACAAAGTGGGCGGCGTTGCGAAATTCACCGAAAACAAGGTGGACTACGTTATGCAGACCGAAGTCACCGCCGCAAGCAAGAAGGGCGGCGACGGCTACACTACCGTTACGTTCATCGTAAGAACCGGCAACGAAGCGAAAGACTTTGAACTTCAGTTCGGTTTCGAGGGCGAAGGTTCGATGCTTATCGGCAAAGCCAACAAAGGCGCGACCTATTCCGCGGCTAACGATTATGATTCGCTCGCCGACGCTTTCGATCCCGACTATTACACGTTTGAAAAAACCGCTACTCACGACAAAGTTGTTAAATACTACAAGAGCGAATCCGACGCGAAAAAAGGTAAAAACCCCTTAAAGGACGACGACGGCAACGTCAGAAAGGACGTCACGACCGACACGGTCGTCGCTTACGGATATCTTAAAAACGACGGCAGCGAAGAAACGACCAAAGTCGTTATGCTCTATCGTTACGACACGATCGATTGCATAACCTACGTTATCGAAAGCGACGCCAACGAATCTTCAAGCGAATCGACGAGCGACAGCACTTCGTCCGGTTCGACTTCGACGGCAAGTTACGCATGGCTCCAGATTATTTCGATAATCATCGCGGTCGTTCTTATCGCGGCTCTCGTTGCGGTTATCATTCGTATGTCGACCAAGAATAAGAAGAGCAAAAAGTCCAGAAAAGAAGGTTATTACGTCAAGGGTTACGACAAATCGAAGAGATATGCCGGCAACGGAAAGAACCTGAACAAGAACAACGTTGAAGCGCCCGACGCAACCGACGAGGCTTACGATTACGGCGACGATTCCGAAGAAAACGGCGAAAAGGACGATAAAGGCGAATAAGCCGGAAACTAAATAACTATTTTGTTCGATAAGTTATAGTTAAATCGGGCGGGGACGAATGAAAATTCGTCCCCGCCCTTTAATATTCGTTTTATGTTTGCCCGAGTGCCGACCAAAAATAATATCAGAAAAAATAAAAGAACTCACCTGACCTGACAGGTCATCCGATAGGATCGGTCTGCCGGGATAAGCGAGTTCTCTTTAATTAAGTACGTTAAGTATTAAAGTTCGAGTTCGTCCAGAGTCTTTTCAAAACTCGGCAGAATTTTCGCAACGAAATACTTAACGGCTTTGTCGTTTATGGCGCGGATATCTTTGCCTATGCTGTCCCTTGCCTTTAAAAATTCCTTATTTCCGCTCTTCACTTCCTCAACGCATTTGATATAAGCGGCGATTCTGTCGGCGGCTTTCATAATTTTATACTCCTCGCAATTCTTATCCGCAAGGATAAATTCTCTGTAGTAAGGCTTTAATTCCTCGGGTAATTTTCCGATAAGTTTTTCCGACGCAAGGTTTTCCAGATCCTTATACGCCGTGTTTATCTGAGAGTTGAAATATTTGATGGGCGTTGGCAGATCGCCCGTGATAACCTCGCTCGCCTCGTGATAAACGGCAAGACACATAACCTTATATTCGTCCACCGCGCCGCCGAACATTTTGTTTTTGATAAGCGCGATAGCGTGAGCAATTTCAGCAACCTGCAAACTATGCTCCATAATATTCTCTTCGGTTGTGGAGTGCATCAGCGCCCAGCGTTTGATGTATTTCATTCTCGATAAGTAAGCAAAAAAATCATAATCCATAATTCACCTCGTGTGTTTCAGTCGTATTAGTCAAAAATTCGCTGTCAGACCACGGTTCGTTTTAATCTTGTCCGGCATACGTTTAAAAAATGCCGCGAAAACGCGGCATAATTTTATTTTTTTGTCCAACTTAGCCGAATTTTACTGTTGGCTTCCGGTGAGAACCGCAACCGTTACGGCATTGAGTTTCGCGTGTTCGTGAATAACGAAATCCACGTCGTCCTTGCAGCCGTAAAACGGCGCTTCTTTTCCGATTCCGCCTGCCTTCAGAGTTTCGGGAATGTAAACGTAAGTAAGCGAAACGCAATCTTTAAACGCGTAATCTCCAAGAGTTTCGACTGCGGAAAATTCCACGCGAAGAATTCTCGTATTCTTGAACGCATAAGCCCCGACGTTTTTAACCGCTTTTCCGAAAGAAACCTCGGTGAGCGCAACGCAATCGGCAAACGCTCTGTACCCAACGGTAAGAGAACCCTCGTCTTTTATGTCGGAAATACTGACGTTGTGAAGATTCTTAAGTCCCTCGAACGCTCCGTCGCCGATCAGTTTATAGCCGGCGGGGATAACGACCTTTTCGAGATTTTGGCAATTTTTAAATCCCTCGCTTTTAACCGCGATGACTTTTTTGCCGTTATGCTCGGCGGGAAGTTTAATATTCTTCGGATATTCGGCAAGCGTGGCGGCGGCAATCGCATAGCCGTCCTCGTATTCGGTGAAAGTGAAATACTTGTCGTCCGTAACGGGCATACCGCTCGATAAACACGAGCAAAGCCCCGTGAGAATTATCGCAACGCAAAACAAAATCGAAAATATTTTTTTCATATCATACCCCGATATTATTAATTTATTTCATTATATCATAAAAAATAATAAATTACAAGCCCCGGCGGCGCATTTTTTCTTACTAATTATTTTCAATACCGACGGAATACTTATAAACTTCCGATTTCGATATGTTTCTGTCCTTTGCGACGGCTTTCATCGCCTCTTTTTTATCCATTCCGCTCTTCATATAATGTTTTATATGATCTTCGACGGAAAGCGCGAGAAGTTCGCTCTCCTCCGTTTCGCCTCCCTCGACAACGATAACGTATTCGCCTTTCGGCTCCTGCGCGGCGAGCGTGTCGCCCAGAGTTATCCTTTCCGCACCCTCGTGAAGTTTGGTTATTTCCTTGCAAACGGCGGCTTTCCTTGCGCCGAACGCATCGAAAAGCGAGGCGAGATCATCGAAAAGGTCGTGCGGGGCAGAATAAAAAATCAAGGTCATATCGAGATTTTTATATCGGGCGAGAAGTTCTTCTCTGTCCTTTTTTTTGCCCGGTAAAAAACCTATGAACGCGAACCTTTGCGCGTCGAGTCCGGAAAGAATAAGCGCGGGAACAAATGCCGTCGCGCCGGGAATAACGGTGTAATCAACGCCCTCTTCACGCAATAATTTAGTGAGCACGTTGCCTGGATCGGAAACGACGGGCGTCCCCGCGTCGGTTATGAGCGCAACGTTTTTCCCGTCTTTAAGGTCGCGGATAATCTTTTCCGCCGCAACCGTTTCGTTGAACTTATGATAAGCGACGAGCGGCTTTTTTATCTCGTAATGATTGAGCAGTTTCAGCGACGTGCGCGTATCTTCGCAAGCGATAACGTCGACGGATTTTAAAACTTCAAGCGCCCTGAGCGAAATATCTTTGAGATTCCCCACGGGCGTTGAAACGAAATACAACATACCATTCCTCAGTTTTTTATATTTTCTTCCACTTTAAGTTGCGGTTTCACGCCTTTTTTCCCTTCCGCAAGGAATAAATAGGGCTTTTCGGACTGTCCGCTCGTGACGAATTGCAGTCTTACGGGTTCGATTCCGTTTGCGCGCATCGCGCAGATGACGTCGGCAAGGCGTTCTATTCTCTGACAAATGCAGAATCTGCCGCCGTTCCTGAGTTTTTTCGCGGCGATTTCAACGATTTCGTCGAGCGTGATCGCGATTTCGTGCCGACATACGGCTATATGATCGCTCGGGTTATGTTCGCCGCCGTTTATTTTTTTATAGGGCGGATTGCACAAAATAAGCGAAAAAAACGAGTTGTATTCCTTGGGAATATCCTGAAGCGACGTATTTACGCACTCTATCTTTTCGCCTATGCCGTTATATTCTACGGTTTTTTCGGCGAGTTCGTGCAGACATTTCTGCAATTCAAACTCATATACTTTTTTCACGTTCCTGTGCAACGCGTAAAAATGTATGCCGACTATCCCCGAGCCGGAACAGAAATCCGCGACCGTATCGCCGTTTTTAAAAGAAGCGAACTTCGAGAGCAACACCGAATCGCTCGAAAATCTGTAAAGCGTTTTATTTTGTATTATTTTAAGCCCGTCGATCAGAAGATCCTCGAGCGTTTCGTTTTCGTTAAGCATTGCGCTCCTCGTCGGCTATGCCTTTTTACGAAAACGGCTGTCGCAAAATAAAAATGCGACAGCCGCTTCTCCGTGTTTGTTTTGTTTTTACGCTTCTACGGGCGCGCCGACGGGACAAGTATCCGCGCAAGCGCCGCAGCCTATGCAAGTGTCTGCGTCGATAACGTACTGAGAATCACCCGCCGAAATAGCGGCGACGGGACAATTTTCAGCGCATGCTCCGCACATAATGCAAGCATCGGTAATTTTGTAAGCCATAGTTTTTTACCTCCGTTTTTTTAATTATAATGCGTTTGAAAAAATTCCAACGCCTTTATTATATCACGATTTAAGAATTTTGTATATGAATTTTCAATAAAAATTCGGATTAATCGAGCAAATCCTTAATTTCTTTGAGTTCTTCCTGCGAGGGTTGGTCGTCATCGGGCTTATTTACCTTTTTGAACTTTATGTCCGCAAGCGGAAAATCCTTATAGGCGAAACTTCCGTCCGAATTCGAGGTCTTAACCTTAACGATCATTTTGAGCATATTGTTGGATACGACGGTCGCCTTCCCTTCGGGCGTCGTAACTTCGCTCCCGACCTTAGGCATCTTTTTGAACGCTTCGCTGTAATGCTCGTTTTCATATTCGAGACAACACATAAGCCTGCCGCAAAGCCCGCTGATTTTTGCGGGATTGAGCGATAAGCCCTGCGTTTTCGCCATTTTTATCGTTACTTTTCTGAAATCGGGCATGCAACTCGCGCAGCAACAAACTCTTCCGCAAGGCGCGATTCCTCCGAGAATTCTCGTTTCGTCCCTTATGCCGACCTGACGAAGTTCTATCCTTATATGAAACGCGGAAGCGAGGTCTTTGACGAGTTCTCTGAAATCGATTCGCCCGGCAGCCGTGAAATAAAACACGACTTTTCCGCCCTCGAACGCAAATTCCGCGCCGATTAGTTTCATTTTCAAGCCTCTTTGGGCTATTTTTTCGTTGGCGAGCTTCATCGCGTCCGCGACTTTGGCTTCGTTTTTCTTCACCCTGGCTTCGTCGTCCGCGGTAGCGCGGCGGACAATCGGTTTAAGCGGCTGAACGATTTTGTCTTCCGGTACCTCCCTCGGCTCGCTGACAACTTTGCCGTACTCGACGCCCCTCGCCGTTTCGACAATCACTCCGTCGCCCTTGGATAATTTCATCTTGCAAGGGTCGAAAAAGTAAACCTTGCCGGAATGTTTGAATTTTATGCCTACAACTTCTGCCATTTATACTTTTCTCCTAATATCGCCAGTAAAACGCTGTCCGCAACCATCACGGCGTTGGCGTTATAATACAACGCGCGCTCTTTTTCGGAAAGCATATCCGAAATGGCGATCAGCGCGCCCGTTACGTATCCGTAATCTTCGGCTTTTCGATTATCTTTTACGAGAAGATTTGCCACTTCGCTTTTTAAAATCGAAATAAAATCCTTGATATTGTCTTTGTTTATTTTTGAAGAATACTTCGCGACGTCCTTTGAAGAACGCATCGAAAACAACACTTCCCTGCAAAACGTCTGCATCTTTTCGGCGTTTCCGTCCGTATACGCTTTTATGACCGAGCCGATTTTCCCGCCGCCGAGCGCGATCGCCGATTCGAGTTTCGCCTTGTCGGGATATTCATCTCCGAGCGCGCGTCTGATTTCTCCGTCCGAAAAAGGCGGAACGTCCAGCCTTTTCACCCTCGATTTAACCGTGGGAAGAAGAGCGTTGTCCGTCGTTGCGCCTATCAGAATACAGACGTTGCGCGGCGGCTCTTCGAGCGTTTTTAATATTTTGTTCTGGGCTTCGGCGGTCATATTCTCCGCGCCCACAAGCACGAACAATCTGATATCGCTCTCGATAGGGCGGATTATCGTTTTGGAAACGAGATCGTCGATATCCGCCGTTTTGATTTTATCGCCGTCTTTCGGATAAAAATCGCAATCGGCGTAGGCTTCCTTGTCGATCAGCCTGCACGGGCGACATTCGCCGCACGCGCCGTCGTTTTCGCACATTATGAGAGAAGCGAAAAGTTTCATATACGTTTTCAACATAACGCCGTCCGGACAAACGATAAGATAAGCGTGGCTTAGTTCGCCGCGTTTTTTCTCACCGTAAATTATCTTATAAGCGTTAGTATTTCTTATAACCTTTTCCGCTATGCTCTTCACTTTGCACGTTTTCTCACTTGATGATATTTCTTTCTTTCAGAACTTTCAGAACGTCGGCGAAAACTTCTTCCACGCTCTGTTCGGCGTTTATCTCCGCGATTCTTTCGGGGAAAACGCTCGCCTGTTTTTTATAGCCCTCGTAAACCTTTTCGTGAAATTTTGCGCCGCTTTGCTCTATTCTGTCGTTTTTATCCGCGCCGCCCTTTCTCGCGAAAGCGCGTTCCGGCTTTATATCGAAAAACAGAGTAACGTCCGGCATGCAGTGTTTGAGCGGAAAGGAATTGATTTCGTCGATGAAATTCTTTCCCAAACCTCTCGCGTAGCCCTGATAGGCAACCGAGGAATCTATATACCTGTCGCAAACGACGATTTTCCCTTGTTCTATCGACGGAATTATCAACTCTTTTACGAGTTGGGCGCGCGCCGCGGCGTAAAGCAAAGCCTCGGTTTCGTCCGCTTCTTCGGCGTTGTTTCCGTCGAGGATTATTTCGCGGATTTTTTCCGATATCGCAGTGCCGCCCGGCTCTCTCGTGAATACGCAATCGTAACCGTTACTTTGAAGATACTCTGTTAAAAGTTTCAATTGCGTGGATTTACCGGAGCCGTCGCCGCCCTCGAGAGTTATAAACGCGCCGCGTATGTTGTTTGATTTTTGCATAGGCATTGCATTCCTTATCATTAATTACCGAAAAGGCGTCTTTTTCGCCATTTTCCGCGACCAGTCGGCGTAATCAATTTTCGCCGCGCTTAATTTTACTTCGCGTAATCATTACCCGCAACGTAATTTTCACGCCGCGTAATTGCTGAACGTTTTTATAGCGTCGGCAATAACGGCAAGGCTCTCGAACTGAAGGTCGAACTGATCCGCGCCGTAATTAAACACCGCCATCGTAAGACCATCGCTTTTTTTAACAAGGTCGGCACTTCCGCTTTCGCTTTCGTTCTTATTTTCGACGGCTTCCCAATAATACCAGTAATCAGAAAGTTTTTCGCCGCCGCTCGTCGCGCTCGCCGCGTTGAGTTTATATAAATCTATGCCGTAAGGCACGTTCTTTTTTTCATACGTTTCGCCCGGACAGAAATCCGCATACCATAATATATCCACGCCTGCGGCTTTCGCGTTTTCTATCGCGCCGCTAACCAACGTGTAATTATCGAGAAGCGTGTTTATTCTTTCTATCTCGAGTTTTACGCCCTTGTCCTTCTGCTCCTGCGTTCTGAACGTCTTTCTGTAATTGCCCGCGGACTTTATTCTGTAATCGAGAAAATAGTTCTTTACGGCGTTTTCGTCAACCGTTCCGTCCGTGACGAACTTGTCCAGATACTGCTTTGCGGCATCGAGATACTCGGTGAACGAAACGAGATAACTGCTGTTTACGATCGATTGCGCGTTGTCGTTCAACTTTAAAACGGGCGCGCCGCTCTCGTCGGTTTTAAGGTTACCCTTTTCGTCTTTCGCCTGTTCGGTTTTACCGTTAAAGACGAATACGTCGCCCTCTTTTGTGGAGGCCTTGAGAGTTAACATATAAAGCGCGGAATAATTGCCCGCCGCCGTAACCTTTGAAACGTTCGCGGTGAGAACGTCGTAAGAAAGGCTCTTTTCCTTTTTTAATTTTAATATTACGTCCTCGGCGTAATTGTCCTTATAATATACGCCGTCGAAAACGATAAGACAGAACTGCTCGCCGACCGTGGCGCGCGTGGCGCACATCGTGAACAGTAACACCCAGACCATTATCGCCGCGATTATCGAAATGATTATCTTAACCAGATCGTATGCGATGAGGTTCGCAAATCTTCCTTTTGTTATTTTAACGTCCATCTCTTCGATTTTCAGCCGTCGATTCCCAGAATTTTAACCTGATAAGAACACTTGGGCGCTTTGACGGTAACCGTGTCGCCGAGTTTTGCGCCGATAAGAGCCTTGCCGAGCGGGGATTCGTTGGAAATTCTCCCCACGGAAATATCCGCCTCGGTCGTACCGACTATTTCGTATTCGGTTTCTTCGTTCAAATCGTCGAGAATTTTCACCTTGCTCCCGACGTTGACCACGCCGTGACCGCCGTCGGTCTTGATGATTTCGGCGATTTTGAGTTTCGCTTCGATCTCTACGATTTCACCCTCGATTCTTGCCTGCTCGTTCTTTGCCGCGTCGTATTCCGCGTTTTCGGAAAGGTCGCCGAAATCTCTCGCTACCTTGATTCTTTCGGTTATTTCGGGACGCTTGACGAATTTTAATTCCTCGAGCCTTTTTTCGAGTTGCTTATATCCTTCTTCGGTAAGAATTACCTTTTCGCTCATTGTTTATCTCCTTCGGCTTTTATCCGCGTTTGCATAAAAGCGCAATTATATTATATGAATATTTCCGTAATACTTCCGTCGGCGCAATCGTTTCGCATCACAGCGATATTTCGACCGATATTTAATTTATCCCGCCGGCAGTCTTTAGAATATTCTTGCCTTCTCCCGTCAAGGAGAAGGCAAGACCAATGCTTTCTACGATTTTACCTTTTACGCTATTACGCTTTAAGCGTGTAAGTGAAGCCCTTGTCGCTCGATTCTTCGGTTATACTGTTTGCCGAAGGATAACGAACAAGTCCGTTTTCGCGCATCATAAGCGAAATCGCGGCAATCGCCTTCTTGCAGTCCTCGGCGGTCTTAACGACCATGAACGAACCCAAGCCCTCGGCTTTGATCGCGTCATCCGCGGCGTTAAAGCCGTCGCCCGTAACGTTGAGGTACATATAAACCTTTCCGTTTGCGATGAACGCTTTCATAAGAAGTTTATCGGTCGCTTCTCCGTCGGTAAGAACGTAAGACTTAGCGTTTACTCTTATAAGTTTAAGGAATTCCTCGGGCGTCGTGGCGAGTTTGCCTTTTGCAAGGTCGAGTTCGTAGCCTTCGCTCTTCTCCGCTTCCGTGCTTTCGGCAACTTCGGCCTTTTCGGCTTTCATATAGCCTTTTCCGTAAAGAACTTCTTCGATAAGTTCTTTCGCGTCGGCGAGATCCTCGTCTTTTTCGACAAGCATCTTCACGGGAAGTTTATCTCCGTCAGTAACCTTGAAACCTTTGGCTTCGCATTCGGCTTTATCGATATCCGCTTCCAGAACAACCGCGTCACCCTCGACTTTAACGGCGACCGCAACGTCTTTATCGGTAAGACCGAAATCAAGATCGTCGGCGGGTTTATAACCGAGCGCTTCTGCTTTGAGTTCGTCGAACGCTTTGCCGGCGTCGAACGCAGGCGCTTTCGGTTCTTCGGCAGCGACAACCGCGTGTTTTGCCTGTTCTGCCTGTTCGGCGGCAATCTTGGCGGCGAGTTCGGCGTTGATCCTTGCCTGTTCGTCGGCTATTTCCTTAGATCTTTGTTCGTCGTATTCTTTAAGTTTTTTGTCGACGATTTCGTTGACTTTCTCTTCGCTTACTCCGCCCTCGACGGTAACGCCGCCGGTGAGTTCTTCGAGAACTTTGTTTCTCTCTTCCGCCTTGGCGAGAGCGATGAGCGCTTCTCTTTCGGCAAGAGCCTGCTGAAGAGCGAGTTTAGCCTGTTCGGCTTCTTTCTCGGCGTTAACCTTTGCGGCGTCGTTGCCTTTCGCCGTTTCGATTTCTCTTATCGTCTGAAGTCTTACTTCCTCGGCTTTTCTCTCTTCCTCGGCTTTCTTCGCTTCGTAACTGAGTTTTTCGATTTCGAGTTTGGTTATTCTCGGATCTTCTTCATATCCGATCGCGGTACGGTGAATACCCGTTCCCGCTGTTCCGTGTGCCTTGCCGCGGTATTCTCCGCTGGCGTTAACTCTCTTGGTTATAGCGTCCTGAGCCTCGCTCAGTTTTTCAAATTTTTCCTGCGGCATCCATTTGGCGTAAGCCATAACGCACGCGCTCTTGTTTTTGCCCGCTTCGAACTTCTTGGTGCATTTTTTGTTGGCGTACCAGCCCATGAACTGGTAACCTTTTCTCATAGGATTATCGGGATAATTGTAATTCTTGCAATTTTTGATTCTCTGTCCGCCGGAGAATTTGCCGCCCATTGCGTTGTATCTGACTTTATATTTTTTGCGTTTGCCGTGAGCGACGATAGCGCAAATAATGATTACTACGGCGATAAGCGCAATGACGCCTATTGCCACGAATAACGCTATGTTCTTGAAAGAATCCTGACTTAAGATACCTACCGACATCGCGGTGGTTACGTTTTCTAAGAAGAATGTCATTTTTATATCCTCATCTCCGTCTTTTATTTCCTGTTTGTTGTCGCTGACGAATTTAAATTTCGAATGGCCGTATCCGACGGCTACGAACTCGCTCGCGTTTTGCACCTTTTCCTTGTCGAACGTCAATTCGACTCTGAACTTCATCCCCTCGTTGACGGACTTGATTTTTTCAAATTCCTTTTCGTCCATCGCGAGATAATTTCCGCCGTTATCGGTCTTGCCGACTTCCGCCGTTTCGGCGGGATTCATCACCGAAAACGAAATATAATATTTAAGGCTGTGAACGTTTTTCAGATAACCTTTTTGTTCTTCGGTAAGCCCTGCCGTCGCGGTTTCGAGTTTTTTCTCGTTGTTGAGGATTATGTTTATATTCCTCTCCGTCGACGCGGTTTCACCGAACACAACCCTGAGTTTCGCGTTCGCGTCGAAACACTTTATTTCGTTCCCGTCTTTATCGAGCGCGGTTATCTTTATCGTCGGAATTTTTTCCTGCGGGAATATCTTATTCAGGAATCCCGTAATTGCGTTATCCGGCGGGAAAATATTGTTTAACGCGTCGATCGCGAATATTTTTTCGTGTTCTGCCGGCTGATAAGTTATCGATGCGACGTTTAAGAACCAGGAAACGGATTTCGTGGCTCTCCCGGCGATATCGAGCGCGCCGTCCTTTCTGTAACTGTTTGCAAAACCGTTCGCTATCTCCACGCCGTTATATTTCGGTTTTTCCGTCGACGAGTATCTGTTCGTCAACGCGTCCGCAAGGTCGTTCGCTATTGCGACGTTGTAACTTACCGTCGCGTCTGCGGAAACACCGTATTTGCCCGCGTTGGAAATCCTTATGGCGTCGACGGCGGATTTGGTAAGGCTCGAATATTTGTTGAGAATACCTCTTACGACAATCCAGTCCGAACCCTTTTGTCCGCTTCCCTCTTCGCTCGCCTCGTCTATGAACGACACGGATTTGAGGTCTATTTTTTTCGCTCCGCCGGACAATTCGAGCGTGTAATCTCCGAGAGTTTCAAAGTGATTGAGATACCCTTCGATCGCCGCGAGTTCGGCTATCTTGGCGTCCGTCTTGGCGTTGCGTTCTTCTTCGGTATCCGCGCTTTCGATGCCCGCCGTTTTTCCGAAACCGTTTACTTTTTCGTTCGCGGCTTCCATATAGGTTTTAAGTCCCTTGGTGACGGTGGCGTTTTCTACGTACTTGTTCGTCCTTTGAGAAAGCCTGCCGTCGAGGTCGCTCGCGCTCGTTGCTGAAATTTTGAAATCCGCCTGCATAAGCGCTTTCTGAAATATACGCTCGGTTTCCGCTGCCTCGGCGGCTTTCTCGGCGTTCTCTCCGCCGTAAACTATCTGCTGAGCGGTAAGTCCCGAAGCGTTTATCGTTTCGTCCTCGTACTTACCGGATTTGAACAGAAGGTTGTAATAAAAATCGAAAGTCTTTTGCGCGTCCTCGAGTTTTGTTTTCGCCTGCGCGCTGTCTTTCACCATTCCCGGCAAAACGTCTTTTTCAAACGCTCCGACGTATCCTTGCGCGTAAGTCGCGTTGCAGTTCGTCGTGCAATCGGAGCGAGTTTCGTCGTCCGCGCCGGAAATCTTCAGTTTCTTTTTCAGAATCTGTTTCGCGTTCGCGATTATCTCTTTCGCCTTAAATCCTGCCAGATTGTCCGGATCTTCGGATAAATACCCGCCGTTGCTTCTGACAGAATTGTCCTTACGCATATAAACGAAGTTAGCGTAGAACTTGTAAGCCGTCTGATAAATTCCGTACAAACCGTTAAGATCGTGATCCTCGTACAGAAGTTTCGCCGCCGTAAGCATATCTTCATGCGTCACGGCTCCCGACTTTTCCTCGCCTATGTAATTATTCACCTTGCGGACGAGTTCGTCGAACTTCGCGTTTTCGGGATCGGGATCGTAAACGATAATCGACTCGTCGACGACGTTTCCGTCTTTAGACGCTTCGGCGAATAGTTTTTTGTAGCCTTTTTGCGCCTCGCTTCCGATTATTCCGACTACAAGTTCGTCGCGGCGAGCCCTGAGCGATTCAACGTTCAGATCGGGGTATGTCGCGTACGTCTTATAAACGGGAAGGTGCGCGTCCGCTACAGTCGCGCTTTTGTCGATCGGACTCACCGACTCGTTGCCGCCCGGCAGCGAATCGGAACCGTTGCCGTTATTTCCGCAAGACGATGCAAATAACGCCGTAAACAGCGCCATGAGCAAAGCGAGGACGGCGAACGATATTTTCTTTTTACCGAACCTGTTTTCCATAGACGTTCTCCCTTTTTTCGATTGCGTCCGCGCGGCGTTGCTCTCCGCCTGCCGCATGTTTGCAATCGGACAAACACTTTTACTTCTATTATATTTATAATAACATATTACGCGAATTATTTCAATTGTTTTTGCGATTTTTTTTGATTTTTTCGGTGGTTTTTTTTAGTTTTTTCGCGCAGCCCGCAGTCGATTTTTGCTCGCTTTTTGCGATAAATATTACTAAAATTTGCTTCTTTTCGGATTTTTAAATGCAAATCTTCCGATTTGTTTACGGTCGGAATACGGCGTTCCGCAACGCCGAAAAAACAATAAGTCCGCCTATAAGTCGATTATCGGCACTTTTTTATATTTGAATGACCGATAAACCCGATTTTTACGGCAATGCCGGTTGCTTCGGGAAAAGTTTACGGCTGTCTTAAAAATTTTTTTTTGCGACAAATTTTTCGCCCGCGAAAAAAACTCCGACGACGAAAAGTTAACTCGTAGCGAAAATTCCGCTCGTAACGAAAACTTCGCCGCAAGAAAAATCTCGCCGCAACGAAAATTCCGCGAACAATATTATAGACAACAAAATTTCGCCCACGACAAAAAGGGCTTCTTCTGAAGCCCTTTGAGATTTTTTAACGTCGGATTATTTTACGAGTTCGATGATAGCAACGTCAGCGGCGTCGCCTCTTCTCATACCGAGTTGGTAAATTCTCGTATAACCGCCCTTTCTTCCGGATTCGGCGTATTCGGGAGCGATCTGGTTGAAGATCTTCTCGACGAGCGGATGCTTTACGCCCGCGGTTCTCGCCTTGAAATCCTTTATGGATTCTCTCGTTACTTTGACGTCGCCGTCGGCGTTCTTTTCAACGCTCTTTCCTCTCTGTTCCTGAAGATCATAAGTAAGGCTCATAATCTTTCTTCTTGCGGCGAGTTTCTTTCCTCCGTCCTTAAGAACTTTGGTGGTTACGTCTTTGCCTTTTTTATCTTTAGTGGTTACGGTCGTTTCGATAACGTCGTCATAACTGTTGATGGCAAGCGTGATAATCTTTTCTACGTACGATCTGAGTTCTTTAGCCCTGCCGAGAGTAGTTTCGATTCTGCCATACCACAAAAGGTTCGACGCCTGATTTCTTAATACCGCTTTTCTCTGCGTGGTTGTCATACCTAATTTTCTTGGCATTTCTTTAGTCCTCCTTTTCCTTTAATGATAAACCGTAGGTACCCAATTTATAGATTACCTCGTCGAGCGATTTCTTGCCGAGATTTCTGACTTTAAGCATATCGTCTTCCGTCTTCTTGGTCAAGTCGCCCACAGTGTGAATGTTTGCTCTTTTCAAGCAGTTATAAGAACGCACGGACAAATCCATCTCTTCGATGCTCATATTGATTATCTGGTCCAAGTTTTCCTTTGTAGACTGGACCATTACCGGTCCGCTCATAACGGTGCTGAGCGCAAAGAGTTGAATATGCTCGCCGAGAATTTTTGCGGCAAGGCTTATTATCTCTTTTCCGGAGAAAGCGCCGTTAGTCCAGACTTCGAGCGTGAGTTTATCGTAATCTGTACTTTGACCGACTCTCGTGCTTTCAACGTTATAACTTACCTTTTTAACAGGCGTATAGATAGAATCGATAGGAATATAATCTATTTCTTCCGTCTTGTTGTGTTCTGCGCCTTTATAACCTCTGTCTCTCCCTATGGTAATTTCCATATCGAGTACAGCGCCTTTATCGAGCGTGCAAATATACGCGTCCTTGTTGAGTACTTCAACTTCCATATCGGACGCGATATCTCCCGCAAGAACGATCGCGGGACCCGTTTTATAAAGCCTTAATACCTTTTTGAATTCGGGAGTCGTCGTGGTGGTTTTGAACGCTATTCCCTTAATGTTCAATATAATTTCGGTTACGTCCTCTTTTACTCCCGGCACCGTGGAAAATTCGTGCTTAACGATTCCGTTAGCAAATTTTATTCCCTGCGCCGCCGCTCCCGGAAGAGACGATAAAAGCGTTCTTCTCAAAGCGTTACCGAGGGTAAGTCCGAATCCCTTTTCAAGGGGTTCGGCAATTATCTTCGCATACGTTCTGTCGTCGCTTTCAACGGTCACTATCTTGGGCGTTTCTATTTCCATCATAGAAAAATATACCTCCTGATTATTTGTTATGGTATATATTACTTAGAATACAACTCGACAATCATCTGTTCGGTAATCTGCGAATCAATATCCTCTCTCGTCGGAAGTGCAAGAATTTTTCCTTCTAACTTCTCAGCGTCGAAATCGAGCCACTTGGGCATCTTCGCGCTCTTTGCCGCGCCTTTTAACGCTTCGAAATAGGGCGAGGACTTCTTTCCTTCTTTTACGGAAATAACGTCGCCGACCTTAACCTGGAAGGACGCTATGTCAACGGGTCTGCCGTTAACGTTGAAGTGAGCGTGCGTTACAAGTTGACGCGCCTGACTTCTCGAAACCGCTATACCCATTCTGTAAACCACGTTGTCAAGTCTTCTCTCGAGAAGAGAAAGCATGTTTTCACCCGTGATACCCTTCATTCTATCGGCTTTCTCATAGTAATCTCTGAACTGAGATTCGAGTATGCCGTAAATTCTCTTAGCCTTCTGTTTTTCACGAAGTTGAAGTCCGTACTCGGAAACCTTCTTTCTGTCTGCTCCGTGCTGTCCGGGCGCTACCGGTCTTTTTTCGAAAGGACAAGAAGTCTTGTAGCACTTGTCGCCTTTTAAGAATAACTTACCGCCTTCGCGTCTGCACAAGCGGCACTTTGCGTCTGTATATTTAGCCATCGCTTATTTACCTCCCTATTAAACTCTACGACGTTTCGGCGGACGGCATCCGTTGTGAGGAATGGGAGATACATCCTGAATAAGCGTAACTTCCAAGCCTACGTTTCCGAGCGCTCTGATAGCCGATTCTCTGCCCTGTCCGGGTCCTTTTACGTATACTTCGACAGAGCGAAGTCCGTGTTCCATCGCTGCTTTTGCTGCGGTTTCGGCAGCCTGCTGAGCAGCGAACGGGGTGCTTTTCCTCGAGCCTTTGAAGCCGAGCGCGCCCGAACTGCAGTGAGCCAAGTCGTTTCCGTTCATATCGGTGACGGTAACGATGGTGTTGTTAAAGGAGGATTTGATGTGAACCTGACCTTTGTCTACGTTTTTAGATTCTTTACGTTTCTTTACGACCTTTTTTACAGCCATTTCTGTTTACCTCCTTTTATTACTTGCTTGCGGTCTTCTTCTTAGCGACCGTGCGACGCGGACCTTTTCTCGTTCTCGCGTTTCTCTTCGAACTCTGACCTCTTACGGGCAGACCTTTTCTGTGTCTTACGCCGCGATAGCAACCGATTTCCATAAGTCTTTTAATGGAAAGCGATACTTCGCTCTTAAGTTCACCTTCAACCTTAAGGTGGTGTTCGATATATTCTCTGAGTTTTGCAACGTCGTCTTCCGTAAGGTCTTTAACCCTCGTGTCCGGATTGACGCCGGTTGCTTTCAGAATCTTTGTTGCCGTAGGTCTTCCGATTCCGTATATATACGTGATACCGATTTCTACGCGTTTTTCTCTTGGTAAATCTACGCCGGCAATACGAGCCATTTTGTATATCCTCCGAATTTTTTAAATTTGTTTTTTTTGTTTCGGTTTCCCGAGATTTGAAAAGTAATTAACCCTGTCTTTGTTTATGGCTCTTGTTCTTCGAGCAAATAACCATAACCTTTCCTTCTCTCTTAATGACTCTGCACTTATCGCACATAGGTTTCACTGATGGTCTTACTTTCATTTTCTAAATCCTCCGATTTTAAGTTTAAATTAACAAAATTGTCAGTTTTTGCTACGCCAGACTATCCGACCTTTGGTCAGATCATAAGGGCTCATTTCTATCTTAACCGAATCGCCCGGTATGATTTTGATATAATTCATACGGAGTTTTCCGGAGATATAGGCTGTTATCACGTATCCGTTTGATAATTTGACTTTGAACGTGGCGTTCGGTAACGCCTCTTCGATAACGCCTTCCGCCTCTATAACGTCGTCCTTTGACACAGTTTGCTCCTCCAATTTTATTTTTGGGCTTTCCGCCCTTTTTCAAGCGTCGCTTTCAGCGTCTTCCTTTAAAGTTAAAAAGTTTACACTTTTTACCATCAGATTTTTAGCAACGCTTTGTTTCGGTTTTACTGCTTATAGCGTCAGTATTTCTACTCCGTTGTCACCGATAAGCACCGTGTTTTCGTAATGAGCGGACGGTTTTCCGTCGCTCGTCACGCATTTCCAGCCGTCTATGTCGACTTCATAGCCGCCCATGTTGATCATAGGCTCTATCGCAATCGTCATATTTCTTTTCAGCCTTACGCCGACGCCTCTTCTGCCGTAATTCGGTACGGACGGATCTTCGTGAAGATTTCTCCCCACGCCGTGCCCGACCATATCTCTCACGACCGAAAAACCGTTCTTTTCGGCGTGTTCCTGAACCTGCGCTCCGATATCTCCGAGCGCGCTTCCGATACATATACCTTTGATTCCCTCAAAGAAACATTCTCTCGTAACGTCGATGAGTTTTTTCTTTTCCGGACTGATATGTCCGACGTACAAACTTCTCGCCGCATCGCCGTGGAAACCGTTGAAATACGCGCCCACGTCTACGCTTACGATCTGATCTTCTTCGATTATTCTGTCCGATGGAAACCCGTGAACGACCTGCTCGTCTATCGATATGCACGTTGCCGCCGGGAATCCGCCGTATCCGAGGAACGACGGCTTTGCTCCGCACGACGTGATGTAATCGTAGGCGATTTTATCGAGTTCTTTCGTCGTCATGCCCGCTTTGATTTTATCTTCGCAAAGGCGCAACACGTCGCGCACTATCTGGCATGGTTTTCTCATTAACTCAATTTCTTTATCGCTCTTTATATATATCATCTGTTTAGCCTAACCTTTCGGTGATCGCATTGAATACCGCGTTTATATCGCCGTCGCCGTCCACGTTGAAAAGTTTTTCCTTTCCTTTGTAGTACTCGATCAGCGGCGCAGTCTGTTTTTCGTAAACTTCAAGTCTTTTGCCGACCGTTTCTTCGTTATCGTCCGCTCTCTGAATAAGTTCGCCGTCGCATTTGCCGCACGTCGTCTTATCGCCGAGATAATCGATATGATAACTTTCTCCGCACTTGCCGCAAACTCTTCTTCCCGTGATTCTTCTCATCAATTTGTGAAGAGGCACGTCGATGTTGACGACTATGTCAACGTCCGAAATTTCGTCGAGAGCCTGAGCCTGCGATACGGTCCTCGGAAATCCGTCGAGAAGATAACCGTTTTTGCAGTCGTCTTTCTCGAGTCTTTCCTTGACTATCTGTACCGTCACCTCGTCGGGAACGAGTTGTCCTTTATCGATATAGGACTTAGCCACGATCCCGATGGGGGTTCTTTCTTTGATGTTGCTTCTGAAAATATCACCCGTGGAAATATGGGGAATATTGTATTTCTCGGCAAGTCTTACGGCTTGCGTACCTTTTCCCGCGCCGGGCGCGCCTAATAAGATAACTTTCATCTTATTTAAGGAATCCTTTATATTTTTTCGCCATAATCTGCGATTCGAGCGCGGTGTCGAACTCGAGAGCAACGGATACTACGATGAGCATACCTGTCGCGCTGAACGAACCCGACGAACTTGCCTGAGGCAAAATCGCGTTGAGTACGAGCGACGGGATAAGAGCAAGAAGAGCGAGGAATATCGCGCCGAAAAGCGTAAGTCTGCCGGACGTCTTTTTAAGATAATCCGCGGTGGGCTTTCCGGGTCTTATTCCGGGGATAAATCCGCCGTTCTGCTGAATGGTTTTCGATATATCTTCCGGCTGAAACTGAATCTGCGAATAGAAGAACGCAAAGAACAGAATAAGCAAACAAAGAATAATCGAATAGAACGGGTATTTCGACGAAGCGCCGAGATACATACTCCAGAAGTTGAGGAATCCCTTCCAGCCGAAGAGCGTTCCGAGAAGTTCGGGGAAAGAAAGGATCGAGAACGCGAAGATGAGCGGCATAACGCCGTTTGCGTTGACTTTGATCGGGATTTCGGTGGACTGTCCGCCGTACATTTTTCTTCCCTTAACCTGTTTTGCGTACTGAACTTTGATTTTTCTTTCCGCGAGTTCTATCCATACGATTGCAGCGAAAACCACGATAATGATTATAATGTAACCGATGAATTTCCAGAGTTCGTCCTTTGCAAGCCCCGATCCCGAAAGGAATACGATGCTGAACTCGTTGATGACGAACGTTGCGAACGACGCGATGATGCCCGCGTAGATAAGGAGCGAAATACCGTTGGACAAACCGTGTTCGGTAATTCTTTCGCCTATCCACATCGTGATGCACGAACCTGCCGTGTAGAACAATACTATGACGATATAACTGAGCGCGTCGGTGAATCCGTTGGTGTTAGCGGCTCCGCCTGCTAAAATCGCGCTGAGTTCTGCGCCCGTTCCCTCTGCCGAACCGTAACTGATTATGATGCCGACAGATTGAATGATTGCGAGAAGGATAGTTAAATATCTCGTGTAAGACGAAATCTTTCTTCTTCCTTCTTCGCCCTGTTTGGATAATCTTTCGAGAGGCGGAATTGCCACTGCCAGAAGTTGCATAATGATCGATGAGTTAATGTACGGTCCGATACCCATTGCAAACAACGTTCCGTTTGCAAGCGAACCACCTGTCATCATATTCATTATCTTTAAATAAGAAAAATCCTGATTTGTACTTAATAACTTATCTCCGACGCCCGGAACGGGAATATAACTCCCGATTCTGTAAAGAAGTAAGAAAAGCAAAGTCCAAAGTATTTTAATTCTTATTTCCTTGACTTTGAATGCGTTTTTAATCGTTTCAAACATTTTCTACCTCCGCTTTAAAAGAAGAATTAAACTTCTTCAGCCGTTCCGCCCGCAGCCTCGATAGCCTTCTTGGCGGCTTCCGAGAACTTAGACGCTTTAACCGTCAGAGCAACGTCGAGTTTGCCCTTGCCGAGAACTTTAAGTCCCGCTGCGTTTTTAACGACTTTTACGAGACCGTTGGCGACGAGCGCGTCATAATCCACGACCGCGCCGGCTTCGAATAAAGCGAGTTTATCGATGTTTACTACGGTGTAAACAACCTTGAAATGATTGTTGAATCCGCGTTTGGGAACACGACGGGTTAAAGGCATCTGTCCGCCTTCGAATCCCGGTCTTACTCCGCCGCCGCTTCTCGCCCACTGACCCTTGTGACCTTTACCGCTGGTCTTGCCGAGTCCGGATCCGATACCGCGACCTAATCTCTTTTTGGAAGTTCTTGCGCCTTCTGCAGGCGATAATTGACCAATTCTCATTGTGCACCTTCCTTATACGTTCTCGACTTTTACCATGTGCGAAACGAGAGCCAACTGACCCTGAAGCGTAGCGTTATCGGTAAAAATCTTCGAATGATTAATTTTTCTGAGTCCTAAAGCGGCGATGACTGCTTTCTGCTTGGGAAGGCAGGCGATCGTGCTTTTTATAAGAGTTACTTTAACTTGTTTTTCCATCTCAAAGTACCTCCTTAACCTAAAATCTCTTCGGCGGACTTACCGCGAAGCGCGGCAACTTCTTCAACCGTTTTAAGTTCGTTAAGTCCTTCGATTACGGCCTTAACCATGTTGACGGGGTTGCTCGTTCCGTGAGATTTCGTTCTGATGTTCTTGATGCCTACGGCTTCCATTACCGCACGAACGGGACCGCCGGCAATAACTCCGGTACCTTCTTCGGCGGGCATCATGAGAACCGAGCCTCTGCCGAATTTTCCGATCACGGTGTGAGGAATAGTGGTGTTAACCAGGGAAACCTTGCGCATTGCCTTTTTCGCCTGAGCGGTTGCCTTTTCGATTGCTTCGGGAACTTCGTTCGCCTTTCCGCTGCCGCAACCTACTTTGCCGTTTTCGTCGCCGACGACCACGAGAGCCGCGAAACGCATTTTACGTCCGCCCTTAACAACTTTGGTAATACGGTTGACGGCTATAAGTTTTTTGCAAAGACCGTCGTCGCGATCTTGCTTTCTTTGAGGTCTGTTATTTTCTCTTGCCATTTTTCGCTTCCTCCTCTTAGAATTTCAAGCCGCCTTCTCTGGCGCCGTCCGCTAAGCTCTTGACTCTTCCGATGTAAAGGTATCCGCCTCTGTCGAAAACGACTTCTTCGATTCCCTTCGCGGTTGCTTTCTTAGCGAGTTCGATTCCGACGACTTTCGCCTGTTCCGACTTGTTCTTTTCGCCGAGAAGAGCCGCAACGGCTTTCTCTTTGGTGGAGCAAGCGACGAGGGTGTTACCATTCACGTCGTCGATAATCTGTGCATAAATGTGATTAAGACTTCTGTAAACGCAAAGTCTGGGGCAAGCCGCCGTTCCGGAGATTTTCGCTCTGACTCTGCAGTGTCTTCTCTTTCTGTCGGTATTTTTATCAATTTTCGATATCATATCAGTTTACTCCTTATTTACCCGCTGTCTTGCCTTCCTTACGTTCGATCACTTCGTCTTTGTAAGCGATACCGTAGCCGTGGTAAGGTTCGGGCTTTCTGATTGCTCTGATATTTGCGGCTATCTGACCGACTAATACCTTATCGATTCCCTTAACGCTTATCTCCGTGGGGGATACTGCCGTAAGGGTGATTCCGTCGACAGCGTTTACGACTATGTTGTGGCTGAAACCGACCGAAAGGGTAATATCCTTGCCGGTCTGAGCGACTTTCCAACCTACGCCGTTTACGACAAGGTTTCTCTCGTAACCTTTGGTTACGCCGACAACCATGTTGTGAAGAAGCGCTCTGTATAAGCCGTGTTTAGCCTTGATTGCATCCTCTTCCGACGCTCTCTTAACGTGAGCGACGTTTCCTTCAACCGTGAAGGAAATGTTAGCCGCGTCATAATCCTGAGTAAGCGTTCCGAGAGGTCCTTTTACCGTAAGTAAGCCGTTTTCTGCCGTTAAAGTTACTCCTGCCGGCATTTCGACCGGCTCTCTTCCTATTCTTGACATTGATTCGACCTCCTTACCAGACGTATGCAAGAACTTCGCCGCCGTGGTTGGACTTTCTTGCAGCCTTGTCTGTCATTACACCCTTGGGAGTCGAGATGATCGCGATTCCGAGTCCGCCTAAAACCTTGGGAAGTTCTTCGCATCCGGCATAGATTCTGAGGCCCGGTTTGGATATTCTCTTGAGTCCGTTGATGACTCTTTCGCCCTTGGGTCCGTATTTTAATTCGATTACGATTTTACCCTGTACGTCGCCGTCTTCCTTAACAACGTCGTATTTCGTAATGTAACCTTCGTCTAAAAGTATCTGCGCAATCGATTTCTTCATGTTCGACGCGGGAATTTCAACCGTGTCGTGCTTAACCGTAAGCGCGTTTCTGATACGTGTGAGCATATCTGCGATAGGATCTGTCATTTTTATCTAAACCTCCTCTTACCAACTTGCCTTTTTTACGCCGGGAATCTGTCCCTTGTAAGCTAATTCTCTGAAGCAGATACGGCATACTCCGTATTTTTTCAGAACGGCGTGCGGTCTTCCGCAGATAGAACATCTCGTATATCCTCTGGTAGAGAATTTCGGTGTCTTTTTCTGTTTATTTATCATTGCTGTTTTTGCCATGATTCGTGTTCTCCTTAATTAGCTTTGAAAGGCATTCCCATTGCCTTAAGAAGTTCTCTCGCTTCTTCGTCCGTGTTGGCGGTGGTTACGATGCAAATATCGAAACCTCTGACCTTTTCAACCTGATCGTACTGGATTTCGGGGAATATGAGTTGTTCCTTAACGCCCATAGCGTAGTTTCCTCTTCCGTCGAAACTCTTGGACGGAACTCCCTTGAAATCCCTTACTCTGGGAAGGGCTATCGATACGAGTTTATCGAAGAAATCGTACATTCTGTCCTGTCTGAGGGTTACCTTCACGCCGACGTTCATTCCTTCTCTTACCTTGAAGTTCGCTACCGACTTCTTAGCCTTGGTGAGAACGGCTTTCTGTCCCGAAATGAGGGCGAGTTCCTGCTGAGCGAGTTGTACGCTTTTTGCGTTGTCCTTAATGTCGCCGAGACCGTTGTTGATGGTTATCTTGACGAGTTTGGGGCATTGATTGATGTTCTTGTATCCGAAATGTTTCATGAGATACGGAACGACTTCTTTCTCGTACAATTCCTTCTTTCTGCTAACATACTTCGAATCGGTTGCAGTTTCTTTAGCAACCTGAGTCTTTTTGTCTGCCATTTTATTTCTCCTTATTCGGCTTTATCCGCCGCTTTCTTCGCTGCGGGCTTTTTAGTAGTCTTTTTTGCTGCCGTGTCGGCGGTCTTTTTCTTTGCTGCGCCGTCGTCCGTTTTCTTCGTCGCGGCTTTCTTGGCGGCTTTCTTCGCCTCGGCTTTTACGTCGAGCGGCTTGCCGCACTTCTTGCAGACTCTGATCTTCTTATCTCCTACGATAGAATATCCCACTCTCGTGTGAGCGTTGCAAGCGGGGCAGACAACCATTACGTTGGAAGCGTCGATAGAACCGGTTACTTTAACGATTCCGCTCGTTTCGTTAGCCTTTCTCGCCTTCCGATGTTTCATCTGAACGCATACGCCTTCGACTTTGATCTTGTTGGCTTCGGCGTCTACGGAAAGTACTTTTCCCGTGGTTTTCTTGTCCTTACCGGCAATTACATATACGGTATCATTCTTTTTAATTTTCATAGTCCGATCTCCTTACAGCACTTCCGGCGCGAGCGATATTATCTTCATATAATCTTTTTCACGAAGTTCGCGCGCGACAGGTCCGAAGATACGGGTTCCTCTCGGCTGCTTCTGATTGTCGATTATTACCGCCGCGTTGTCGTCGAATTTGATATGCGTTCCGTCGGGACGTCTGAGTCCCTTGGAACTTCTGACGATAACCGCTTTGACTACGTCGCCTTTCTTTACGGCTCCGCCCGGAGTCGCAGTCTTAACGCTGGCAACGATTACGTCGCCGATGTTTCCACATTTTCTGAACGAACCGCCGAGAACTCTGATGCACATGATTTCTTTAGCGCCCGAGTTATCGGCAACTTTTAATCTGGTCTGTGGTTGTATCATTTCTTGCTCCTCCTATATTATTTAGCCTTTTCGATTATCTCGGCGACTCTCCAGTTCTTATCCTTGGAAAGTTTTCTGGTTTCGACTATTCTTACCTTATCGCCTACTCCGCATACGTTTTCTTCGTCGTGCGCTTTGTATTTCTTGGTGGTGGTGATGGTCTTTTTGTAAAGCGGATGAGTTGCTTTAAGTTCGACGCTTACCACGACCGTCTTATCCATTTTGTCGGACACAACTAATCCGACTCTTTCTTTTCTTAAATTTCTTTCCATCTTCTCTCCTCCGCGTTAAACGTTCGCCTTAATTTCTCTGGCGCGTATTTCCGTTTTGATTCTCGCGATGTCTTTCTTCGTGGAATTAATAACGTTAGGATTTTCAAGTTCGTTTACTGCGTGGCGGAAACGAAGGTTAAAAAGTTCGTCTTTGAGTTCGGCAAGTTTTACCTGCAACTCATCGTTGGTCATACCGTGAATATCTTGCGCTTTCATGTTTAACCTTCAACTCCTTCTGTCGTTTTTTCTTTGACTACGAACTTCGTCTTGATGGGAAGTTTATAGCCGGCAAGCCTCATAGCCTCTCTTGCGTCGGCTTCGGATACGCCCGCCATTTCGAAAAGTACTCTGCCCGGTTTGACAACCGCCGCCCAATACTCAACTCCGCCTTTTCCGGAACCCATTCTCGTTCCCGCAGGCTTTTTGCTTATAGGTTTGTGAGGGAATATGTCGATCCAGACCTGACCGCCACGTTTGACGAATCTCGTCATCGCGATTCTGGCCGCTTCTATCTGGTTGGACGTTACCCATGCCGATCCTTCGGCTACGAGAGCGAAATCGCCGTACGCGATCTTGTTGCCCTTGGTGACCTTACCGGTCATTCTGCCGCGGTGCTGCGCTCTTCTTTTAACTCTTTTTGGCATCAACATAATTACGCTTTGCCTCCTTCGGATCTTTTAGCGTCGCCTAAAACTTCGCCGTTATAAATCCATACCTTTATACCGATCGCGCCGAACGTGGTGTGAGCCGTAGCGATACCGTAATCGATATCCGCGCGAAGGGTCTGAAGAGGAATGGAACCGTCGTGATACTGTTCGCATCTCGCGATTTCCGCGCCGTCAAGACGACCGCTTACCATAACCTTTACGCCCTTGACGCCCATTCTCATGGATTTGCCGATAGCCTGCTTCATACATCTTCTGAAAGACGCTCTCTTTTCGAGTTGAGCGGCGATGGATTCGGCAACGAGTTGCGCGTCGCAATCGGGTTTTCTCACTTCGATGATGTTAACGGAAACCTGCTTGCCTTTCGTAACTTTAGCAAGTTGCTTTTTGATTACTTCGATTCCCGCTCCGGCTTTTCCGATAAGAACGCCCGGTCTTGCGGTGTAAATCGTGATAGCGATTCTGCCCGCGGCTCTTTCGATCGCGATTTTGGAAATCGCAGACGCATAATAGGTGTCCTTTATGAATTTTCTTATTTCGTAGTCCTCTTTAAGGAAAGCGCCGAAATCTTTCTTGTCGGCATACCACTGAGTATCCCAACCTTTAATTACTCCTACTCTTAAACCGTGTGGATTAACTTTCTGTCCCATAACGTCCTCCTGGTTATTCCGCCTTAGCGTTGTCGACTACGACCGTGATATGGCTCGTTCTCTTCAAGATACGGAAACCTCTTCCGTGAGCCATGGGTTGCATTCTCTTAAGCGTCGGGCCCTGATCGGCATAGCACGCTTTAACGTAAAGTTCGGCTTTATCGTATCCCTTGTTGTGCTCTGCGTTCGCAGCGGCGGAGAGAAGAACCTTTCTGATGGGTTCGGATCCCGCCTTGGGAATGTTCTCAAGCATCGCTTCCGCTTCGGTGACCTTCTTGCCTCTTATAAGATCGAGAACGGGTCTGATCTTGTAAGGAGATATTCTGATATATTTAGCCGTTGCCGAAACGCCGGTTTCTGCCTTAGCGTTCGCTACGTACTTCTTTTTTCTTTCTCTAGCGTTTGTAGCCATTATTCTCTACCTCCCTTCTTATTTACCGGTCGTTTTCGAGCCTGCGTGACCTTTGAAGGTTCTGGTCGGAGCGAACTCGCCGAGTTTGCAGCCTACCATATCTTCCGTAATATATACGGGTACGTGCTTTCTTCCGTCGTAAACGGCAATCGTATGACCGACCATCTGAGGGAATATCGTCGAACTTCTCGACCAGGTCTTTAAAACGGATTTCTTATTCTCTGCGTTCAACGCTTCTACTCTTTTAAGTAATTTCTCTTGAACGAAAGGTCCTTTCTTAACACTTCTGCTCATACTGTTCTAACCTCCTCAGTTAACTCTCTTAAGAATAAACTTGTCAGTCTTATTCTTCTTCTTTCTCGTCTTGTAGCCGAGAGCCGGTTTACCCCACGGAGTAAGCGGACCTGCGTGTCCGACGGGAGCCTTACCTTCACCACCGCCGTGCGGGTGATCGCACGGGTTCATGACCGCGCCTCTTACGGTAGGTCTGATACCCATATGTCTGGTCTTACCTGCCTTACCTACTCTGATGATTTCGTGATCGAGGTTACCGACCTGACCGATCGTAGCCTTGCACTTGATCGAAACGTATCTCATTTCTCCGCTCGGCATTTTAAGAGTGGCCATTCCGCCTTCTTTTGCCATAAGTTGAGCAGCCATGCCCGCGCTTCTCGCGATCTGACCGCCCTTGCCGGGCTGAAGTTCGATGTTGTGAATCATCGTACCGACGGGGATAAATTCAAGCGGAAGGGCGTTGCCGATTTTGATATCGGCGTCCTTGCCGGATACGAGTTTGTCGCCTACGTTAAGACCGAGAGGAGCGAGAATATATCTCTTTTCTCCGTCCTTATAAACGAGAAGGGCGATGTTTGCCGTTCTGTTCGGATCGTATTCGATCGTCTTGACCGTCGCTTCGATTCCGTCTTTATTTCTCTTGAAATCGATGATACGATATTTTCTCTTATTGCCGCCGCCGTGATGACGAACGGTGATTCTTCCCTGAGCATTTCTGCCTGCGGTATGTCTCTGATCTTCAAGCAAAGATCTTTCGGGCTTCGTGCAGGTAATCTCTTCAAACGTCGAAACCGTCATAAAACGACGAGCCGGGGAAGTCGGTTTATATCTCTTAATTCCCATAATTCAGATCCTCCGTATTATTGTAACGACTCAAAGAACTTAATGCCCTTGCTGTCTTTTTTAAGGGTAACTATAGCCTTTTTGTAATCGGGCGTATAGCCTTGCGATCTGCCCATTCTCTTAAGTTTGCCGTGGCAGTTCACAGTGTTGACTTTTTCGACCTGAACGTCGAACTTTCTTTCAACTTCGAGTTTGATCTCCGTTTTATTGGCGTCCTTCGCAACCATGAAAGTGTATTTCTTATCTTTGATGGTTTCGTAACTCTTTTCGGAAAGAATAGGTTTAATAATGATATCTCTTTCCATAAATTATTCGTCATCCTCCTGATTCGCAAAATTGTTGTCGAACATCGCTCCGTAAACGGCTTGCAAATTATCGACAGCGTCTGCAGACATTACGAGTACGCTGTTTTTGACAACGTCGTAAGTGTTGAGTTCGTTCACGGGGAGAGTCTGCAAAGCCTTGATGTTCTTTGCCGCTCTGATAACGAGCGCGTCGTTGTCGCTCATTACCACGAGAACGCTCTTCTCGAATTTGAACGCCTTCATGAATTCGACCATTTCCTTGGTCTTTCCGTCCTTAACGGCGATGTTGTCGATCACGAAGAAATCGTTGTCGGCAACTCTCTTGGAAACCGCGGACAAAAGCGCGCCGCGACGAGCGAACTTATTCATCTTCTTGCTGAAATCTCTCGACTTCGGAGCAAAGACGACGCCGCCCTTTACCCACTGCGGAGCCCTTATCGAACCCTGTCTTGCGTTACCCGTTCCTTTCTGTCTCCAAGGCTTTTTACCGCCTCCGCGGACTTCCGTTCTGGTAAGCGTGCCTTTCGTTCCCTGACGCATGTTGGCAAGTCTTGTCACCACCGCCTGATGAACGAGCGGCTCGTTGTATTCCGCTTCAAACAAGTTGCTAAGTTCTTTCGTTCCTACCTCTTGTCCTTTCATATTATAAACTTTAACGTTTGGCATAGTTTTTCACGCTCCTTATTTACCCGACTTTACGGTGTTGGAAACCGTAATGATTCCGCCCTTCGGTCCGGGGATCGCTCCCTTTATGAGAAGTACGTTACGAGCGGTATCGACCTTGACGATTTCAAGATTCTGAATAGTCACTCTTTCGTTACCGTACTGTCCGGGCATGTGCTTGTTCTTGAAAACTCTCGACGGAGAACTGTTTGCTCCCATAGAGCCCACTTCTCTGTGAACGGGACCTACGCCGTGAGTCATTTTAAGTCTGTGCTGATTCCATCTCTTGATAACGCCCGAGAAACCGTGACCTTTCGTGAGTCCCACAACGTCGACCTTATCGCCTTCGGCGAAGGTATCAACAGTGATGACTTGTCCTACGGTATACGCGCTGACGTCGTCGAATCTGAATTCCTTCAGAACTTTAAGGGGCGCTACGCCTGCTTTTTTGAACTGACCCGCGTCGGGCTTGTTCACTCTCTTCTCGTCTACGTTTCCGAAGCCGACTTTTACCGCTTCGTAGCCGTCGTTACCCGTTGTTTTGATCTGAACGACCGGGCAAGGACCTGCTTCGACGACTGTGACCGGGATTACTTTTCCGTCTGCGGAAAAGATCTGAGTCATACCCAATTTCTTTCCAATGATTGCTTTATTCATAGATAAAGTTCACCTCCGAATATATTAAAAAATTCTTTTTACCTGTTTGAATCAGAGTTTGATTTTTACGTCTACGCCTGCGGGAAGATGAATACTGTCGAGAATCTTCGCGTTGGTGGAGTAAATGTCGATAAGTCTTTTGTGAGTTCTGATTTCGAACTGCTCTCTGCTGTCCTTATACTTGTGAGGAGAACGAAGAATGGTTACGACCTCTTTCTCTGTGGGAAGGGGGATCGGACCGCTTATCTTCGCGCCTGCTTTTTTCATGGTTTCAACAATCTTTTCGGTTGCCTGATCTACCATTTTGTGATCGTAAGCCGCCAATTTGATTCTGATTTTCTGACCTGCCATTTTGTTACCTCCGTTTTATACTAACATATTATCAACTTTGCCGTGTGTGTCGCGCTTAAACCAATAAAAAAATCACTCGCCGCTGTGTGTTTGCAAGTGACCTCTATCGCGTTTTTCGCGCAGTTAGTCGCAAGGGTTAAACCCTCACAATTGTCAACAGAAATTATCTTCCTACTTTCATATAACGGGTCCGGTTCCCGTTAACAAGCGTGGATTAAGTAACTTTCTGTCTCAACCCATATTTAACACAGCCTACATATCATACACTATGTAAAACATTTTGTCAAACGTTTTTTCACGATATTTTAAATTTTTTTTCAGACTGTTTTTCACGCCGTTTCGCAATCTCGTTATAACCGTCCTAAAGCCGCGTTATATATAATATGTAAATCGGGCGATATAATAATATGTAAACCGGGCGGGCGACGGAAT